>JBFJNL010000058.1:0-12473 GCA_041618195.1 Thermoplasmatota archaeon | reverse complement strand
CCGTACGCCACGGGCCCGGTGTTCAACACCTACTACTACGCCCAAGGCACCGATGAATACGGCGTCAGCCTCATCGGCGCCGGCACGGCCGACGACGAAGACCCGGAATCCCTGGCGCGCCTCATCGACGATGTCGCCTGCCCTGACCTGCCTTTCGTGCAAGCCCACGGCGTCGGCAGCGGGGTCACCGGCCTGAAGACCGACTACTGGCAGGAGCGTGACTGGACGCAATTCATCGGCGATTCGGAATGGAACGGCTCCATCTTCTTCGTCCATGGTTTGCAGGACTGGAATGTCAAGCCGGATCACATCCTGCCGTGGATCAGCAATCTGCCCGAGCAGGTGCGCGTCAAGGGCTGGCTCCACCAATCCGGCCACGTCTACCCCGAGCGCGCCGACTGGAACCAGACGATGCTGCGCTGGATGGACAGCGAACTCAAGGGCATAGACACCGGCTTCTGGGCCGAACCCGCCTGGGAAGTACGCAGCGACAACGGCGACTGGTACCAGCACCAAGCGTGGCCGGCGCAGGTGAATCCAAGCAACGCCACGGGTAGCGTCCACCGCATCGAACTCGCAGACGGCGCCCACGTCTCCGGCGCCATCAAGGTCTTCGGCTTCGACTTCATGCCGGCCAACAGCGACCTCGTGTTCCGCGCCGTGGTGTACGATGAGGGCCCCGACGGTACCCGGACTTGGCTCACTGAGGCATTCCACCGCGTTGCACTCGAAAACGACCTGGCCGCCGCACGCACCGAGACGCCTATGATCGACCGCACCACGGTCCTGATGGACACCTATCCGTTTGACCACGTGTTCGCGCCGGGCCATGCCATGGTGATCGATCTGACGGCCACGCCGCGCCAACCGTTGATGTCCCCCCACCACACTGCCTGGCTGCCGTCCAGTTGGGATGCGAGCATTCCGTGGGTCAACGCCACTCTGATGCAGCAGCAGCCCGCGGACATGGAGTGCTTCGCATGCTGAAGGCGCTCGGCATCGCCGCTCTCCTGCTGACGGTCGTGCTTGCTGGCTGCGCCGGCAAGCCGTCCGTCGAGATCGACGCCAATCAGGCCCTCGCCGACAAAGGCATCCTGTCCCCCGAGCTCCGTGACACCCTCTCGCAACCGGTCTTCGACATCGGCGCCCACAAGGAGGTCCATTTCACGGGCACCCTCGGAGTCGACCTCTACCTTGACTGGATCGAGCCGGCCGGCGACGGCCCCTTCCCGGTCATCCTCGGTTTCACGCCCTACCAAGGCATGGACCCCGTCGAGGCGCCCGGCCAAGAAGGTGGCGACCCCACCGGGACCGGGACCTTCGGGGAAGGCGCGGGAGATGCCTACTCGCAACGCCTCGTCGACTGGTTCGTGCCCCGCGGTTACGTCGTGGCGTTCGCCGATGTCCGTGGCAACCACGAGGCCGGCGGCTGCATCGACCAGTCGGGTCCGGACCAATGGCAGGACGGCTACGACTACGTCGAATGGCTAGCCGGCCAATCATGGAGCAACGGCAACGTCGGCATGTGGGGTGCCAGCTATGTCGGCGAGACGCAGTTCACCACCGCATTCCTCAACCCACCCGGCCTCAAGACCATCGTCCCCGTGGCGAGCGTCAGCAACCAGTACGAGTGGTCGTTCTACCAAGGCGTCCCGTACGAACTGCAACCCTTCATCGGCATGTTCAGCTACGCCTCCGGCAGCGCCATGCCCAGCAGCGACCCCAACAACGCCGGCAACTACCCTGAGAAGCTGACATGCCAACCCGAGCAGTTCATCGTCGGCACAGACTTCTCCGGCGACCACACGGACTTCTGGGTCGAGCGCGACTACCGCCCCTTCGCCAGCCAGATCAACGCCAGCGTGCTGCACATCCACGGCCTGCGCGACTGGAACGTCCGCCCCATCCACATCGACCCCATCTTCAACGACATCGTCGCGCCCAAGCGCGGCATCTTTGGACAATGGGGCCACGCCTTCCCCGACCGTGGCGACTGGCAACCGGACAACGAGACCCTCTTCGACATCCAGACCGCCTGGTACGACCACTGGCTCAAGGGCTCGCAGAACGGCATCATGGACATCCTGCCGCCGGTGCTCATCGAAGACGACGCCGAACAATGGTGGGGCATCGATAGCTTCCCCCCGAAGGCCCAAGATTGGGGCACGCTGGCTCTGTCGGCCGACGGCCGGCTTGTCGCCCCGGCCGACGCCAAGGCCGGGACGCTCGACATCGTCGATTACCCCGAAGAGGTCCTGACGAACGCCAACTTCTTCGGCCTTGACGAACAGGCCGTCGTCGGCCCTGCCGGCCTGGCCCCGGACCAGTTGTCATGGTCGTTCGTGACCGACGCGGAGATGCGTCTGGTCGGCCGCCCTTACGTGGTCTTCAACGCCACGACCGACGAGCGCAGCACCCATTGGGTCGCCCACCTCACCATCGATGGCAAGGACTGTGGCGGCCAAGCGGTATGTGACAATCACGGCTACCAGGACACGCGTCACCGCAACGGCTTCGATCAGCCCCGCGACCTCGACGGCACCGAATACCAGCTGCGCATCGACCTGTACCCCCAATACGACGTCATCCCGGCGGGCAGCACCATCCGCCTGACGCTGATGCACAACGATGGCGAGGTGCAGCAGGACAACACGTTCGCCCGCAGCATCGTCCGTGTCGGGTCTGACGCGACCCTGCACTTGCCTCTGGCGCCGCTGCAGGTCGCGATGCCCCATGATGACCTACCGCCGATCTTCCCGGGCTACCTGGATGGATCGTTCGTCCGGGCCGGCTGAGCCGTCAGGTCCGGCAGCGCGGCCGAGGCTCTCCTGCGCCGTTGCAGCTTAGCGGACGCTGGGCGGTGCCGCCACCTTCACATGGTCCCGGTCGGGGGGTGCGACGCTACGGCGCTACCGCCCGGTGCGCCTAAGCGCGGGCGCGCCACATGACCAGGGCCCAGAGCAGGCCTGGGGCGGCGGCGATGCCGGCGCTCAGACGCGGGTCCGCCATGGTGATCTCTTGGCCGCGCAGCAAGAACGTCGTGGTAGCCAGGTCGGATTGCGTGAAGAAGTACAGGGCCACCGCGAACAGGGCGACGTGGAAACCCACGTACATGCGCGTGGAGACCGTGTCGCCCGTCAAGCCCTGGAACGCCGCTGCGTTCCATAGCAGCATCGCGATGCTGGCCGAGGCGATGCCGAGGCCTGAGAAGCCACGGCTGCTCCACAGGCTCAGGCCTTCTTCGCTGGCGATGTAGGGGATGATGATCATCACGGCCAGGATGGCCCAACCGGCGATGGCGAAGGAGACGGCGCGGTCCATCCAGCGGCGGCCACGTTCGTCCGGCAGCGAGCGTTTCATCTCGAGCAGGCCGGGGAGGGCCGGCACCAAAGCGATGGCGGTGCCGACGACCAGTGAGATGCTGGTCGCGTAGGCGAGCACACCGGCGAGCAGCCACAGTACGTTCGAGGCCGCAAGCCAGCGGATGGGCGTCGGGGGCATGGACGGAGCCGGCTCCACGATGGACGAGCCCACCTGGGGTTCTTAGGCGGCACGCTCGGCGCCGCGCGGCGTTCAGAAGCCAGTGTAGCGCAGGATGTACAGGCCAGAGGCCTCATCGACGGCGTACATCAGCCCGTTGTCTTCGGTGACGCCCCAGAACCATGGCTGCAAGGTCGGCGGGTCCGTGCGCTGCTCGACCTCCATGGTGAAGCCCACGGCGCGGGGGTGGCACAGGTCGCTGGCGTCGAGGATCCAGATGCCTGCGTGGTTGTGCGCTAAGGCGACCTTGTCGTCGAACGTGTCGAAGTTGTGCGGGCTGAAATCGAACCCCGTGGTGACCAGGGGGACCGGCAGCGTCCAGTAACTGGTGGCGCACGCCTTGGCGGGGCGGGTGGCGTCACTGGTGTCGATGAACGTGATGTAGCCGCTTTCGTCGGCGGTGACGATCTCCGGCTCGGCGACCGTGATGTGGCGGCCGTCGATGAGCGCGTCGAAAGGCGCCGCCAGGTGGATGTTGTTACGGCTGCTGGGGCTGAACTCGTTGAAAGCTCCGATCTCCTGCAAGAGCGGCACGTCGTCGGGTCCCAGGGCCATGTCGGCGCGGGGCAGGTCGGAGATGTCGACGATGCGCACGCCGCGGTCCCAGTAGGCCACGTACATGTACGTCGAGCCGCGCAAGGGGTGGACCTGGATCGACACGTCGTGGGGGAAGAACAGCTTGCCCGCCTGCGGGGGGTCGTTGAGCTGGAATTGGGCGATGGGCACGAGGGCGACCCGCAGGGAGCCCGCCGAGCGGTCGCGGGTGATCTCGTAGATGTTCACGCGCTGGGTCAGGGGGACGGCACCCTCGGCGGCGGTCGCCAACGCCGTGCCTGCGGCCTGTCCGGTGCTGCTCGGGACCGTGTTGGCCAACAGGTCGTAGGTCTGTACGAACAGCAGCTCTCGGTCCCCATCATCGTAGTACTCGATGGTGTGTGGGCCGTTATAGGGCACCGGGAGGAACGTCAGGAGCGTCGGTTCGCCAGGGGTCCTGACGTCGACCACGTGGACGCCCCGGGGCGCCAATTGCGAGTCGTCGTTGGTCTGCGCGTTGCCGGCGATCTCTTCCACGCTGCTGCGTTGGGTGGCGAAGAACACCAGCTCGCCGTCGCCGCTGACCTCGATGTCGAAGCCGTTGGGGGCGTTGTATTCGCCCATGGCGCGGGGGTTGCTGGGGTCGCCGATGTCGATGATGACGAAACCCCCGGTCTGGTCTGCTAGGCCTCCCTGGGCCGATGGCGTCGCCGTGACACGTGCCAGGTACGCGTAGCGCCCTTGGATGGCGAGCTCGGTGTAGATGGTGTTCGTCGGCAGCCGGTCCGGGTCGCCCGTCTGGTCGATGCCGTTGCTGTAGCCGACGCGTTCGATGTTATGGGAGCCTGCATGTAGGCTGGCATCCCGGTGAAGCGAAGGATCGCTGTCGTCGCCATGGGTCTGGCTCAGGAACGGTGCCGACGCCAGCACGGTGGCTGCTTCGGCATCCTGGGGGGAGGTGTCCTGGGGCGTGGCGCGGAGGCAGCCAGACGCGGCAAGGAGAATGAAGACGGCGATGACGCCCCAGCGCATGCGCTCAGACCCTCAGAGCATCTCAAAGGGGTTGTGGTCCTGCAACCAGGACTCTGTCGGCGGGTCCTTGCATGCCAGGTCGTTGCGGCGCAGCATGGTGGCGGTGGCGGCGAGGGGCAGACCGACGACGTTGCTCCACGGCCCATCGACGATGTGGATGTACGGTGCCAACAGCGGGTCTTGGATGCCATACCCGGCCTTGCCGATCCAGTGCTCCTCACGGATGTACTGGTCTACGACCGCGGGGGGCAAGCGGTCCATGCGGACCTGCGTCGTGACGGCCGCGGCGTCCACGGCCTGGTCGTCGTAGGCCAGCGCGATGCCGGTGCTGACCTGGTGGGCCTCGCCGCTGAGCATGGCTAGTTGCAGCCGGGCCGTCTTGGAATCGGGCGCCTTGCCGATGATCTCGCCGCGGAACGACACGACCGTGTCGGCACCCAGGATCCATGCGTCGTGGTCGGCGTGGCTGGCGGCCAGGGCTTTCTTGCGGGCGATGACCTCGAGCGCGTCCTCGATGGACAACGCGTGCGGTGCCTGCTCGGTGACGTTGACTGCCCGGACCTCGAAGTCATCCAACAAGTAGCGGAGCAGTACTTCGCGGCGGGGAGACTTGGAGGCCAGGACGATCATGCGATGGCCTGCTCGATGGCGGCCTTCAGCCGTTGGCTGATGACCGCGCCGTCGACCTTGCCGCGCAGTTCGGCCATGACGGGCCCCATCAGCGGGCCCATGGAAGCCATGCCACGGGCTTTGATGAAGTCGGCGCGCTCGCTGATCACCCGGGCGATGACGGCGTCCAGTTCGGAGTCGTCTGCGGCCTCGGCACCGGCGGCCTTGATCGCTTCGTCCAGCGACTGTTGAGGCGAGGAATCAAGCGCGGCCAGCACGGCTGGGACGGCTTCTTTGGCGAAGCGACCCTCGGCCAGCGCCGCAGAGACCTCGAGCACGCGGGCCTTGACGGCCTCGGCGTGGTTCCACTCGGTGGCGAACTGCAAGAGGATGCGGGCGCCGAGCCCGGCATCGACCCCGGCTCCGACCCATTGTTCGAATTCCCGGTCGCTGCCGTCCTTGACCAGTTGCTCGGCGATGTCGATGGAGACGCTGTACGCCTTGACCAGGCCGGCGATGCGGACCTCTGGGCGGGGTGGCAGGCGGCCAAGGACGTCCGCCCAATGGTCCTTCGTGATGCGGATCGGAGGCACGTCGGTCTCAGGGTACATGCGCGCGGCGCCGGGCAGGGGCCGCATGAACCGGGACGAATCATCGGGCTGCGCTGCACGCACGGCACGGCCGGCACCGCGCAGCGCTTCACGGGCGCAATCGGCGACGCCTTCGAGCGCCCCCCGGGCGACCTTGGCCTTCTCGACGCACAGCACGAAGGCGTCCGTGTCTTTGAGGGAGAGTTGTCTGCGCACGGCCTCGACCTCGACATCGGTGATGCCGTAGGCGGGTAGCTCGTCGCTGTGGAAGACGCCCTTGACGCCGGCGCGGACCTTGGCGTGGTCGGCGAACTCGCGGCCGTAGCGCGGGCCGTCTTTGCTGGCACCCTTGATGAGGCCGGCCCATTGCGGCAGTACGAGCGCCATGACGGCCTGGCCTTTCTTGAGGGCGCCAGCAACGACCTTGCTCTCGCAGGCGGCGAACGACGCGGTGACGTCCTGGGGCTCGCCGACGATGTCGGGGGTGAAGCCGCGTTCCTTGAGGGTCTCGGCCACGTAGTAAACCCACAACTGTCGGCGCACTTCCATGTCGATGACGCGGGGTACGGCACGCAGGTCCTGGCATCCCTTGATCTCGACGCGGTCGCCGACGGCGACGCTGACATTGAGGTCCTGGCGGATGCTGCCGAGGCCGCGCTTGACGCGGCCGGTGGCGCGCAGCAGACCGCCGAGGCGGGCCGCCGTGGCCTGGGCGTGCTTTGGATTCTTGATGTCGGGGGCGGTGGCGACCTCGATGAGCGGGATGCCGAGGCGATCGAGCGTGTACGTGACGACGCTGCCTTTCTCGTCGAGTTTTCGGGCCGAGTCTTCTTCGACCGCGATGGTCCAGATGCCGACGTCGCCGCCTTCACCATCGACGGTGCCGCCGGTGGCGATGAGGCTGGTGCGCTGGAAGCCGCTGGTGTTGCTGCCGTCGATGACGGTCTTGCGCATGACGTGGACCTCGTCGGCAGGGCGAGCGCCGAGCAGGCCGGCGTAAGTGAGTGCGACGTCGAGTGCATCGGCGTCCATCGGGTGCGGGGGCTCTTCGTCCAGTTCGACGAGGCTCGTCACACCCTCGATGGCGAGATAGCGGAAGTTGCGGCGGCGCTTGGATTCAGCCAGCACGGCGGGGTCGGTCTCGCCCAGCTCCGATTGGGTGGCTTTGAGGCGGCGGTCGTACTGGGCGATGCTGCGCTTGGCGACGGCCTCCGGGTCGACGACCTCGCTGGGCGTCGGGCTGAACAGCTTGTGGGTGTCGAGCTGCTGGTGGATCTCCAGCCCGCACATGAAGCCGATCGCTTCGTAATCCAGTTCGCCTTCGGTGGCCAGTCGTCGGGCTTCGTCAACGCTGATCACGCAGACGCCTCCGGGAGCTGGTTGTGTCCGAATGCCAGGGGGTCCGTGGCCTCGCCCATCTCGCCGGCCAGCGGCGTCAGGAACAAGCGTCGGACCTCGTCCGGGTCCTGGGTGTGCCCCAGGATCCACATCATCTTGATGTAGGCCACTTCGGGCATCATGTCCTGGGCGGGGATGACGCCCATCTTCAACAGGTCGCGACCGGTCGAGTAGACGTTCATGTTGGTGCGGCCGTTGATGCATTGGCTGGCCATCACGACATAGGCGCCGCGCTCGATGACCTTCTCGATGCCGGGCAGGCAGCGCTGGGCGATGTGCCCCAGGCCGGTGCCGACGATGACCGTCGCCTTGCGGACCACGTCCTCGATGTGCTCGGGCCACAGGCCGGGGTAACTGGTGATCATGCTGACATCTTCGTCCCAGACGGCGTCGACCTTGGCCGGGCCGTCGCTCAGCGGTGCGCCGCCGTGCAGGACGATGTCCTCACCCTCGACGTAGCCAAGGGGCCGGACGTTGATGGATTGGAACGCGTCGCGGCGGCTGGTGTGGTTCTTGCGCACGCGGTTTCCGCGGTGGATGGCCACGCGGTCATCGTCGCTTGTCTCGTGCATGCACACGACGACCTCGCCGAGATCGGAGTGTGCGGCAAGCCGGGCAGCGGCGAGCAGGTTGAGGCTGCCGTCACTGCTGGGGCGGTCGCTGCTGCGCTGGCTCCCAACGAGCACGACGGGTCCGGGCAGGTCTTTGAGACAGAACGTGAGCGCCGCGCTGGTGTATGCCATGGTGTCCGTGCCGTGGCCGATGACGACGCCGCGGGCGCCGTTGTTGAGGTGCCATGCGGCGCGCTCGGCGATCTGCGACCAGTGCTCCGGCTGCATGTCCTCGGAGAACATCTTGAAGATGACCTCGGCGCGGACATTGCAGAAGTCGAACAACTCGGGCGCAGCGGCCGCGAGCTCTTCGGGGGTCGTGGCGGGGTGGACACCGCCGGTGCGGTAGTCGACGAAGCTCGCGATGGTGCCGCCGGTGCCGAGGATCGCGATGGTCGGCTTGTCCGGGTCCTCCTTCGGCATCTCGAACTTCACCTTGCGCGGTGCCGCAGGCTTGATGACCGTGATGTCGTCGGCGCTGGCCTCGATGCCGATGTTGTAGCCGTTGTCCATCTTGATGGTCAAGATGGCGGCGTCACTGAAGGCGTGCGTGGGCATCAGGATGCCCTCGAACGTCTGGCCGTCCTTCTCGACGCGGATGCGGTCTCCCGGGGCGCTCACCTGGTCGCCGATGCTGCCCGCACTTAAGAGGTTCAGGCGCGGCTGGTGAGGCGGAAGCGCTTGCGACGCGCGGGCAGGCCGACCACGCGGATGCTGGTGCTGCGGGTGTAGAACACCAGGGCACCGAGAGCCGCCAGCGCCAGCACGATCCAGACCTCGAAAGCGATGGCCATGTCGGCCCATTGTCCGGCGGTCTGGCAGACCAGCAGTTGGCTCGTTTTGCTGGCCCACGGGTCGCACGAACGCAGCGCGATGGGGGTGAACGCGAAGGCGGCGATGGCGATGGCGGCCACCAAGGACCCGGCGGCCAGGCCCCGCAGGGTGCGCTTCACGAGGTCCTGCTCGAGCGGCGTCGCATCGAAGTGCCCGGGCGGGATCTCCGGCTGGTCCGCCGGGACGAGGCGGGCGAAGTAGCCGCGATCGACGCGGGCGTGGCGTCGTTGCGCCCACCAGGAACCGGCCATCAGACAGAACGCCAGGATGGCGGGCAGGAACAGGACACGGGGCAAGAACAGGATGCGGTCCCAGCCCGTCGAACAGACCAGGATCTCGGTCTGGCATTCGGGGCGCAGCAGGGCGATGAAGGGCATAGCGCCGATCGCCAGGGCATTGAGGGCCAGGAAGCCGCTCTGGCGGCCCGGGCCCTGGGCCCAACGGAGTGTGTTCCGTCCCAGCTTGCGCATCGTTTGACCCAGCCCGCCGGCCCTTCAAAAGCAACGTGGTCGCTTGGTTGTATCGATCGACGGTTCCGCCCGTTCACGCCGCAAGCCATGGCCTTCGACGTCGAGCTTCTCATGTGCGAGGAGCGGCGACCGTACGCGTCCAGGTGCCCATGGCAAGGCCGGAGGTCTACGGCCTGCTGGCGGACCCGCTGCGCCGGCCCCAGTGGATCCGCGATCTCAAGCGCGTCGTCCCCCGCGTCGACGGCCGCGACCACTGGGTCATGCACGGCCCGTTGGGGTCGATGGTGTGGGAGGTCGAGCAGACCGTCGCCCGGGCCCCCAACACCTTGGGGTGGTGCATGCAAGGCGCCGAAGGCTCGGGCTTCATGCGCTTTGATCTGGCCGAGCCGGCTCCCGGCGTCACGCGCATCACGGTGCAACGGTTCTTGGGCTTCCGGCAGGCGCCGGCGGCACCGTCGCTCGAACGCTGGTGGGGCTCGCCGGACCTGCGGCTACGCGGCGATATCTCGCATCTGGTGGAACTGCTGCGCACGGGCCCTGGCCCGCAGATCAACGCGGTGGGGTTCCGGCCTACGGCAGCAGGGCTTTCACGAGGTCCTTGAGGCGACCTTCGAGCACGTCGCTCTTCTCGAGGACGTAGTCGTACGCGACCTGGACGGTCTTGCCGGTCGCATACTGGATGCCCTTCTCGCTGTCGCGGATCTCGTAATCGAAGTCCCAGGACTTGCCGCCGATGCGGCTGGTCCACATGCGGACCTCGAGTTTGGCGCCCATCTTGATGGGGACCTTGTAGTCGAGGGCAGCATGGGCCAGGATGAACGGGAAGTCCTTCTCGCTGGCGCTGCCGGCCACTTGGGTGAAGAACAGCATGCGAGCGTGTTCCAGGAACGTGAGATAGATGGCGTTGTTGACGTGGCCGAGGCCATCGACGTCATTGAAGCGCACTTCGACCGGGACGGCGAACGCGGTCATACTGCCACCGCCTGTTGGACGCGGGCGGCGAGGGTCTGGATGTCGGCGCCGTCCATCTCCGGGCGTTCGCTGAACAACGCGTGGATCGGTCCGGGGGCGTCTCCGGTGGTTCGGGGGATGATGTGGATATGCACGTGAGGGACCTCTTGTCCGGCTGCGGGGCCGTTGTTGATCGCGACCGTCGTGTCGCTGACGCCGAGCGTCGACTTGAGCGCCTGGATGACCTTCTGCGTGGTGGTCATCAGGGCGTGGGCGGCCGAGCCATCGAGATCCTCGAGGTGCTGGGCGTGGGCCTTGGGGATGACCAGCGCGTGGCCTTCGCGCAACGGCTGGATGTCGAGGAAGGCCAGCGTGTGCTCGTCTTCGTGCACGCGGGCGCTGGGGATGGCCCCGCTCGCAATGGCGCAGAAGATGCAGTCGCCCATAGTCGGGGGATGCGCTCGTGGGTTTAGGGTTGTGGTCCGGGGCCCTAGCCCATCTTGTGGATGCGGGGCTTGAACCACGCGGCCAGTTCCCCTTCCAGGTCGTCGCTGTCGACCAGGTCCCAGACGCGGTTGCCCAGGTCCTGCGCCTCGGCCAATGTGGCCTGCAGGTCGTACTTGCGGTGGCTCAGCGTGTCGGCCACGTAGTCCCAAGCGGTGCGGAAGTTGGCTTCCGCGAACGGCCTGCCGCGGCTGATGGCGGCGACGATGAAGGCCATCTGGTCATGGACGGGCCCCGACGGGAAGCCGCCGTGCAGGCCGGCCAGTGTCTGGCGCGCCTCGCTGTAGTCCTCTTCGTCAGGCGCATGGAAGCGGTTCAGGAGGACCAGACGGTCTACGAATTGAGGCGTGGGTTCCAGGCGGGAGATACTCATGGTAGGACCTTGGCCACGTATGGGCCGAGGTCCATGTATCCATGCCTGCGGTAATATTCTTTCACTCCCGGTCCCGCGAGGACTGCGACCTTATGGACGCCCCATTCCTGGAATGCGACCTCTTCGGCGGCGGCCAACAAGCGGGCTCCGAAGCCACGGTGCTGCCAAGCGGCGGGGTCGTGCTCTCCGAGGCCCTGGGCGGCCCCGTAGACCTTCAATTCGCGCACCACGGCCGCGTCCTGCAGCTCCTCGCGGTGTGGTGTGCCGACCCGGCGGATGCGGATGAAGCCGGCCAGGGCATCGCTCTCAGGGTCCTCGAAGGACAAGAAGCACTCCTTGCCGCCGCTGGCGTCGTAGTCGCGGCGCACGATGGCCATGCGGCCCTGCTGGACGTCGGCACCCTCGCGTTGACGGGTGCCGATCTCACGGGCCTTGATGTCGCGCAGCGGGATGCCGCGCTTGACCGCCTCGGCCTCGGCGAGTTGGCGCAGGTTGCTGTTCATGACGCCGGCCAACACGTGCGTGGTGGGGATGTCCCGGTCGACGCGCTGGATGCGGCAATATTCGGGGACGTGGCGCAGGGACTCCGCGACGATATTGACCGCTGCGGCCGTGTCGAGGGGCTCGAATCGGCCTTCCTTCCACCAACGTTTGAGCGTCGTCTCGCCCTCGGCAACGATGAGCGTCGGGTAGATCTTGAGCATGTCCGGCCTGAAGTCCGGGTCCTCGAACAGCATGCGGATGTCCTCGATGTCTGCGGCGGCGTCGACCGTGAAATGGGCCAACGGGCCGGCGTCGGCGCCGGCGATGGGCAGGGTGGGCAACCCCTGCTCGGCTGTTGCCTCGGCGCTCCGGCCACCTGCGGTAGCCTGAGCGGGGCCTACCGAGGCCGCTGGCCTCGGCAACCCCGGCGCTAGCAGGTCCTCCCGGACCTGCGTCGGCCCGACCTTCCTCGTCCCTGCGGGCCTCGGAAGCCCTCCAATCCGGTCACCTTCGGTAACCGGAACGGGGCTTGCCGCGACCTTGG
>JBFJNL010000057.1:0-12737 GCA_041618195.1 Thermoplasmatota archaeon | reverse complement strand
TCGAGCGCGGCTCCGAGTCGGTGCCCCAAGACCAGATGGCCCCCGGCCCGGCGCTTCCGCTCCTGGGCGTCGCGCTGTTGGCCTTGGCCCGTCGCTTCTAAGGCGCTGTTCGGAGCACCGGTTCGAGCTCGTCCAATGACGTGCCGAGCAGGTCCTCCAATTCGATGTGCAAGGCCACGATACGCTGGCCGGCCGCCTCTAACCCCTTCGCCTCGTATTTGGCCACCACTTGGTCGAGCGACATCCGCTTGTCGCCCGAGAGAAGATTGTCTGCGTGCGCGACGATCTTCTCCTCCAACGTCTCGGGCGTGAACTGGCGTGCCGGCAACCCAGCCTTGGCCGCCTCATCCGAGGGGACGCCGGCACCGGTGTGGCGCTCGACGATGCGGCAGAGGGGTTCTGGCATCGCGGGTGGCTGACGCAGCATGTCTGCCCCGACGTAGGCGTGGTCCAACCCTTGGCTCTGGCTGCGGCCGATGTCGTGCAACAGTGCGCCCCTGGCCACGAGCTCATGGTCAACGACGGCGCCAGCATGACTTGCGTGTTCTGCCATGGCGCATGCCAGGCCTTCAACGCACAGGCAATGACGCAGGACCCAAGGCGGGGGCTCAGCGGCGACGAGCCGCTGCCATGCGTCAGGCCTCGATACGGGGGGTGATCTCATCGATGCGGTCCTGCAAGGCCTGCACGACGGCCGCATTGTTGAGCGGTTCCATTGGTTCGTTGCAGACGGGGCAATGGAACCCGATGTCCATCGAATCCTCGAACATCATGCGGCGATGCAGATGCTTGCACGCGTAGAACTCGTGGTCGATCTCGAACTTGAGCTGCTTGTGCAGGTGCTGCAGTTCGTCCGCCCAGCGGCGGTGCAGGACGATGCCGATCTCTTTGAGATCCAATTGCCACGTGAAGGTCTCCCAACCCTTGGCGTCCGTGTCCTTCTCGTATTCGGCCGCATGGGCCTCCATGAGCCGGTACAGGACCTTGCGCACGGCACTGGGCTTGCGGTCGGCGTAATGTTCGAGGATATCGACGCCGGAGATGGGCTGTTTCTCTTCCAGGAACCGGGCCAGTTCTAAGGCGTCCTCGCCAGCTTCCTCGAACAGGTATTGCTGGACTTCTAGGTCACCAAGCTTCGGGCTCCAATCGGGTCCTCGGATAGTCACGTACAACCGACAATAGGCCACTGCCGGATAATCATTTGGTGACGTCTTTGGACTCGACCCGCTTGCCGTGCGCCTCGGGGATGACCGTGACCTCGGCGCCCTCGAAGGTGTCTGCCTCCCATTCGCCGTCGCGCAGCCGGTCCATCAGGAGAGCGAGTGCCGCCACTTCGCTGTGCGGCTGGTTGCCGACGGCGACGTTGTGGTCGGCCATCTGGTATAGGTCGCCGGGGACCTTCTCGGCACCGACGACGACCAGGACGTCGCGGCCGTCGGCCAGGATGCGTGGGGTCGACTTGCCCAGGGGCTCGCCGTACATGGTCAGGTGGATGACTTGGCCGCCCTTGGCCTGCCACTGGCGGACGACGCCTTTCCAGCCGGTGCCGTCGTTGATGCTGAAGTCGCCTCCGAAGCGCTTGCTCAGGTCGCGGACGCTATCGACCACATGGGCGTCCTCCTCTGCCAGATGGACAGCACGGGCGCCAAGCAGTCGCGCGGTGAGGCAGACGTGGGTGGTGATGCGTTTGTCGCGCTGGGGGCGGTGCCCGAGGCGCAGGACTTCGATGCGCATCAGGCACCCTGCAGTTGGATCTCGACTTCCACCGTGTCGTTGTCGGCGCAAGGGATCGTCTCGCGCAGGCAGACGGGAGCGATGATCTCGAGGACGGTCGTGTAGTGGCTGCGGTGGGGGAGGATGGCGGCGCACTCCTGGTCGCCGATGCGCGCCGGGTGGCAAGTGACGCCGCCGAACGTCCGCCCTTCGGCCTGGAAGCCTTCGACGACGAAGACTGGGTGCCGGCGCAAGAACTTGAGCTTGTTCGCCTCGGCGCCGCCGAGGTCGAGGTTCAGGGTGCCCGGGTAAGGGCGCCAGCCGAGGTGCTCTTCGAATTGGCGCTCGTACCCGGGTCGGCTCAGGTAGTATCGCCCTTCTCCCAGCCCTGTCTGGACCTTGCCACGCATGTAGACCTCGTCCTTGCGATCGAACAGGCGCTGGTACAGCATGTGTTCGGCCCGCAGCACACTGCGGCCTTCCTCAGTGATGCGGATGCGTTGTTTGCGCACGCCCATCTCGCGCAGGATGAGGCCGCCCTCGGTCAGCTCGATGAGCCGGCGGCTGCCGGTCTGCTGGCTGGATTGGATAAGTTGGCTGAAATCGCCGCTAGCGAGCTCTACGGGCTCTTCGAGCCCTCCAAGAAGAGCCAATTGCTTGAGCGCCTCGATGTCGGCAGGACGGACCACTTTCGCGGCGAGCATAGACCGCTACTTACCCGTTTCCGGGTGATGCGAGGCGGGCGGCGAGTGCTTGGTACAGGGCCTGTTCAGGTCCTTTGGTCTGGGCTGCCAGCCGTTGGACGATGAGTTCGGGCGTGCTGCGTGCCAGGCGTCCCATGACGGGCTGGCGGTCGACGACGAGCCGGTGCTGGGCGTCGAGGCCCTTGGCTTCGATGCCGTCGACGCGGATGGCGCCTTCGGGCAGGTGGCCGAGGATGGCCTGTGGGACGTGGCTGACGATGACAGCGAGGCTCTTCGTCTCGAGGAGGCGCTCGACGAAGAACGCCAGGATCTTGCCGGCCGCCTCCAGCTCCGTCACGGACTCGACCTCATCGGCCAGGACAAGACGCCGTGCGTCGCCGGTGCTGGCTGGCATGAAGGTGCGCAGGAACGTCTCGAAGGCACCTGCGTCCAGTCCGCGGCGGGCCGTGACGAAGTGGATCTCGTCGACCCACGGGACGATCACGTCGCGGCCGACCACCGGCAGCCCCATGTGGGCCATGACGACGGTTTGACAGATGTGCTCGAGCAGGGTGGATTTTCCTCCGGAATTGGCACCTGTCAACAGCGCCACCCGGGCGTCGCCACCGAGACGGTAGTGGATACGCTGGGCCTCGGGGGATGATGCCAGGTCGAGGTGGACCGCATCGTCGAAACGCAGTTCGTCGCCAGGAGCCCATGCCCGCAGGTCGTTGTGCAGTGCGAAGCTGCCAAGCGCGAAGTCCGCGTCCCATTCGAGCCAGTGGGCGACCTCGGCCGCCGCCGCTTCCTGGTGTTGTGCGATGGCCCGTGCCGCCTGGCGTCGCGCTTTCTCAGCGCGGCTGCGGCCTTCGGCTCCGATGCGCCGTTCGGCCCGTTCGATCTCGTCTTCGTCGATGGCCAGCGGCAGGGTCGGGTGGAACGGCTGGATGTCGAGGCCGGTGGTCTCGCGCAGCGACAGGCGGGCCGCTCGGATGGCGCTGTCCAGGGCCGCCTTGACCGGCGTCGGCAGGGCGCCGCCCCCCATGATGGAGAGCAGTTCGGTGCCTGACAGACTGAGGTTGGCCAGGGTGGCGCCGATGCTGCTCTGCGCCGTCACGAAGGCCCCGTCGACCGCCTTGCGCAGGCCTTGGGCGTCCACGGTCGGCGCCTGGATGTCGGCGAGTGGACCGAGGATGGCTTGGGCGACGGACGGTCGGTCGAGCAGGTGGGCCAGCCGTTGGCAGGCGGCCAGGACGGCGCGGTTCTGGTGGGCCCAGGCGATGACCGCCGCTGGGGCGAGGTCGCACAGGGGCGCGTTGGCGGGGATCTCTTCGACGGCATCGAGGTCGGGCACATCCATGCCCTCGTCGTAGGCGATGACGACCCAATCCATGTCGCCGGCCATGGCCATGTCGCGGGGCGTCCCGAGGATGCTCCACTTGCCGACGCCGAGGCCGTGCAGGCGTTCGAAGGTGGCGTCGTCTTCCGCGATGACCAGTCGCGTGGTGTCGCACACCGCTCCGGGTGTCTGCAGGGGGTGGAGGTCCCGCAATCCACGCCGCACCTCGTCGAGGGGCACATCGGCCAAGCTGTTCTTGAGGCGAAGGACGTGGCCGACGCGCTCGAGCGCGGCCTTCGGGTCGCTGAGGGGTTGCAGCAGGCGCAGGCGGTTGCGCCCGTGTCGGGTGCCGGCGTGCTTCTGCAGGGCCTCGAGCAGATGTTCGTAGATGCTGCGCGCCGATGGGGTGGCGAGCAGTGCGTCGCCCGGGGCGTCGCCGCGCACGGCCCGCACCAGTTCCACGGCGCGCCGTTCACTGATGCCTTCGACCTCGGTCAACGCCTGCAGATCGGCGGCCTGGGCCGCGGCGAAGAAGCCCGACTCATCGCGGAACACGCGGCGGATGGAGGCGGCAAGGCCGGGGCCGACGCCGGGAAGGGTCTCAAGGCGCGTCACGTTCAGGCCTCCACGGCGAGGGGGTCGGCGTCTCGCACGGGGACGCCTGCGTCGTCGGCATCATCGGAGGCGCGGATGCGGTTGTCGGCGCGCAGTTCGTAGCCCTCTTCGAGCTTGTAGACCTGGAAATATTGCCGGTCCAGCAGCGCGCCAGTGGTCTTGTGCTTGCGCGCCGCGCCGCCGACCCAGCGCCAGATCTCGACCTGGTCGAACAAGGGGTCCCACGGCACTTCGGCCAGATCATCCTTCTTGCGGCCGACCCCGCCGTCGGCCGTCACCTGCACCCAGCGGGTGCGCTCGCCGTGTTTCTTGGCGATGAGGTCGATGCAGCCGAAGACGTCGTTGTTCTGGCTGAAGTACATCTTGCCGCGCTGGACGCCGGTGCGGACGCAGCGGTGGACCTTGTAGCCCCAGGATTCGAGCATCTTGATGGCGCGCAGTTCGATGGCGGTGCCCTTGGCGTTACGGTTCACCATGGTGACTTCAGGATGAAAACCGCGGCGCCGGGCAAAGACGCTGAGGGAGGGCATGGTGAAACCACTTGTTCGGGGCGCGGGGCCAAATCGGCCGCCCGGCCAGCTTGCGGGCCGGAGACTGTTTAACCTCCGGCGACCATAGTAAGGGTTGCGTGCAGGATCTTCGCCGATCCACGGCTCCTGTCAATCTTCGTCCGTTTGGGACGTCAGCTATCAGGAGGCATGCTGCGGTCGAAAGGCCGTGAGGCGACTACCATGAAAGTACGAGATGTAATGACCACGGCGTTGATCACCGTGGACAAAGACCGGAACTTGAAGGACGTCCTACAGCTGATGGAGCAGCACAAGGTCACGAAACTCCCTGTCGTCGATGGGGATGGCCGATTGCTCGGCATCGTGACGGACGGCAAGATCGCTGACAAGCTCGGCAGAGAGCACAACAAGCACATCCAAACAGGCACTTTGCGCGCGTCGAGTGTGATGGAGAAAGACGTGATCATGGCGCACCCAGACGAGGCCCTGGAGACCTTGCTCGCCGATGTCGGCAAGCCAGGCCTGACGATGATCCCCGTCGTCAAGGGCGACATCCTGGTCGGGGTCGTCACGAAGTCCGACCTGCTGCCCCTCGTGGACTCCACGAGCAAGCTCGACAGCATCATGGCTCGGGATATCAAGGCCGTCAGCGCCACAGAACGACTGGTGCACGCCCGACGTTTGATCCTCGATCATAACGTGGCCCGCCTGCCCGTCCTGGAGGGTGGCCAGCTACGCGGCATCATCGCAGAGCACGAGATCGCCAACGCCTTCGCCGGCTTCAAGCTCGCCGATGAAAGCGTCCAGAAGGCCATGGTGCGAGAACTGAACGTCGGGGATTACATGGTCCGTGACGTCGTCACCGCCCCGCCCGACATGACCTGCATGGATGCGGCCCGCATGATGCGCGAGCGCCACGTGGGCTCGTTGCCCATCGTCAACGGCGAGGGCACGATCCAAGGCATCGTGACCCGGACCGACCTCATCCGCACATACGCCAGCTGATCCTGGTGCGCAGTGCCAGGCTCCGGCCCTGCCGAGCCCGTCTTCGCCCCCTCCTCCCCTTGTGATGGCGGTCGCTTCCACGCGGCCCGCGCGTCCCACCATCCCGTGCACCACCATCCCCGGCACCACCGTGCCCCACGCCCGCACGTGGCCTCGCCGAGGAGCGTCGCAGGCGGCGGGGCTGGCCTTTTTGTCCTCCCGTGGGGCCCCTTGAGGTTCGTCCAACCGACACCAATCCTTATTTGAGGGGAACGCAGGTCGGAATCGTGGTGAATTGGATGCGTATCATCTCGACCTTCCTATTGGTAGCCTTCGTGGTCTCCGTCGTCGGCCCTTCGATGGCCGACCAGACAGCCTCCTTGCCGAGCCTCGCCGATGGCGACGAAGGCCAAGGCAACACGTGCCAGGAGAACTCCAACTTCCAATGCTGTGGCGACATCCAACTCGTGTTCCGCAACCCTGACCTCAACCCGAGCGAAGGCAACCCCATCACGGCCCACGGCTCCCTGTTCGGTCAGTTCCAGGCCATCGGCGCCGAGGCCGACAAGATCACGTTCTTCGGCTTCAGCTTCAGTGTCGCGCCAGCTCAGGGCGACGAGGGCCAGGTCTGCTCGTCCAGTCCCTGGGCTCCCAGCGGTGCCTACGTCCTCAACTACCGCGCCGACACCAACGCGGAAGACGGCTTCTTCATCAACCTGCAGACCGACCTCGTCCCCGACGGCGAGTACATGGCCGCCGTGCACGGCTTCGACGCCAACGACAACGAGATCGCCCGCGCTTGGACCTTGGCCGTCGTCGACAACTGCGACGGCGCGCCTCCGGCCCGCTGCGAAGGCGACACCGCCCAGCACATCAAGAACGACCAGACCCTGCCCTGGCCCATCATGCTCCCCGGCGACGGCACGCTCGACCCCGAGTCGATCGAAGCGCCCGCCGAGGCCACGCTGACGTTGGAGTTCGCCGAAGAACTCAGCGAACTGCGCGTCTGGGTCAACGAGGTCCTCATCCACGACAAGACCGGCGCGGTCCAGGGCATGCAGCCTTACGATGGCCGCATGTGGGACGATGACCTGCTGCCCGGCTACGGCCCCAACGGCCTCGGCGGCGAAGCGGTCCCCGAGTGCAGCATCCAACCCCCGCAGACCTGCGGCAAGCTGGGTGAAGCCTGGTACTACACCGAGCCCATCACCGGCAACGACATCGTCCGCGCCGAAGCCATCGACATGGCCGGCAACCTCGCGAAGAAGGAGCTGCACATCGGCTCCGGCGTCGGTGGTGCCCAGACCAACACCGCCCCGGCACTCACCTTCACCGCCGACGTCCTCGAACGCCAGGTCGCGGCCGGAGAGACCGCCATCTTCCCGGTCAGCTTCCAGAACACCGGCGGCACCACGGCCCACCCCATCGCCAAGTCCTCCGGCCCTATCGGCTGGGAACTTGAGTGGTTCCCGGCCCACACGCCGACCAATCCCGGGTCGACATCGAGGCAAGAGCTGAACGCCCGCGTCCCGCTTGACGCGGTGCCTGGCATCTACAAGGTCAACGCCACCATCGAGTACGACGCCGGCAGCGGCCAGACCAAGTCCCAGACCTGGAAGTTCACGGTCCTCGTCGGCGACGGCGTCGCCCCCGACACCAACGCCACGAGCACCCAGGGCGCGACCAAGGGCAAGGAGAGTCCGGGCCCCGGCCTCCTCGTGCCGCTCGTCCCGGTCGCCATCGGCGCCATCGCGCTGCGCCGTCGCCGCTAACATCTCGGTGCCGGGGCATGCCTGGGGGCGTCGCGTGCGCCTCAGAATGGCACCCGCTGTCGCGGATCGATGCGCCGCCCTGGTCGCCAGACCTGCGCTCTGCGCCCTGCCTGTGGTGGGTCGCTGTGACGCACTCAGGGCCCCGGGCCTGTCGTGCATCGGAGGCCGCTGCGGGCGGGCTCCGTAGTCAACGCATAAATACGCCGTAAGAGTCGGAGGTAAACAGGCTTCCTCCAAGGGGAGGGGCCTGAGGTGAAAGGCATTCCTAGCTTCACATTCCGCGTTGCCGGTGAATCCGGTGAAGGCGTCATTTCTGCAGGCGAAATCGCGACTCTTGCGATCAGTGACATTGGCTTCAACGTGTTCACGTTCGAATCTTACCCCGCCGAGATCAAAGGCGGTCACTGCTGGTTCCAAGTTCGCGCAGCCAACGACGAAGTCAACTCGGCCGGTAGTGCCGTCGACGTCCTCTGTGCGTTCAACCAAGAGGCCATCGACAAGCACTTGGACACGGTCCGTCCCGGCGGCGTCCTGATCTACGACCCCGGTCAGGTCAAGACGGTCCCCGAGAAACCCGACCTCGTCGTCTACGCCATCGACTTCGACAAGCTCGTCAAGGAGCTCGTCGGATCCCCGAAGAGCAAGAACGTCTTCGCCGTCGCATGCTTCGGCGCCCTGTACGACATCCCCGTCAACAACCTCAAGGGCACCGTACGCAAGAAGTTCAAGGGCAAGAACCCCAAGATCCTCGAGAAGAACGACGAGGCCGTCGATGCCGCTTACAAGTACATCGCCGAACTCGGTCGTGCCCACGTCGACACCTTGGCGGTCACCGAGTCCGACGATGAGCGCCTGCTCATCAACGGCAACGAAGCCATCAGCCTCGGTGCCATCGTCGCCGGCTGCGACTTCTTCGCCGGCTACCCCATCACTCCGGCCTCCGACATCATGCAGAACCTGGCGGCAGAGCTGCCCAAGTTCGGCGGCACCGTCATCCAGGCCGAAGACGAGATCAGCAGCATCAGCATGTGCGTCGGTGCCTCATACGCCGGCAGCAAGGCGATGACCGCCACCTCCGGCCCGGGCTTCTCGCTCATGCAGGAGATGCTCGGCCACGCCAGCACGCTCGAACTGCCCGTCGTCATCGTAGACGCCATGCGCGGCGGCCCCAGCACGGGTCTGCCCACCAAGGCCGAGCAGTCGGACCTGAACGAAATGGTGTACGGAAGCCACGGTGAGGCCAGCCGCATCGTCATCGCCCCCACCGGCGTGCGCGACTGCTTCTTCCAGACCATCTGGGCCTTCAACATGGCCGAGAAGTACCAGGTCCCGGTCATCCTGGCGACCGACCACGCTCTGGCCAATCGCCGCGAGAACCTCAAGATGCTCGAACTGGGCGACACGCCGATCTGGCGCCGCAAGTTCGCCAGCGAAGAGGACCGCGCCGAGGACTACAAGCGCTACAAGTTCACCGACGACGGCGTCAGCCCCCAAGCCATCCCTGGCATGAAGGGCGGCATGCACGTCGCCGAAGGCATCGAGCACAACGAGAAGGGCGACCCCACATACACTGGCGAGAACCACACCGCCATGATGGAGAAGCGCTACGGCAAGATCGCTGACGCCTGGAAGTACCCGGGCGCCATCGAGCGCTTCGGAGACGAGAACCCCGATGTCCTGGTCGTCACCTGGGGCAGCACCAAGGGCCCCGTCAAGGAAGCGGTCAACCGCCTCCTTGAAGACGGCAAGTCCGTCGGCTACATCGTCCCCAAGATCCTGTGCCCGCTTCCCCGCGAAGGCTTCATCGACGTCATCCAAGGCGCCAAAGAGGTCATCGTCGTCGAGATGAACTTCACCGGTCAACTCGAGGGTATCCTCCGCAAAGAGACCGCCCGCGAATACCACCGCCTCAACAAGGTGTTCGGCACGCCGATCACCTGGCTCGAGGTCGTCGAAGGCATCGAGCAGGTCCTGGCCGGCGACGCCCCGGACCAACTGGAGGTCAAAGCATGACAGAGCAAACCATGGAGCCCCTCAAGGCCAAGGACTACAAGGGTCGCCTGCCCCCGGTATGGTGCCCTGGCTGCGGAGACTTCGGTGTCCTCGCCGCCACCCAGCGTGTCCTCGCCGAGAAGCAGTGGGCCCCAGAAGACGTCGTCTTCATCAGCGGTATCGGCTGCAGCAGCCGCTTCCCGCACTTCATGAACGCCTACGGCTTCCACTCCTGCCACGGTCGTGCCCTGCCTGTCGCCATAGGCGCCAAGCTGGCCCAACCGGAGCGCAAGGTGTTGGCCGTCGGTGGCGACGGTGACGGTCTGGCCATCGGGCTTGGCCACTTCATGCACGCGTGCCGCCGCAACCCGGACATCACGTACCTCATGATGGACAACGAGATCTACGGCCTCACCAAGGGACAAGCCAGTCCCACCAGTGAGCTGGGTCTCAAGACGAAGACGACGCCGTTCACCTCGAAGGAGACCAGCGCCGACCAGCCCCTGAACCCCCTCGCCATGGCCACCATGGCCGGCGCGACGTTCGTGGCTCGCGGCTACTCGGGCAACATGAAGCAACTGGTCGACTTGATCAGCCAAGCCCTGGATCACAAGGGTTTCTCCTTCGTCCAGGTCATCAGCCCCTGTGTCACCTTCAACGACATCTACGAGAAGGCCAAGGCCGAGAACACGGTCCTGGAACCCGTTCACGAGCTGAGCGACCGCGCCGCGGCCGTCCAAGCCTGCATGGGTGACCCCTTCGTCACCGGCGTCTTCTTTGAAGACACCCGCCAGACGCTCGAGCAGTCCCTGCAAGACGTCTGCGTCGCCGCTGCCCCGAAGATGGAGAAGGGTCTGTCCGCCGTCGCCAACCAGATTTGGGAAGCGGCCGGCGTCCCCCGGCCCAGCTTCAAGGCGACCGAATAGACGGCCCGACGCCGTCCCATGGCCATGCGTCCCGTCTAGTGGAACGGCCAGCGCCGGCACCGCCTAAGGTGTCTGTGCGATGACGGCGACCTGCCGGGCCAGCTCGACGTCGTCAGGCAGGTCCAGCGCCCGTTCCGCACGCGCCAGGGCGAGCCGGGAATGCCGGATGGTGGCCGCCCCGACGTCGACACCGGGCAGTTTCCCTATGCCCGCCAATACCTTTTGCAGGCGGATCACGACCTCGATGGCGCTTGCGCCGTCGCGAGCGATGGCGGTGAAGGCATCGTCGAACATGTCCTGGAGCGCCAATGCCGGGACCTCGACGCGGTCGTGCTCGACGCTCGGCGCTTCCTCTGGTGGCTTGAGCCAAGCGGGGAAGAGTCGGGCGAAGGAGCCCAGCACGGCGATCGCTGTCCCGGAGTCGTTGATGCCGGGCGACAACGCCTTGGAGGCGATCTCCGAGAGCACCACCAGGCCAAAGCGAGGATCTTCGTCGAACAGCCGTTCCGTGCCCATGGTGAATGCCTTGACCACGGGCGTGGCGTCTCCGGCGGACACCTCGCCACCACCCCGGCCCACGAAGGCCAACGGCCGGCCTTCCATGGCGAAGGTGCCAGGCAACGCTTCGACGCGCACCCATGTTGCGTGTCGCTTGGCCCATGCTTGCAGGGCGTCGACGTCCACGCGCTGAACGTAGCCCCCCGACGGGGCATAGATGGGTGTACCTGGCGGCTTGTCTTGGGTCGGCGGTGCGCCGCCCAATCGCGGGGAGCCCCGCCGTCGCAACAGGGCGGCCATGGTGGCCTCCTCCACTCTTGCGATGGTGGTGCCGAGGCGCCCGAGGCGGGCGATCTGATCGACCCAACGGACGAACGTCAAGATCACCCACGCAAAGACCGCCAGGGTCATGACGAACAAGGTAGCACGGCCGGCTTGCAGGAAGAACCCGTTCTTCTGAGCGATGAGCGCCACGATGCTGAAGATGAACGCACCGATGAAGGTGGACAGGGCGTTCTGGGACACGTCGTCGGCCACCACGAGCCGGAACGACCGCGGCGTAGCGGCGGTGCTGGCCGACGCATAGGCCGACACCATCGACGCGACGGCGAAGGTGGCGATGACCAGCATGCTGGCGGCCATCACCGACAGGATGGCTTCGAGGGAGGCATCCGTGATGGGGGGAACGCCCAAACTGGTGTCGATATGGTCGGCTAGCTTGGCCAAGAAAACGGCGAGTACCGAAGCGACGCTGACTGTCAGCGGCTTGAACCATAATCGCTCCGAGAGCCGCTTGGCGGCGAATTTGATATGGTCTACGAGTCCCATGCTGCACTGTCGCGCCCTGGCAAGAGGTGACGTGAGGGTCGTCAGGCCTGGTGGCGGGCATGGGATCAACGGCTCGTGGCATTTGTAGCGCATCCCGGGAACCGGCGCGGGGGTCGTCATAGGCCGCCCTGACAAGTGGGCTGGTCAGGCCGGGCCGCCGTCTTACCTCTCATCAGGCGGCTGCGAAGTGGTGGTCGGTCGTGAGAGGTGGCGGAGCACGGTCCGCTGGCCTGTTCAATGGGTGGTGGACGGCAGCCCCGGCATGGGCTTGCGGTCGCCGAGGATGAGCGTCAGCCCCGCGACCAGCAACAGGGTACCCGCCAAGGTTGGGATGCTCGAAAGGATGGCCTTGCCGAGCCACCGGCCAATGGGGTTCGTGATGAGCAACAGGAGTGCCGTGACGAACAATGCGCCGCCGACCACGGTGGGCCCGGGAATGGTGTTCATCAACATCAGCAGGCCCACGATGAGCAGGCCGATGCCCAGCATGATGGTGCCGATGCGGATGTTGATCAGCCTGCCCAGCAGCAGCGTCCCGAGGACCATGCTACCGGCGCCCCATAGGGCATCGCGGGTCGTCACTATGTCATCGGACCCCATCGGCCACGGTGGCCAATTAAAGCGCTCCGGACAGGCTTCGAACAATCGACCGGGCGGCCGGATCAGCTCGCCTTCTCACTGACGCCGGCGGCGCGCAGGAAGCCATTGACCGCCGGCACGTAATCGTCACCGTGCGCGTCCAACACTTTCTGTGCGGCTTCCTTGAGGACCAGGCCGGCCGACGTGGCGTCCTCGTCGAGTCGACTGCTGAGTGCCACGTCACCATCAAGCGCCGCCAGGAACGCTGCGATGTGGCCGGGCGGGACCTTGGCCGCGTC
>JBFJNL010000056.1:0-12915 GCA_041618195.1 Thermoplasmatota archaeon | reverse complement strand
GGCGCCGCCGGCACAGCCGGCAAGGGTCATCGATACAACAAGCAAGAGGGTCAGCCAAGGGCGCATGCACAAGGCGTGATCTGCGACTTCAAAGCTTTTCGCCCGCAAACCCCGGCGAAATGAAGCCATCCTTGGTCGTGTCGTGAAATCGTGTCAGATATCGACGAGCACGTGCAGGTGCCAGGTGCCGTGGCGCGGTCCGAACGCCACATCGTGGTAGGTGATCGCCTTGACCTCGGTGCCTTGGCCGTGCTTGGCGGGGTCATAGACGACCGCGTTGCCCATGGCGTGGGCGACCCAGCCTTCGTCGGTCTCTTCGACCGTCGCGCCGCCGCCAATCCATAACGTGCTCTCCGACTCCAAGAACCACAGGAGTTCGCACAGGAACGCCACGGCCAGTGCATCCCGGTCCGGTGCCTTGACCGTGAAGACCAACTCCCCATCGGGGCGCAGGCCATGAAGGTCCTCGCGCCCGGTGGCGATGCAAGCGAGCGCCTGCCCGGCCAACGTCAGGGTCTCGCCGGCGTCGCTGCCGTCAGCCTCGATGACGAGGTCTGCGGTGTGCTCCATGATGCGGAACATCAGGTGACCTGTAGTTTGAGGATGGTCAAGAGGATGAGGTCATAGGCGAAATGGGCCAACATCAGGCTCCATAACGGCACGCGGCGGTGACGCAGGTAACCAAAACCGGCAGACAACAGGACGATGAATCCGACCGCCCAGTACCCTTGGTTGATGTGGGCGACACCGAACACCAGTGCCTGACCCCACCAGCGTAGCCATTTTTGCAGGACGCCGCGGAACAGGATCTCCTCGCTGACGCCAGCGGTCACGGCGATGCCGACCATCAGGGCCCAGCTGCCGTCGCGGGCCACCTGCTCGAAGATCGGGTCGCCGCCGGGGTCGGTGCCCAGGGCTTCCAGGAGGTAGCCGAAACCGATGGCGGCCGCGGCGAGCCCGACTGCCAGCAAAGAGCCGATACCGACCCAGTACCACGGGTTGCGGTCGCAATCGAGCATACCGATGCTGTGCATGGCACCCTGCCAGCCGCCGACCCGGGTCAGCATCAGCCAGACCACCGGGATGATGGCCATCATGACCAGGTTGGTGGCATTGTTGAACCAGAACAGCAGCTCGACCATGGCTGGGCTCAGGCCGGCGAGCGGGTTGCTGGTGGTGGGGCCTGCGATGATCTCGGCGACGAAGGCCAAGCCGAGCAGGGTGAGGTTGACGACGATCAACAGGTCCCAGGGGTGGAAGCCGTCGTACTTGCGGGCCCCGAAATCGCGCTCCGGATCGGGTGCCGCCTCGACGGGGATCCAGTCGTTCATGCGGCGCTCTCCGGCGCGATGAGTAGGATGCTCAACTGGATGAAGTCGAACGTGAAGTGGGCTGCGATGGGGAGCCACAGGGTGCGGCGCCATTTGACGATGTAGCCGAACAGCACCGCCACCAGCGTGGTGATCAAGACGCCGTAGACACCTTGATAAGCGTGCAGCAGCCCGAAGACGACAGCCTGTGCCCACACGCCGATGTGCTTCTGGATGATGCCCCGGAACAGGATCTCCTCGCCAAGGGCGGCGGACAGGCTGACCGCCAAGGCGAGCGGCAGCGTCATGATCGCTTGGATGGGTCCGATGGCCTCGTTCTGTTGGCTGACGCCGGCGGCCTGCATGATGAGGCCGACGATGACGAGCGCCACGATCATGGCGAAGCCGAGTCCAAGGCCTTGCAGGAGCGGCTTGCCCGGCTCGCGCAGCCCGAAGTAGTCGAGCATGCCGTTCCATCCCCCCTGTCGCGTGCTGAGCACCCAGAGCCAGGGGATCAAGCCCAGCACGACGAACAGCAGGGCGCTGTTGAACCACAGATCCACTGCGCGGACCGCGAAATCACTCGTGCCGGATCCGAAGAACAGGGCGTATGCCTGCTGCATCTGCAGCCCGAAGAACACCAACAACAACGCGCCGCCGATGACGCCGATGACGTCGCCGCCGACGAACCCCGGCCTATGGCGGTGCCCGTCGTCGGGCTCGTCGCTGCCGGCCGGCTGGGCCAGGATGGTCGTCATGTCAGTTCCAGCGGTGGTACGCCGGGTGGCCTTCGGTGACCGCCACGAAGGTGCCGTCACAGGTGGCGGTGATCTTCTGTTCGCCGCGCACTTCCGCCCACACCTCCGCGTGGACCTTGCAGGTGCGGCCGTTGATGGAGACGGGCCGGGCCTTGACGGTGAGGCGGCCAGGGAACGGCGTCGGCCGTTTCAGTTTGACATGGAAATCGGCGGTGACCGTGCAGTCAGGACGATCCCAGCCTTGGTCGGCCATGATGGCCGTCGCCGCGCACCAGTTGCTGTGGCAGTCGAGTAGGCTGCCCAGGATGCCGCCGTTGAGCACGCCCGGGAACGCTTGGTGGGCCTCGATGGGGTCGAAGGTCATCACGAACACGCCATCGTCGGCGGGGTCCCCTTCCCAGTGGCTCTTGATCTGCAGCCCGTCCTTGTTGGCCGGTCCGCACCCGAAGCAGATGCTGTGCGGGGCGTAGCGGTCCTGGTCGGCGGTCGCGTCCATGGACGGTGCCACCGGCCGCGCCGGCTTTGACCGTTACCTTCGAGGGGTCCTACGCGTACAGGCTCCAGCCGTCCAGGCGGATGATGCCGACCGCGCGGCCGCGGCTGTTCTGGAGGGTGTGGTCGCCGTCCGCGCAAGTGGCCGTGCAGCCGTCTGCGATGACGGTGTAGAAGGTGCCGTCAGGACCGACCGCGCCATCGATGAAGTCTAGCAGGTTGCGGTTGCCGCCGACGCAGCCCCGGTTGCCCTTGCAGATGCTGCCCACTTGGATCGGGTCGTCGGTGGCGCGGTACGCGACGAAGCTCGGGGCGGCCGTGGCGGCGTCGTCGGAGGTGACGACGTAGGTGTGCCACAAGGCATCGTCGGGGACGGCACCGGGGTCGCCCGTGTGGTTGGTGGCATGGAACGCCATGGCCACGCGGCCGGGGCTGCCGGCGTGCAGGCTGGCGAAGATGGTGCTGTTCATCCCCGGCGGCGTGACGTCCCATGGGCCTTGCCAGGTGACGCCCATGTCGTCGCTGCGGGCCAGGTGGGCGCGGCTGGTGCTGCGTTCGCTCTGCCAGAGCATGTACATGACGCCGTCGTCGCTGAAGGCGATCTCCGGGTCGAGCGTGTCGGCACCGACGCCGCGGGGGCCGGGAAGCTGCGTCCACGTGATGCCGTTGTCGCGGCTGACGAAGACCCAGGGTTCATCGCAGCCCCAGGCCTTGGCGACCACGATGGTGCCGTCGGGGGCTCCGGTCGGGTGGCTTTGTTGCCCGGCGCATTCAGTGCCTTGGCTTTCGCCGACCTGCGCGGAGGTCCAGATGGGGCCGTCATGAGGCCACGTGATGCCGCCGTCGAAGCTGACCGCGCAGTTGGTGTATGCCAGTGCGTTGTAGCACATGATGAGGCTCGTCGGGTGCAGGACGCCGACACCGGGCGGGGCATCGGGGCCAGGCAAGGCGCTGGCGAGCTTCTGGTGATCATAGACGCCGCGGCCCATGTTCTGGCCTTGGACCGGGCTCCAGGTGTCGCCATCGTCGCAGCTGACATAGATCGTCGAGCCGAGCAGGATGACCGACATAGGCGCATTGTAGATGCAATCGGTCCACGGGTCGACCCACAGCATCGGGTCGCTGTTCATCAGGGCGTGCGTCTGCACGGCGGTCCAGTTGGCACCGCCGTCGACGCTGCGGATGACGGTGCTGCCGGCCATGGCGAAGATGGCGCCGCTGCTGGTGACGCCCATGTTGGGTTCGGCGCCGTTGAAGCCGGTCATGAGGTAGCGCGCTTCCCCGACGACGCGTTCGACGATGCTGCCGTTGCCGCCGAACGTGATGACGTTCTCGGGCAGCAGGGGTGCTTGCTCGGGTTCGACGACGGCACTGGGGGCAGGTGATTCGGCACACCCGGCAAGGGTGACGGCGATGAGCATGGCGACGACGGTCCATCCGCGCATACGCCATCAGGGGACGCTGCGGGTCATCAGGGTTGTGGTGCCCAGCAGGCTCTTGCGCGCGGCGTTCCTGGCAGGCTTGCCTTGGACTCCTTACTGGCCTGGTATGATGCCCACCGGCGGGACCTGCCGTGGCGTCGCGATGCCGATCCATACCGGGTCTGGGTCAGCGAGATCATGCTCCAGCAGACCCGGGTCGACACGGTCCGGGGCTACTACGCACGCTGGCTGGAACGGTTCCCCGACGTCGAGGCGTTGGCTGCGGCTCCGGAATCCGAGGTCATGGCCGCTTGGGCCGGACTGGGCTATTATGGCCGTGCCCGGCGATTGCACGCCGCCGCCCAGGTCGTGGCTCGGGATGGGATGCCCTGCGACGCCGCCGGCTGGCGCGCTCTGCCCGGTGTCGGGACCTACACGGCCGGAGCCATCGCCAGCATCGCCCTCGGCGAAGCGGTGCCGGCGGTCGATGGCAACGCCATCCGCGTCATCGCTCGGTGGCTCGGGCTGCGCGGCGCCGCCGACAGCGGAGCCGGTCGCCGGGCCATCGACGCTGCCGCGGCCCACCATTTGGATGCCACGCGTCCGGGAGATTGGAACCAAGCGGTCATGGACCTCGGCTCGCAGGTCTGCATGCCGGTGGCCCCGCGATGCGAAGTCTGTCCCTTGCAGGCGACCTGTGTGGCCCGCGCCGAAGGTGCCCAAGCGGACATCCCGGAGTTACGCAGCAAGAAACGGCCGCTGGAGGTGCCCATGCATTTTGCCCGCATCACCGTCGGGGGGCGCATGCTGGTGGTCCCGCGCCCGGACGGTGGCCTGCTCGCTGGCACATGGATGTTGCCCGGCGGCGCGGCCGATGAACCGCTCGAGGACCTGGTGCTCGCTCAAACCGGCCTGCACATCCGCCTCGGCGATGCCCGTCCGGCCAGGCACGTGTTCACCCACCGCGTCTGGCTGATGCAGGTCCACGACGCCGAGGTCATCGACGGCACTCCGCAGGGACGGTGGGTCGACATGGCGGCGCCTGCGGTGGCGCTCAGCACGGCCGCCCGCAAGGCGGCCTCAGCGTAGCAGCAGCAAGCCGTTCCAGGCCGCCGAGACAAGCAAGGCACCCGCCCCGACCCAGCCCGCTCGTTCGCCCAAGCCTTGCAGGCGTCCCTGGAGCCAGCCCCAGCGATGGCCCGCCTCGGCGACGACCAGGCCCAGGCCCATGGCGACGGGGATCAACAGCGTCTCCAACGTCGCGGTGCGCAGCATGGCGGCATGCAGCACGGCGGCCCAGATCGGTCCCAGGTACCACAGCGAATTGCCCCACAGCCCGAAGGCATGGCGCCACGGAGTCTCGGCGTCGATCCGCTTGCCCTCGACCTGGACGGCCTCCGTGCCCTTCTTCTTCCAATAGCCAAGCGCCAGGACGGCGGCGACGATGACGAACGGCGCGATGGTGGCGACCCGGCCAGACAACGGGCGACTGTACCAGCCGGCCACGATGCCGAGGCCACCGTACAGCGCCAGGGGCAGGATCCAGGTCCGTGCCGGGCGGGGGGCCTCGCGGCCGACTGTGTGGCGCAGCAGGAACGGCGATGCCCATGATGCGGCCCCCAGGGCGAAGGCCAGGGTGATGGGCACGATGGCATCGACGGTGACAGCGGGCGCCGAACGCACGGTCAGGTCATCAAGGACGGACGTGAACGTGGCGGGCAAGGTCTCGCCCCGGTTGTAGAACACGAGCTGACCTTCGGCGTCGATGATGGCGTAACTCGGCCACATCATCGTCGATGGCCCGGCACCGGCGACGAGGTATTCCCGCACCACGCCGATATCCACCACGTGTGGCCAATCAGCACCATATTGGGCCTGGAAGAAACGCATGTCCTGGGCGCTATCGGTGCCGCTGACGGAGACCACAGTGAGTTCCGGATAAGCCACTTGCAGGTCCTTGAGAAGGGGGACCGCGCGCTGACACGGGCCGCACCAGGTCCCCATGAAATCGAGCAGCACCACGCGGCCGCGCAGCTCTGTCAAATTGTGCACGTCGCCATCGATATCGGTGAGCGAGAAATCAGGGGCCGTCACGGGCTCGCCCAGACGACCGGTCCAGAACTCCCCCACGCATCCGCTCAGCACCAAGGCGAGAGCTGCCAGCATGGCGACAAGACGCACAGGTGTCTCCATTGGCCCCGGGGCAAAGCGGTTGTGGTGTGGGAATCGATGATCGCGACACTCAGCCTTTGTATGGCGGCGACCTGGGACGCATGTGCGAGTCTGGTGGATCTTGCTTCTGTTGGTGGCTCCTGCGGCTGCCCAGGTGCCCGAGCCCGGGCCAGAGGTCGTCGTCCTCGTCTACCATCCGTTCCCGGATGATGCCGATATCCTTGGTTTCGCCTACGGCCCGGATTGCTCCCGTGCCTGCGACGCCTTCGTCGTGCGCCATGGCGGCAGCGCCCCGTTCACCGATGGCATCGCCTTCCCCGGCTTCGTCGCCGACGGCGTGCTGCGCCGTGAGGGGCTGGGCGATGGCCCAGCGTTCGCCGCCACGTTGGACATGTACGAATCCGCCGTGCAAGACCGTCTGACGGCGGACACGCCACTGACGCTCTCCGTCGCCACCCGCGTGCTCGACACCTCGGTGCGGGCTTCGGTGTGGCTCGAGACCGACACCAACATCGCAGGCGGCCTGCGCATGTGGGCCGCATTGGTCGAAGACCCGGTCCACTACCGCCCCCCGGCGGCACTCAGCAACGGCGTCTACGAGCACCCGTTCACGGTCCGTGCCGTGCGCGACCTGGGCAGCATCGCGCTCACCGCCGGAGTCGAGGAACGCGTCGACCTGGACATGCCCGTCGACGCCGCCTGGGACACCGCAAAACTACGCATCGCCGTCTGGGTCGAGCAGGACCGCGCGGCGCTCGGCACCTTCGATCCCGGCGAGACCGTCCAGGCCGTCAGCCATGTCGTCAGCGCCGGCGGCGTGACCCGCCAAGAGGACCGCGCCGTACTGGTCGAGGCCTACTCAGCGAGCTGGTGCGACCCCTGCCTGATCGGCGACGAAGCACTCGAAGAGGTCGCGCAGATGCACGGCCTGCCCACCGGACGCAGCCTCTCGGACGCCGACCCGTCGTACATCCGCGACGGCCCCATCCCGATGCCGGTCCTCTTGGTCGCCGGCCTGATCGGTGCCGCCTTGTTCGCCCTCGCACGCATCGGAGAACGGCCATGATCGAGTGGCTGCCCAACCTGGCGTTCCTGGCCGCCGCGACGGCATTCATCGCCGGCCTTATGGCGCTGCGAGGGCACAGCCCCGCACGCAAGTGGCTGCGCTGGGGTCTGACCGGCGCCGCGGCACTGAGCGCAGTGACCTTCGTGCTGCTCGTCGTGCTGTTCGTCCTGGTGAAAGTGGAGTACCAGTACGTCTTCCTGTACACCTCGACGGCCGTGCCGTTGCGTTACCGCATCGCCGGTGCCTGGGCGGGCCGTGAAGGCAGCCTTCTCTTGTGGGCCGTCTACGCGGCCATCGTCGCCGCTGCCGTCACCTGGCGCCACCGCAAGACCGACGACCACGCCTCGTCGCGCCTATGGACCGAGGTCGTGCTGGCGGCCATCGCCACCGCCTACCTGGGAGCCGTCGCCTGGCAGGGCATGTTCGCCCCCACCCACGAATTCCTCCTCAACAACCGTCCCGGCGGCAACGGGCTCAATCCGACCTTGATGAGTCCGTTCATCCTCATCCATCCGCCCGTGATGTTCCTGGCCTACGCCTTGACCGCGGTGCCTCTCGCGGCGGCCGTGGCCGACCAGATCACCGGCGCCCAGGCGTGGAGCCGCATCGGCATGTTGTGGAGCCGCATCAATTGGCTGCTCTACACCTTCGCCATGGGCCTCGGCGGCATCTGGGCATACTACACGCTGGGCTTCGGCGGCTACTGGGCCTGGGATCCCGTCGAGGTGGCGAACCTCATGCCCTGGCTGGCACTGACCGTGTTCCTGCACGCCCAACTGCATCACCGACGCCACGGCAGCTACCCATACATAGGGCCGTTCCTGGCCGTGCTACCGTTCCTGCTGACCGTGTTCTCGACGCTCAGCACCCGCAGTGGTTTCTGGGTCAGCGTCCACGCCTTCACCGACCCGACGGACACCTTCGACCCCGACCCCGGCAGTCGTTTCCTTGAGATTTTGGCCCGTGAGCCGAGCCTGCAGTTCCACACCGGCATCTTCCTCGTGGCGATGCTCGGCTTCCTGGCCCTCTGGGCTCGCCGCATCGCCCTTGACACCGGGCGCTTTGTGGTGTTCAGTCGGGTCGTCGCCGGTATCCTGGGTGCCTTCGCCATCATGGCCGCCCTGTCGCCCCGGACCTTCCTTAGCATCATCCTCGAAGCATCGAGCCTGCTCGGCATCGGTCTCGGCTTCGGGCTGCTCGGGCTGACGGCACTCGCCATGGTGCTGCCTGCCTTGCCGCTGCTGATCGGGGAAGAAGAACGGCGCTGGCGGCTGGACATGAAGACGTTCGCGCTGGTCTCCATCGTCATCCTCGGCACAGGCCTTCTCGTCATCTTCCTCTGGCACATCACGGCCGTCAACGGCTGGAGCACAGAGACGTACCTGCGACGCTTCCCAGTGCTGGCGACGCCCGTCATGCTGGGTCTCATCGTGTTCCAGGCCCACGCGCTGCTGCGCAACAAGGCGCTGCAGCTCGGCGGCGGCGTGCTGCTCGCGGCGCTCATCGGGGCCTGGCAGGGCGGCACGGCCGCCTACCTCATCATCCTCGCCGGATCGCTCGTCGTGGTCAGCCTCGCCCGCGTGCTCAAGGCCGGGCGGCTCGGTTCGTTGCCCCGTCCCATCGCTGTCGCTCGCGGCGCATTGTGGTTGGCCGCCCTCGGCAACGTCGTGTTCTGGCTCAACCCGCCGACCATCCGACTCGGCATCGTCTGGCAACCGGTGTGGCCGACGCAACTGCTCTTCGGCCTATTGGCCTTCGCCGGCCTACATCTGGCCACGGAGCTGCTGTGCGGCCGCGTCCGCAATGCCCGCGCTACGCATGTCATCGTCGGGCTGCTGGCCGGTTTCTACATCGCCGCCCCCGTCGCCGTCGCCTCGTGGTGGCTCCACCGCAAGGCCGAGCCGATGGGCGTCTCCAGCCCGGTGCCGCGTATGCACCAGGTCGGCCTGTACGGCGTCCACCTGGCCGTGGCCTTGGTGCTCATGGGCTACGCCGCCACGGCCTATCTGGGCGCCGACGAAGACATCACCATCGCCGACGGCGCTGACTTCACCATCGGCGCCAGCGGCGGTACGCTGCTCGGCACCACCCAGAGCACCGACGGCAACGGCATCGCGGCCTTCCAACCGATCATCCAAGTGGCTGGTGCCCAAGCGACGCCGAGTCTGTATTGGGAGCCGCAGAGCGGCAGCTACTATCCGCTACCGGGCACCGCTAGGCTATGGGATCGCGATGTCTACTTCGCCATCGATGCCGTCTGCGTCGACCCGACGGGCACATGCGATGCTGCGGTCCATTGGATCCGCGCCTACGAGCCGGGCAGCCGCCTGCCCGCCGGCATCCAGGTCACTCAGATCCAGGTCCAAGCGTTCGAACTGCCCGGCATCGCCCTGGTCTGGACGGCTTTGTTCTCGTGGCTGTACTTCATGACCCTCATCATGGCCAACGGCCGGGAACGGACATGAATGCCCACGCGGCAATGCTTTTGGCCGGCCGGGCCCCACGACCTATCATGAGGGGACTTCTGTTCGTGCTCTTGCTGCTGCCCCTGGCGGCAGCCTACCCGGAATCCGAGGCGTCGTCCCTCCATCCTGATGTCGAGGCCGTCGGACACGACCCCGCCGTCCCGCAACCGGGCGAGCAGTGGACCGGGTTCCTGCGATTGGCCCCGGGACACAATGTCACGGAGGCACGATTCCAGATCTGCGAGGTCGGCATCGCATGCTTTGGCCCGCCGACGCCGATGACGCTCGACGCCGACAACCGGACCTACCGGTTCGACACCAACGACTACGTCGACGCCGTCAGCAAGCGCCCCGTCGCATGGGGTATCGATGACGGCGCGCCGTGGAACGTCGGCTACCGGTTCCTGCTCGTCGAAGACGGCAACCTGACACAACTGCCCCACGGTCTGGATTGCCTGGCCGAGGAGAACGCGGACATGGACTGGAACATCTGCGACGCCACACACTACTTCGTCTTCACCATGCCCGGTGCCACGTCCCAAGACCAGGATGTGCCGGCCCCGGGCATCATCACCTTGCTGGCCGCCCTGGCATTGATCGCCCTCCTACGCCGACCATGAACGTCGAGCCCGACCGCCGAGCCCGACTCATCGTCTTCAGCGTCCTCGCCGCGGTCCTCGTGGTGACCCTCGCCGGCGTCGCCGTCTACCGCAGCGGTCTGCAAGCGGTCCCCGAAGCCCCCGAGTTCACCCTGACCAGCACCGGCTACGAGAACGGCACCTACGGCAACGCCACCCTGTTCAGCCTCAGCGACTACCGCGGCCAGACGGTCCTCATCGACTTCATGGCCATCGCCTGCGAGTCGTGTCGTCACGTCGAGCGCAACGTGCTCGAACCTTTGTGGCAAGAGAAGCGCAACCAGACAGACTTCGTCCTGTTGTCCATCGACACCTGGGCCGATCCCGAGACCGGCCAGGACTTCGTCTTCGGCGGCGAGACCACCGAGCGACTGGCGGCCTTCCAGGAACAACACGATCACGATTGGCGCCATGCCATCGATACCGACGATGTGTGGCAGAAGTACAATGCCATCGCCTTGCCCAAGCTCGCCGTCATCGGCCCCGAGGGCCAGATCATCGACGAATGGACCGGCCAACCAGCCCTTGAAGATGTCCGCGCCGCGGTCGAACTTGGGCAAGCAGGGCAAGCCGCCGCCGGCGACGTGTTCCGACTCGACCTCCCGCCCGGCCTGCTGCTCGTCGGCCTCGCCCTTGTCGCTGGCGGGGCCTCGTTCTTCGCGCCGTGCAGCGTCGGCCTCATCCCTGCCTACATGGGTTTCCTGTTGCAGGGTGCCCAGGACCAGGACCGCGCTCAACGCACGGTCACCACATTGCGCGCCGGACTGCTGACCGCCGCCGGCATCGTCACCGTCTACGCTGGCCTGGCGCTGCTGCTGTGGATCCTCGGATTACTGGGCTTGAACCAACAGATCCAGGCGAGCCTGCCGGTCCTATCGCCCATCATGGCGGTCATCCTCATCCTGTTCGGCGGCCTGATGTTCTTCAAGGTCAGTTGGGACTGGCTCGCCAAGCGCATCGGCCTCGGTTCCCTCGACGGGCGCCGGGGGTTCTACACGTTCGGTGTCGGCTACGGCCTGGCGGCCTTCGGCTGCACCGGCCCGATCTTCCTGCCCGTGCTGTTGGCCGGATTCATCGCCGGCGCCGCCACCGGTTTCTTCGTGTTCTTGGCATACGCCCTGGCCATCGCCTCCTTTGTGTTCGTCGCCGCCGTGCTGGTGGCGACCGGTCACCAGACCGGATTGCGCAGGATGCTGGCCAAGACCGAGATCATCACCAAGGTCAGCGCGGTGCTGCTCATGGGTGCAGGGGTCTACCTGCTGTGGTTCGCCTGGCGCGCCTGGACTATCTGACGAAGCAGTCGATGGCCGCCATCTCCGCTTGACCCCATGCCACCGGGATCTGCTTCCATGAATTGGCGCGCACGTCGCCGATGGCATAGGCGCCTTCGATGGTCTGCCCATGCGCGTCCTGGATGCGGCCATCGGCGTCCGTGAGGACGAACCCGTCCTTGTCCAAGGTGCCGCCGATCATGGTCGCCGATTCGCTGTTGACCTTGTACCAGCCCATGCTGATCCACGCCTTGTCGAACCTCTCGGTGCGGTCGCCGAACACGATGTCGAACTGGCCGTCCTTGATGCCGGTGAACTCTTGGATGTCGCCGTACAGGATGGGGATGTCCCACTTGGCTAGGTCTGCCTCGACCGCTTCCCATGAATCACGCGGGTCGGTCTCGCCGTGCCCCTGCTCATCGCGGTTACAATAGGGCACCAGCACCGTGTCGGCGCCGAAATTCTTCTTCAGGCTCTTGGCGATACCCCGCACGCTCGGGCTGCAGCCGATGACGGCGACGCGCTTGCCGCTGACCGTATGGCCATCGCACAGCAGGCAGTAGTCCGCCAGCCCCTTGTTGGCGAACGGCAGGACCGCCTCGATGTCGCGCTTACGGAAATCCCGCAGCTTGGGTTGGGCATCGACGCAGCCGGTGGCGATGATGATGTTCTTCGCCTCCGACACCACCTCGCCGCCCTTGGACGCGGCCGTGATCTGGTAGGTCGTGGTCGGCCGGCCCTTGGCGTCTTTGCCTGCGATGCGTTCGACCGAGGTCACCGAGCAATCCTCGTGCACGGTGACGAAGGACTGGCCGTAATCGGCCTCGTAGGTCACGATGTCCGCGTAGCCCTGCTTGATGACCTCACGGCCCGATACGCCATAGTTCGCCGGCAGATTGTCGACCCGGGGCGACCAGAAGATGCGACTGTACTTGCGGCCCTTGTCGAACAAGACGACCTTGCGGTGCAGCAAGGCACCTTTCCAGGCGGCGTGCAGTCCTGCCGGTCCGCCCCCGATGACGGCGATGTCGAACATGGGTCGACCATCCTGGCCGAGTACACAACGATGACGTAGCGGGCAAGCGGCGACAAGGGTCATCAATGGCCGCCTGGTGGGAAACCTATGCGCTGGCTGCTGCTGGTCATCCTGCTGATGCCCATGGTCTCTGCCCACGGTGACGCCGACCACGGCCAAGCGGACGTCGTCGGATTCCTGGTTCCCGGCCGCGACCTCAACCACATCCAATCGGCCGAGGTGACATTGGCGCCGGGCGAGTCGGGCAACTACTCCCTGTCGTTCAGTGGCGGGCCGTTCAAGGCCG
>JBFJNL010000055.1:0-12958 GCA_041618195.1 Thermoplasmatota archaeon | reverse complement strand
CCTGTGACCCCAGGGGGAGGCTAACCGGGCCCGTAGGGTAGTTTGGTATCCTTGTACATTGGGGTTGTACAGACTCCAGTTCAAATCTGGGCGGGCCCATCTATACCATTCGTGGTGGCACTATACCACCCGGATTCGTGGTTGACCTCGGCGCCGGATTTCGGCGGCACTGAGCCGCGTGCGTCGGTTGGTTTTGCGCCACATCCGGGGTCTCCTCGACCCTGACTTCCAGACCGTGCATGTTCAGCCTCCGCAAAATGCGGCGCACGCGCAGATGCAGGCACAAACCCAGGAGGCGTGGCGCATCGACCCCGCCCCCGCGCCGTCCCGTTGGTCATACCGGAACAGCTGTTCGATTGGTGCGTGTCCGATGCAGGATTGATGGCATGCCGGCCAGAATCAGTACCATTCCCCAGAGCGCCGAGAGATTGGGCGCCGCCGCCCAGCCGTCGTCGGCCAGGGCCGTCACATCATGCGTGATGGCGTTGACGACGATAGCGGTGGCGGCCAATAGGAACAGCCCTGGGATGACCGGATGGCCCCAGGCGCGGTATGGTCGGGCCCGCTCCGGTTCTCGACGGCGCATGCGAAAATATCCGATGGTCGTCGGGATGAAGAACAGCCAGATTCCGAAGACGACGGCGTTCACGAGGGCCAAGTACGCATCCGTCGCTGCAACGCTCAGCAAGACGAGGAATGCGGCCCATTCGGCTTGGAAGACCATCGCCATGACGGGGCTCTGGGCTTTGCCCCGCCGCCCGGCGAAGGCGCTCCAAAACCGCCCATCACGCGCCACCGCGGCGAACAACCGGGGCCCCGTTAGGACTTGGCCGTTGACTGCGCCCAGGGTCGACAGCATCACGACGCCGGCCATCAGTGCAGCGCCGAGCGGCCCAAAAACGGCGGCCGCGGCGGCCGCGGCGATCCGGCTGTTGCCGTCGTTGCCGATGGCCTGGACTTCGCTCGCCGACAAGACCCAGAAGTATGCCATGACCGTCAATGTGTATACGAGGAGCACGCCGGCCATGCCAATCAGCAGCCCCACAGGGATATTGCGCTGCGGATTACGCACTTCGCCCGCCACGTACGTCACCACGTACCAGCCATCGTAGGCGAAGATGCCTGCGAGGGCAGCGAGGCCGAACATGGTGGCGATGTCCAAGGCCCCGCCGCCGGGCATCAGTGGGCGGAGCCAGCCGTGCTCAGGAGGTCCGGCCAAGAACGCGGCACCAATGAGGATGAGGAGGCCGAGCACTTTGGCTGCCGTCAACAGGTGTTGGACGAAGGCACCTTGCCGGATCCCGAACGCGTTGATGGTCGTCAGTCCGACGATGGCGGCCACCGCCACGAAGGCGGTCGTCACGGCGCTGTCGTAGCCGAACAGCAGGCCGCCGAAGCGACCGAATGCCAGACTGACCGCTGCGATGATTCCGGTCTGCACGACCCAGAAGCTGGTCCACCCAAACAAGTAGCCCCACGATGGTCCAAGGGTCTCGCGCAAGTAGACGTATTGCCCGCCTTCTTCCGGGAACATGCCGCCGAGCTCGGCCAGGGTCAGCGCTCCGCACAAGCTGACGAGGCCGCCGGCGACGAACGCGGCAAGGACCCAAGCGGGGGACGGCAATTGCGCCATCATCAAACCGGGCAGGATGAAGATCCCGGAACCGATGACGGACCCGATCAACAGACTGACGATGGCGCCTCGACCAATGCGTGCCTCTACCACGAGGTTAGACCATTGGCACTGGCGGTTATACCATGTCGGCCGCAGATGCCCATTCCGGTCCGGTAGGTGGTCATGCGCGTCCCCGGTTATTTGAGGCGGCGAGAGGTTGGTCACATGATGCCCATTCAGCGCACGGTCGACGTGCGGCCTCTTGACATGCCGCTGGAGATGCCATTCCGTATCGCCTACGACACCATCACGCACGCTCGCAACGTCCTTGTGAACCTGGACGGGGCCTTCGGCGAAGGCGCTCCGGTCCCCAGCATCACGGGCGAGACCCAACAACAGGTCCTGGCCGACCTACACGCCGGCGCCCCCGTGACCGCCGCGGGGCGATGCGCGTGGGACACGGCCAATTGGGACCGCGCGGCGCGCGACGACGGCGTGCCACTGTGCACGGCCCTGACGGGTGCGGTGCCGAAGCCCATTGCATCCAGCATCACTATCCCGCTCGTCGACCAGTCCGAGATTGGGGCCCTGGTGGAGCGCCGTTTGTCCGAGGGGTTCTCCATCTTCAAGGTCAAGGCAGGTCTCTCAGTGGCCGACGACGTCCAACGCATCGCCACCATCCGCGATGCCATCGGCGACCGGGAACTCCGGGTCGATGCCAACCAAGGCTGGGCCCTGGTAGACGCCGCGTCGGCCCTGGCCGTCTTGGCCGACCTGAACGTGTCGGTGTTAGAACAGCCGCTTGGTCGCGATGACATCGCTGGCCACGCAGAACTGCGACGCTTGTCGGGCGACATAAGTGGCCCTGCGATCATGCTCGACGAGTCGGTGTTCGACGCCGCAGATGCAGAACGGGCCATCGATGCCGGTGCGGCCGATTGGATCAACATCAAGCTCCAGAAGTCCGGCGGTCTGACCGAGGGCCTACGCATCGCCGAGCTGGCTGCGGACAACGACGTCCCCTGCATGGTCGGGTGCATGCTTGAGAGTCGGGTGGCCATCCTGCATGCGGCCCACCTAGGGGCCGCTCATCCGAACATCCAGAAAGCCGACCTTGACGGTGCCGTGCTGTTGCGCGATGACCCCGTCGTCGGTGGCGGCCGTTACGCCGACGGGTACGTGATGCTTGACCATGCTCCCGGCATCGGTGTCACCGAGGTGCGCGCATGAAGGCCTTCGCGGCTGTCGTGACACTTGCCTTGTTGGCGGCTGGCTGTGCAGGGCCCGCCGAAGACCGCATCAACGACGGAGCCCTCGAGGAGCCCGTATGGGGCTTTGCCGATGCAGTATTCGTCGGAGCGGGTGCCGACGTTGAAGCAGCGGTCCATGTGACCTCCGACGGAACCATCCTGACTTGCAGCCACGGCGGGTTCCATAAGCCGAGCCCCTTGTGGGTGTCTGAGGATGGCGGCGTGTCCTTCTCCGAACTTGACCCGCAACCAAACCCGATTGTCAGCGGTGACTGCGACCTGGCGTCCAACGCCGACGGGGCCTGGGCGATCGTCTACGACACCATCGCCAGCGCCACGATCGCAGTGACTCACGACCGAGGCCAGACCTGGGCCATCAACTACCTCTCTGCGCTACCCATCGCGGTTGACCGGCCCTGGATCACTTGGCACGAGGACGAGCTGTACATGACCTATGCCAATGTCATGTCGGCCGAGCCCGCGATCCATATGTTCGCGCGCAGCACGGACGACGGCCGCACTTGGATTGACCACACGCCCATCACCCTGGCGGAGCCGCCGGGCAAGGTCCAGGCACTCATCGGCAAGATGGTCGTCGATGGCGACACGATCCGGGTGCCGCTCGCCCGGGGAAACCTCCTGCTGGGAGGGCCTCTAGGCATTGACCACGCCGTCAGCTTCGATGGAGGCCGTACGTGGGGCATGGAATCTCTCGTGGCACCCTTTGACACGGCGGGATTCTTCCTGCCCGCCCTGACGATCGCAAATGGCACTTGGTACGAGACCATCGCGCTGCCCGTCGAGCAGGGGCACGACATCGGCCTACTCGCTTCGAAGGACGGCAAGGTATGGTCTGAGCCGGTCATCGTGGCTCGCAACGTCACGTTCCCGGGCGTCGTCGGTCCCTGGGTCGACGGCCGTGCTGATGGCAGTGTCAGCCTCGCGTGGATCGAACACGTTGAAGGTGGCTGGACCGCTTCGTCGATGCGCGTTGAAGCCAACGGCGCGCTCCACGGACCGGTGCATCTGGCAGCGCCTGTGGACATCCCGCAAGGCATCGGCCACGAATTCATTTCTCTTGACCACACGCCCGACGGCCGTGCCGTGGTCGCTTGGCCTATGAACACCGGGCCCGCATGCGACCCGGCTCCCAACGCGGCCGAGTCCCGCGGCAGTCAGTGCATGTACCTGGCCATCGAACAGGCACGCCTGACGAGCTGAAGCGGACGGCATGCACGCTGGGTCCAGCGGTGGCGTAACCACGCTAGGCCTTCCGTGCCATGCTGCGGGACCGGTGGATACCGCTTGCCGTGCACTGGGATTCTCTGGCTCTTGCGGGCAAAGCCATGTAGGGCGCGAGCGCACCATTTCATGGCTCACGCAAGGCAGGCGGACGCGTCGGTCCCATAGGGGGCCGTGCCAGCAGCTGGTTCAGGCCGGCGGTGGGGGCAATGCCCCGTCGTCGACGAAGCGCCAACCTTCGGGCGGCGTGTATCCGTAGAAGACCGAGATGTACTCGTCGAAGCGTTGGTCAAGGGTGGCACCAGGGGTCGGGGCGAAGGTCTCCACTAGGAGGCCCATTTCAAGCCCGAGACGGGCTTCTTTGGCCGTGTCACCATCGATGGTGAACGTGAGCGGCGATGATCCTGCAAAGACGCCGAAGGTGTAATTCCAACTGCCGATCGCTGCCATCTCCGCATTACTGGCCGTGAACCTTTGTTGCAGATCGGGTGTCGCCGGTTGCGTGGCTTCCCACACCAATTCAATCTGGACCCAATCAGGCGTTCGGCCTTCATCCAAGAATTCGCCCTCGAACAGCCGGATGGACGCATCGCCGGCGGGGTTGCCCCCGGTGTAGAATCCTGGGATGGCACAGAAATTTCCGCCGGTGGCGGCACAGGCTACCAGCCCTTCCCAGTGGTACACTTGGGCGTAACTGGCCTTGGTGACGTCGGGCGATAGCAGGACCTTGACGAGGTCGGGTTCGTCGTCCCCCGCGATGACGACGGCGCTCTCCGTACGGGCGTGGAATCCGTTGGCTTGCACCTGGATCACATAGATGCCGGGCGGCAGGTTACCGACGACGAACCGCCCGTCGACGTCCGAAGTGGTGTCGGCCACCGGGACATCCATCTGGAGGATGTTGATCTCGGCCGACGCGACCGGCGTGATCGTCTCGTCGACAACGACTCCCTTGATGACGCCCGACGTGTCCGTGACAAGGGGCGGCTCTCCCGGACTGGGCTCGGGCGGCGCTCCGGCACAGCCTGCGATTACGAATATGGCCAAAGCGAACAACGCACGCATCGACGTACCATGGCCGCCTCGGTTTAAGTTCATGCAGCCGGCCATGGGCGTCGGGCCGCGTGCGCGGCCCAGCGGTTCCACCATAGTTGGCTGTGCCCTTGGTGGCCTCCAGGCCTCCTATCCTCGGGGCGCCACTGATAAAGTCGGGCACCAATGGCTCCAGATGCGTGTATGGATCGTAGGTATGCTTGCTGCGATGATCTTCGCCGGCTGCGCCGGCACGAGCTCGGATGGGCCGGAAACCGTCGTCGCCAGCGAGGACGGCTGGGCCGCACGAGCGGTCCCGTGGGACAACGGTCACGACCACTACGATCCCAGTCACCACCAGAACCTCACGAGCGACAACTGGCAGGAGCTGGGATGGAATCCGTTGATTTCCGAGGCGCTTGGTCGCACCGCAGGCGGCCACCTCTGTGGCGATGCGGTCGACGCCGGCCCCCGCCGGCTGGCCGTAGTACATGGTATCAGCACCGATGTGGCGTTCAGTCTCATCGACGTGACGGATGGCGCGAATCCGACGGTGCTGGGCGAACTGATCTTGCCGCGCAGCAGCTCCCGGGATGTGGCCATCACGCCCGACGGCAATCATGTCATCGTCGGGCTATCCACACCCGATACCCTGGACAACAATAAGCGGGAACGCGGTCTCGACCAGTCAGGTCCGCTCTGGCGCACCCCGTGCGGAGAAACCCCGGTCGCCGGCCCCGAGGAAGATCTGCCGCTGCCCCCCGGCGTCCTCATGGTGGACATCCGCGACCCCAGCGCGCCTGAGATTGTCGACATCTACCCGATGCCACTCCTGGGCGCCCACAGCGTCTACGCGGGCAGCATTCCCGGCCGGACCATCGTCATCGTGTCTGTCGTCAACCTGGCACAGACCGCGACCAACTTCCACTTCTTCGAACTCCAAGACACGCTCCAGGGGACACGCATGGTACCCGCAGGCATCTACACGGAGGACCCGCGCACCGGCGGAGCCCCGCTGATCAATGGCCACAATGACGGCGTCGTCCAAAGGCACCCGGTGACCGGCCAGGATCTCGCGTACTTGGCCAACTGGGACCAAGGCATGAACATCATCGACATCGGCAGCCCAGTCTTTGGCAAAGTGGGCCACTGGAGCGACGACCCTGGCCCCAGCACCGACCTACAGCGCGACGGCATCGGGAGCGTCCACGAAGCCGTCCCCATCGAAGGCCTATGGAACGACCGCCACTACACCATCATCGGGCAAGAGATCCTCGACCGTCCATCGGCCACACCATCCGGCTGGATCAAGGTGCTCGATACCACCGACCCCGCCGCACCGTTTGAGGTGGCTGAATGGACCCTTCCCGTCGACGTGTTCTGGGACGAACAACTGGTGTTCTCCACCCACTACGTCAGTCTGCACGAACGCATGCTGTACGTCGCCCACTACCATGCCGGCGTGTGGGCAGTGGATCTGTCTTGCATCCCGGACTGTCAGCACCCCCCTGCCGTCGGCGCCTTTGTGCCCGCGCACGTGAGTCCCGCGCCCCCACCGGACACCTTGCCCTACGACTGGACGCCCACCATCATGGAGACCGAGGCGCTCGATAACGGAGACGTCGTCATCTTCGACGCCCGCAGCGGCATCTACGTCACGCGCCTTGACCCGTCCATGCCGACGACACCCGCCGTTTGGCCCGGATTCCTATGAAAGCAATCATCGTAATTCTCGTACTGTTGGCCGGCTGCGCGCAGGTCGCGCCCCATGAATCCATCGGCGAACCCGCACCAATGACGTATGTCGTCCCCGCGCCCGCCTTCGATTTCGCGACCGCCATCGAGGAGGTACATGACCACTCAGACCCCTCGGAGCACACCGGGTCCTACGGCTTCGAACGGGTCGGCTGGGACCCGCTGGTCTCCGCCTCGGCGGCCGGCGTACTCCCGGGTGGCCACACAGAAGTCTCCATCGCTGTCGATGACCAGAACCGCACATGGGCATTCATCGCCAACTTCGGCACACACCGCGCGTTCAGCATCGTCGATGTCACCGACCCGGCTGTCCCGCGCCACGTCTCGGACTTCTTGGGCAACGCGCCGCTCGGACTCACTCGACCAGGTGCCGGCTCGTACTGGGACGTCGCCGCCTTCCCCGACAGTGACCTCGTCGTCAGCTCAGCCCAAGCCATCGCCAGCAGTCCGGGCACGAGCGGCGACCGCCAAGATGAGGTCGGTGGGGGCGTCTTCCTCGTCAACACCGCAGACAAGGGCAACCCGTTCGTCGAGTCGTTCACCCAGATCATCGACGAGAACGCACAGATTCCGGTCGGCGTTCACAATGCCCGTCCGTTCCACATCGATGGCGTGCCGCATGTGGCCTTGACAACGGGCAACGGCTGGACATATCTCTACGAGGTCGTGGGCGAAACCGGTTCCCGCAGCCTGGAGCTCCTGAGCACCGTCACCGGCGTACACGACACGACGATCCAGGTCCACCCTCTCACGGGGCAGACGCTCCTGTATGGTGCACAGGGTGGGGTCGTCATCACGGACATCTCCAATCCGCGGGAACCCAACGTGATTGGCATCGTGCAGAACGGCCCGGAGCTGTCGGCCTACCACCTCATCACGCCGTCGGACGTCATGATCGATGGCCGTCACTACACCGTAAGTGGCACGGAGACCACGCAAGGCACTCCGCCGTTCCTGACCATCTTGGACACGACCGATCCGCGTGACCCGCAAATCGTCAGCACGTGGCAGGCCCCGTTCGACGAAGACCTGTTCCTGCCCGGCGCGTACCGCTGGTCGACACACAATTTCGATGTCGACCACGGCCGCATCGTCCTCGCACACTACCACGCCGGCGTCTGGCTCATCGACATCAGCAGCGCGGCCAACGTCGCGGCACCGGTCTCCATGGCGTTCTACCAACCGCACGAGGTCCCGCTGTTTGTGCCACGGACGCCGCTCGGCATCGACGTGCCGGCGGTCTGGGGTGCGGTCCAGCATGCGGGACTGATCTACGCGGCCGACGTCAATACCGGGCTGTACATCCTTCGCCATACTGGCGAACCGTCGCCCTTGGCAGATGCACAGGTGTACCCACACAATCAGCGCTAGGTGCCAGGTCCCCTCCCGACCCGTAGGATGGCGGACCGTGCGGCGACCAGCCTTGGTGGCGTGCCGGTAAAACGCATGCTGGCGTGTAGGTGAGCGAGCAGCATTGGTGGTGGGGGGGCCATGGTGGGTCGGCCGCCGGGTGGCCAATTATCTGACGCGCAAGATAGCCCGCATCGCCCGGAGCCAGTTCATCGCGGTTCGACCGGGGGATGCCATTGCAGCGCCTGCACCGCGTGCTTGCGGTGGTTGGCATTGGACCGCTGTGACCGCATACATCGTGGTCATCGACCGCATGCCGAAGTGCGCCACCAATTCACCGGAGCGTAACGAGCCGTGCTCCGCAACGCCTATTTGGATGAGCTCCAGTCGAACGGCGTGCTCAAGGAAATCCGGTTCACGTACCGGCACGCGGGTTGCTGGCTGCAGGATGCGACCTCCAACCATGATGGGTTGACGCTCGTGGCGACGTCGCTCTACCTCAGTGGGCCTGATGTGGTGATGGATCTGACGGCGCACGCCCCCAAGGCGGCCACCATCGGGGCCGCCATCTCGGACTGGGATGCCAATCCGCGCATCAGCCGCATCGTGCCAATCCATGAAGGACCGCGCGGGACGCGCCTTCAGGTGACCTATGAGGCGGCGGGCTCCATTTATCCTCACATCATCGAGCACACGCCGATCTCATTGGGCCCCATCCAATTCATGGGTGGCGTCGAGCACTACCAGATCATCGGCGTCACGGCCGACCTGTCCAAGCTGATGGGAGATCTTAGCCTGCACGGCGACCTCGAGGTACAGTCGGTGCGCGACGCCGGCGCCCCGGAACCGCAGGACGGTACCGCCTGGCAAGGCCTTACCGACAAGCAGAGAGGGGTCCTCATCGCCGCGCACAAAGACCAGTATTACCAATGGCCACGCGGCTCGTCGGCCTCCGCCATCGCCGACCGCCTCGGGCTCTCCAGCTCGGCCTTCCTCGACCATCTTCGCACCGCTGAAGCGACAATCATCTCGGCCGAGGTCCAACGCGCTCAGGCCGCGACTACGCGGCGGGCCTGAAGCGTCGCCCACGCGATGTCGAACAATGCGTCAGCATCACCAAACAGAGGATCGATGGCCGGCAGCCCCGTCAGCGCCTCCAGATCGGCGATGGCTGCCGCCTTGTCGGTGGTCTGGCTTGCATTGACCGCCAGAGCCACGACCCGGGTGTTGCCCAGCTTCTCGATCAGTTCAATCTCGTCGCGCACGTCCCCCATGGGGAAGGGGCTTCCATCAAACAGGATGCGGTGCGTGCGCCCGGGGGCCACTTGAAGAATCACTGCGTGTGGTGCCGCGCCGTGCAGGATCGCAAGGCTGACCGCGGCGAACGCGGGGTGCTGAATCGAGGCTTGGCCGGGGATAATCACTAGGTCGGTGCGGGTATCGGAGACATCGCACACCATCGATTCGACACGGCCAGCGGCGAAATCTGCGGGGACGCGATCGATGACGGTGCCGGCGTCGGGGCCGAGCATGCAGCCGGTCTGCCCCGTGGCGACGAGCCCCACGTCCAGACCGCGCGCCCTGGCAACGTTCAGCAACTGCATGGCCGTGATGCGCTTGCCCATGTCGCAGTCCATGCCCATGATGACTAGCCGTGGCGTCGTCCTGCTCTGCACGCGTCCGTCTGCCACCCGAAGGTCCGTCGGCGCACGTCGGATATCGTTGATGGTGGCGCCCGAACGCGCGGCTGCTGCCGCAAGTTCCGGGTCATCCCCCAGAAATGAGTGGAGCCCGCTAAAAATATCGATGGATGCTTCGATGGCGCCGAGGATAATCTGGCGGAAGTATGCGGGCAGCACGCCGCCCACGGGCGCCACCCCGACATAGAGCCGAGATGGCTTGTAGACCAAGGCCGCCTCGAGATCTGCCACGACCGGGATGCCCAGCGTGCGCTGCGCTACCACCTCGCCCGCGTCTTGGCCGGCGGTCGTGGAATCGATGACGGCCACGATCTCATCATTGACCGCATGAAGCACCAGGCCGTTGGCGGTCTTGCCGACCGGCTGCCCAAGTGCTCCCTCGGCAAGTACCACTGCGCGGACCATGATTCTACTATTCTCTGCCCGCTTCATATAGCCAAACGCGGCCATGCGCGCGGTCAGCGCGTGCAGACACTTGTGCATCCCACGAGGCCTCTTGGCCATGGCAATCAACGACCAACGAGCATCACGGAGTGTCGGGCGCGCCGTCATTGGTGAAGCGCCATCCGAGCTCTGGGATGAACCCGTAAAACGCATGAGTGAATGTCTCGAAGGGCTGCATCAACTGCACGCCCGGTCCGCAGGGATTGTAGAAGACGCATCCGCCTGGGATGTCAGACGCCGGTGCGGATACGACTTGTGTGAGCAATGCGCGGTCCACGCCTATCTGCGATTCGACAAGATCGGCACCACCCACGGTCAACATCAGCGGTGAGCCACCGAACGTGTAGTTGTTGGTGGTCGCGCCCCCAGTGGACAACTGTTCTTCGGTCGCGCCACCGATGGCGAAACCGAGGCTGTCGCCCAGGGGTTGCGTGGAATCCCAGACCAGTTCGCTCTGTAGGTGCAATGGGGGGGCGTCGAGCCATTGTAGGAACAGTGCGCTGTCGGTGGTCAGGTTGCCAAGGCAAATCCCGTAGCTGCACAGGACAACCCACGTGGCGATATTGATGTTAGAGCAGGCGACCGGAAACACGCCACACTCGAACATGCCACTGAATTTGTACGTGGAGACGAACGCCTGGTCGGCCGGATCTGCGGGCAGGACAATCGTGACCGACTCCGACGCATCCATGTCGTATGTGGCGATGATCGAGGTGGCGCTGAATCCCGATTTGCTGGCGGTCACGGTGTAGACGCCGGACCCTGGCACCGAGAACGCGAACCGGCCCTCGGAGTCGGTCACGTTACGCAGATTACCTGGCATCAGCACGACGTCGACGCCGGGTTCCGGTTGGATGACCTCGTCAACCACAACGCCGCGTAGCACGCCCGTCACTTCGTTTTCGGCCGCTGTGGCTTCAGGGCTAGGTCCTGCGCAACCCGCGAGCGCCATGAGCACTATGACGGCTACAGCCACAAACCGGGAACGCATGGCCCACCGATGGCTCTGACGCTTCAAATATGCGGGCCCTCACATTCACGTCGGGCCGTCGTGCGCCCGTAAGTTTCTGTCGTGCGTGGCCGCTACAAGAATCTGCGGGGGCCTTTATCGGCGGCCCGCGCACCCACGCGCATCAGCGACAGGTGCCCCGCGCCACCCTGAGGGCGGCTGGCAGCTCCTATGACGACCACGCCGGTCAGGCCCGGGGCCGCCCTTCGGGGTTCGATGCGCACTGTCGTTGCGTGAACTCCGCTTGCCAATGATTGGGTATACCCGCCGGCTGCGATATGAAGGACCACCCGCTTGGATTGACCGTGCGTGCCGTACTAGTTGCCATCATCCTGCTGCTGGCGGGTTGCCTCGGGGCCCCAGCTCCCGCCCCCGAAGACCGGGACGGATCGCCCAGTATCGAACCGTTGGCTGACTGCGACCGACCTATTTTCCCAGGCTGGCGCGGCCGCGAGGTGGACGTCGCCGTGGATACCAACAACCGAGGACGGGTGGCTGCCGCCGCCATGGTGACCCCCCCTTCCCTGCAAACCCTAGACAGCCCCAACGACGTGGCGCTGTGGACGGGGCTCGCGCGCAGTACCGACGGGGGCCAGACGTGGCAGAGCGCTATGTTGCCTTACTGGCCCGGCGGGCCCACTGTTCACCCAGCCTTCGCCGGCGCCGCTGGATTCGGCGACCCCATCCTGTCATTCGCACCTGACGGCGACCTCTACATGAGCGCCATTATCCTGACCGGGTTGCTGCAGTACAACATGGTCTCGATGCGGTTTCCCGGCGATTCACTGCAGGCGACCGACATCACGGTGTTCTCACGCGGCGGTTACGGCTCAGAGGATCTGAACATGGTGCCCGGCGTCAACCCCGTCGCATACAACGACAAGAACGACCAGGTGGTCGACCCAGAGAGCGGCGGGTGGTACGTGGCGTGGATGTGGCGCAGCAACACGCAAGGCATGACGACAGTGCCGGTCGTCTCGTACTCGGACGACGGCGGCACGACATGGCAGGGGCCAGTGATGATGTTCGATTCCCCCCTGGCTGGCGTCACATCGGACGATGCCCACCTTGCCCCGGCGCCCATCATTCTGGGCGACTCCGTATTCGTGCTCTGGAGCAAGGTCGGCAGCAACGCCGTCTGGGCCGCATCAGCCCCCCGAGACACGCTGGATTTCGGTCCGCCTTACGAGATCGCGTCACTTGGATCGGGTGGCGGTGCGGCGAGCAATGTGTTGACGCTTCCTATGATCAACGTCGCGACAGGCCCTGGGCCCGGGGGCATCGGGGAGCGAGCCTGGCTCACCGCAATCCGCCACGGCGACGGCTTTGACATCGGGGCATGGTATAGCGACGATGGCGTCACTTGGGAGGGGCCGTTCACGCCCCATGGCAACACGACGAACGCGCAGATGCTCCCGACGGTCGCTGTCGCGCCTGATGGATCCGTGGCCGTGCAGTACATCGACTTCAGCCAGGACCCTGCCAACGAACGCTACCACGCTATCGTGTCCGTCAGCGGCGACGCGGGCGCCACGTGGGGCGAGCACCGCTTGAGTTCCAT
>JBFJNL010000054.1:0-13357 GCA_041618195.1 Thermoplasmatota archaeon | reverse complement strand
TGGACTCGGAAGACGATCGCAAAGACATCCACGGCATCCTCTACCTGACCCGCGTCAGCAACCGGCGCGCCCAGGACATCAATCGCAATGGTGCTGGCTACGCTCTACAACAGATGCAGATCGACGAAGCCATCGACATGGGCGTCGCACTGCCCTGGAAACGCAACCTCGCCGAGGACTGGAAAGACGCGGCGACGTTGTGCGCCGTCGACCGCGGTGGGCAGATCATGGTCCCCACGCCGGGCATCTACGAAGACGTCGCCGCCTGTGATTTCAGTGGCTACTACCCGAGCCTCGTTGTACAGCACAACCTCTCCTCCGACACCATCAACTGCGCGTGCTGCCCGGATGGACCCATTGTGCCGGAACTGAACTACCATGTCTGTGAGAAGAACACCGGTCACCAATCGGGTATCCTGAAACGCATCGCGCCGCACCGCAAATGGGCCAAGGCCGTCCTGCGCAAGGCCAAGCACGACGGCCTCCGTTAGCGCACTTGGTGTCGCCACGGATACCAGCCCCTTATGGTCCACACGCCCATCGCCGCTCGTGGAACACCCCATCCAGGCGGCCGAGCAGTCCCTGATCGCCCACGCGCCCCCGGAGGCCGAGCGGTTCAGTTTCTGGACCCATGCGGTCTCCGCTGTCGCGGCCATCCCGGTCCTCGTCATGCTGCTCCTGCAGGCCGAGGGTGCCCTCGCGGTCACCAGTGTCGCCATCTATGGCGCGACGCTCATCCTGCTGTTCAGTAGCAGCGCCTTCCACCACGTCGTCGGCACCATGGGGCCCAAGTGGCACGCCATCAGTCGTCGCATGGACCACATCGCGATCTTCCTGCTCATCGCCGGCACCTACACGCCGGTGTCGCTCATCACCATGGCCGGGCCGTGGGGCTGGAGCATCTTCGGCATCGTGTGGGGTGTCGGCCTCGCCGGCATCATCCTCAAGATCGTCACGCCCCACAGCCCGCGGTGGCTCACGGTGGGCCTCTATCTCGGCATGGGCTGGATCGCGGTCGTCGCCATCTGGCCGCTGACGCAGGCCATGGCCTTCGCGGGTCTGATGTGGATGGCTGCCGGCGGTGCCGCCTACACCATCGGGGCGGTCATGTACGCCCGCAAGAAGCCGGACCCGTGGCCGCAGCACGTGGGGTTCCACGGCATCTGGCATGTCTTCGTCATGATCGGCGCGGCATGCCACGTCGTCATGGTCTGGCTGTACGTGGTCTAGGTCTCCAGGGGCGCCGCCCCGTCGCCCTCTCGGTTCTACATCACTGCGAGGACGGGCCCGCCAGGGATCTGCATCCACGCCTTGAATCCCTTGCCGCCTGGCAGCGGCGTCTTGGGCAAGATGATCGTCGCCCCCGCAGCGCTGGCATCGGCGAGGGTCTTGTCGATGTCGTAGGTCAGGTAGTAGGGCGTAGCGCTGGGCCCGGGCTCCATGGGCATCACGGGCCGCACGGCGGTGCTGGGCTCGCCGGGCTTGTGGGCCATGTGGTACTCTATCGGCGAGTCCGGCGGGCTGTCTTCGAAGGTCAACTCGAAGACCTTGGTCAGAAACGCCAGGCTCGCTTTCGTGTCGGTGCTGCCCAGTCCGGTGTGCGCCGGTGCGCCTGCCCATTCGGTCATGCCCCGGCATCGGCGTCGCCGTACCCAAAGAAGGGCTGAGTCCAGCGGATGGAGCCCCTGGACTTCCTTGCACCATGGCCGGCATGTGTGGCAGCGCTGCCCCCAGGCGATGCTGTAAGTATTCGGTCTCCACATCCCGGAGCATGCAACGGAGCCCTGCTTGGATCCGCAACGTGGTGCCTGGCCACAATCCGGCCCAGACCGATCGCAACCAGGCCATCTTGCCTCCAGGCACGCAAGGCACGGACCCGTTCCTGTTCTTGATGGAGGACTGGTTCAGCAAGACGGGGTTCGACTGGCACCCCCACCGCGGCTTCGAGACCGTCACGTATGTCATCGACGGCGTCCTGGAGCACAAGGACAACACGGGGGCCCACGGCATCCTCAACGCCGGCGACCTACAATGGACGACCACCGGTAGCGGCGTCCTGCACACGGAGATCGCCCACGAACACAAGGGCGTCCACACGCTACAGCTGTGGCTCAACCTACCTGCCGCCGTCAAGATGAGCCCGCCGCGCTACCAAGACCTGCGTGCCAAGGACGCGCCCGTCGTCGAAGGGGATGGTACCAAAGCGATCGTCTTCGCGGGCACCCAGCACGGCATCACCGGCAAAGCCGAGTTGTTGCATCCGGCGGGCGTCGTCGACCTCCGCATGGACGCCGGCGGCCACTACGTGCTTGAGGTCCCCGACGACCACTTCGCGTTCGTCTACTGCATCCGCGGCGAGGCGCGGGTCGCAGAGGCCAAGTTCGGCACCGGGCAGACGGCAGGGTTCGTGCCGGGCGGCTCGGAGATCCGGATCGATGCCAGCGCCGACAGCCACCTCATCGCATACCATGGCCTGCCCATCGGCGAACCTGTGGCGCAACACGGGCCGTTCGTGATGAACTCCCGCGATGAGATCATCCAGACCATCCGCGACTATCAGGACGGCAAGTTCGGGACCATCCCGTCCTGATCAGACCCAGCGTTCGAGTCGGGGGATCTTTTTCGCAGCGCTGCGGGCCATGAAGCCAGGCAGGTGCTTGTCCTCGAGCACTTCGATGACAAGGTCCTGCATCTCCTCGACCGTGGTGTCGGGGTCGACGAACTTGCCGTCGGCATAGCACATGCTGCAATACTTGGGGCTGTGCGAGCCGTCGGCCTCCGTGCCCCCGTGGCCTTCGTCCCTGTTCATAGGCATGCTGCAACTTTGGCAGATTGCCGCTCTAGAGCCGAACATAGCGTGGTGTCGACGTGGAATCGCAAGAATGTTTCGTGCACTTTCACTCACCTTGGCGCAGGGTCCAAGCCCGTCGGGCACCAAGCAATATCATGGCCCGAGGCCCTTTGGCTACTGGCCCGCCGCCCGCGCATCAACCCATCATCACTGCGGACACCCTCGCCAAAGCGGCAGCCATCAAATCCGAACACAAAGCCCTCGGCGTCGTGTGCTTCGGGTACTTCCGCTACCGCAATGCCCGCTTCGGATGTGCCGAAGTGCACCAGGCCATCCAATGCTACGGCCGCGCCGGCATGACTCGCGCCCGCGAGATCGCCAACGACATGGGCTTCGAGATGGTCCACGCCATGACCGACTGCGCGTTCTTCCAGAGACCCGGTATCGAACGCAAGGACGCCATGCAGTTCGCCCGGCGCGTCGGTCGCGAGGTCAAGGTCGCCATGGACGTCGAAGGCGTCTACAAGTGGGTCGTGTTCCTGCCCAGCAAGACCCATTCATCGTCGTCGCTGGTCGGCGTCCCCAATCGTTACTACGGCAAATTCGACGACGGCACGTTGAAGGTCCGCGGCATCGAGGTGCAACGCCACAGCACCCCCGATTGGATCTACGACGTCCAACAAGCCATGCTCGATATCTTCGCCCAAGCCGACGACGCGGCCGGCTTCCGCATGCGCATCCCGCAGGCCCTCGGGGTCGCCTTGGATGCCGCCCGTGCCCTGCGCCGTCGCAAGGTCGATCCACGGCAACTCGGCACCATGATCCAAGCCACCAAATCGGTCGAGGACTACCACGCCAACACCAACGCCAAGGCGGCCATGCGCCGCCTGCGTGACAGCGGTACGGAGCGCCGCCCCGGCGAGTACGTCAAGTACGTCGTCGCCCGTCAAGACGGTCCCTGGGAAGGCCGCGTCGTGCCCATCGAGATGTTCGAAGACGAGGGGTGGTTCGGCACTGGTGCCACGTATCATGTGCCACACTATCTGCGTCTGCTGGCGCGCAGCGTCGAGACCCTGCTGAGCCCGTTCGGCTATACCGAAGACAACCTGTACGCATGGTTCAGTGGTCGGGCCCCTATGCCTGAACCACCCGCTCCGCCCCGCATCGATGTCCCGGCGAAGCCCGACTGGGTCGCCACCCCCACGCCACCGGACAGGAGTGGCGATTGGCTCGCCATTTAGCCCTGTTCTAGCAGGCCCACGGCCCAATCAGGGACCCGCCCCGATTGTCAGCGTGTCCCTTGGCCCACGCAACTTTTTCCGCATGGTTTTCCCACCAGACGTCGTTTGGTTGCACCATGCGCTTGATCATCCCCCTACTACTGATCATCGCTCTCGCCATGCCTGCCGTGAGTGCGCAACCTGCCAACTACGAAGTGACCGTCCGTGCCCGCGAGTCCGGTTGTCCAGACGACAAGGACTTCTGCTTCGTGGTCGTCGGTTCCCTGGCGAAGATCCAAGCCGGCGACAAGGTGACGTTCACATTGGTCAACGATGGCACCACCGCCCATGAGCTGGTGGTCGTGCCCTACGCCGACCGTGACAAGGAGCACAAGGCCACGGACGAGGCGACGGCGCTGGGTGAGATCGAACAGATCGAGCCGGGCCAGAGCGCCAGTGCCACGTTCACCGTGCCGGATGGCGGCTTCTACTTCTGGTGTGCGTTGCCGGGGCACGAGACCCTCGGCATGTGGACCGAGGCCCCGGCCGTCAGTTCCGGCAAGGACTCCCCGAGCCCGCTCGTCTTCGCGGTGCTAGGCGTGATGGCGGCCGCGCTCATCCTGCGCCGCCGCTGATCGGCCACCGCAGCGCGTCGCAGAACAACCATCAACTCCGGCCCCCTGGTCGGCCCATGGAACCCCGCTTCGTCCTTGAAGCCTCCAAACGTCACGCCAGTGGGCTCGCCTACGCGCCCGACGGCACCCTGTACACAGGCGGCATGGAGGGCGTGTTGCGCCACTGGGATGGCGACAGACTCATTGAGGAGCTGAAGGGCCACACGGCCAGCGTCAACAGCATCGACTGGTGTGGCGGACGCTTGGTCACGGGCGGCAGCGACAAACGCGTGCTGTGGTGGGACGGCGGCGCCGTGGCCGACGAATGGCCCGGCTACTCAGGCTTCGCCACCGACGGCAAGGTGATGTTGCTACGCAAGGATCGCGGCAACGACGTCTACCTGCGGGTGCCCGGCGGGGACGCCGTGCGGGTCGCCACGGGCCTCGAACGCCTCGGCGGCGTCTGGTATGTGCCCGGCGCCTGGCTGCTGGCTGGCATCGGATCCGAAGTCCAAGTACGGGCCATCGACGACGCCGAGTACATTGGCAAGCTCGACGGCCACGACACGGCCGTCACCTCCATTTCAGTGGCCCAGAACGACGCCCGCGTAGTGATCACGGACTACGCCGGGCAGATCCACGTCTGGGATGTGGCCAAGAAAGAGCGCATCCTCAAAGTCGCCTCGGGCAGCACCGGCTACGTCTTCGGCGCCATCAGCCCAGATGGCAAACACATCGCGGTCGCCGGCGAAGGCATCGTCACCCTGCGCGACGCCGCCGGCCAGGTCCTGGCGACCCACAAGCCCGGTATCAAAGGCCTCTACGGCCTTTGCTGGAGCCCCGACTCCAAATCCTTCGCCAACGCCGGTGCCGATGGCAGGGTGCGCGTCTACCCGGTCTGAGCGGCGCGCGCCGGGGCCAGCGCTCGTCGGCGCCGGCGTCACAGCGTCATCTGCTTGCCGCCCTTGGGCGTCCGCTTCTGCACATCGGCCCACGTCAGCGGGTCTGCGATGGCCGCCAACGCCTCCGGGTCGTCATGCTTGGCCTTGCCGGCATCGGCTTTGATCGGGATCGCCACCAGTTCATCGTCGGGCGGTACCTGCAAGCAATCCCAGACCTCTGCCGGCTTGTGCTCCTGCGGGCGGAGCCAAACATCCAATTGGTCGTCCGTGAGCTGGCCGATCATGCGGTCATGGAACGTCTTGACGAATGCATTGGGCTCGATGGTGACGAGGCTGAACGCGTCGACGCCAGGTTCCTCCCAGTAACCGCCCACCAATGCCGGGACGCACATGGCCGCGCCATCGGCGCGCTCGATCCGGAACGGCTGCTTGCCGTGGCCGATATCACCCCACTCCAGGATGTAACTGACCGGCGCCACGCCGTGGTGCTTGTCTCGTCCGAACATCTTCGACCACATCTTCGACGCCTCGAGCTTGTCCGCTCGAGCATTGAAACTGGAGAACTTGCGGCTGAACCCAAAGACATGGCGGTGGACATCCGGCTTGCCGTCGCGCAGGGTCAGCACCGGCAGGCCGGTGTGTGGCCGAACATAGGGCCGGTCGGCGTCCTCGAAGACGACCTTGTAGCCGCGCAGCGCGTCGCGCTTCTCGATGTCCGGGCCACGAAGGCCGATCACCCCTGCCATGCGCTCCGACCCCCAGGCGTCGTCAAGGCGAGGTGCCCCGGGTCGCGGGTCATCGTCCGGGCATGATGCCCGATTGGTCCCGGTCGTCCAACAAGGACCCCAGGACACTGGCATCATCCGGGCTCGACCCGGGCCCGTAACTCAGCACGATGGTGCCCCAGGCCCCGCAAGCCGGGCACTCCAATGCCGCTAGTGCTGCCTGGTCGTCGGGGTCGCTGCTGCCTTCGAACCGGTGCAACGCCACCAGGGGCGCCTGTTCAGCCGGCTCGTCCGCGCCGCAGTCGTGGCAGTGGATCACTGCGCCGCTGCGCGCCGAGAACTGCGCCGTGGCGCCCCGAGACTCGTACATCTCAAGGACGTCGCGCAGGCCATCCTCTTCACCCGGTATCACGACATCGCTGCCCATGCCCTGCTATCGACGTGCAGGGTCATTTCGTTTTCGCCTCCGAGGGGTTCATGCGCCCACGCCCCTTGGCCCCGGCATGGACCTCATCGACAGTGACACCCAGCGCCGACTGGACGCCGCCGGTGAAGGCGTCGACGCCAGCCGTCATCTGGACGTCGCCGTCCTGGAGGTCGGCGACTGGGGCATCCTGGACGTGACCGTGGACCAGGTCCACCCGGCGCGGCCGTTCCAACGCAAACGCGGTGGCGAAGGCACGGTCGGGCGTGTCACCCTGCGCGACGCCAGTGGCGCCATCGACCTGGTGCTGTGGGACGACGAGAACCGCCTCACCATCGACGGGCCGCTGTGTCATGCCACCCGGCTCATCATCCGCGGCGCCACCGTGAAGGCCGGCTGGAAAGGCGGCCTGGAACTTGGCCTCGGCAGCGCCGTGCTGGAGCCCCAGGCCCCGCCGGGGACAATGAGGCTCGAGGGCACGCTCCTGGAGCGCGGCGACGCCCAGGTCGTGGGCGATCCGCCCCGGACCAAGGTCGAGATCCTGGTGCGACTAGAGACCGGGCCGGTCACGGTCATCTGCTGGGACGACGCCATCCAGGCCATCCAACGACCCCTCGGCACGGCGGTCACCATCGAAGCCCGAGCCCATCCCGCCCTCGATGGATACTTCATCGCCTAGACCCCAACCGTGAAATCCCTGGCGTCGTCCCAGGACCCATGAGCACCATGGAAGGCGGCCTGCCGCTGGTCACAATGGAGACCGAGCGCGGCCCCATCACCATCGAACTCTTCGAGAAGGACGCCCCCAAGACGGTTGAGAACTTTCTCAAGCTGGTCAACAAAGGCTTCTACAACGGGCTCCACGCCCACCGCGTCATCCCGGACTTCGTCGTCCAGGCCGGCTGCCCCCACTCCAAGAAGAAGGGCGACCGCCGCAGCGGCACCGGTGGCCCCGGCTGGCAGATCCCCTGCGAGACCCAAGGCAACCCCCGCCGCCACGGCCTCGGCTTCCTGAGCATGGCCCATGCCGGCAAAGACACCGGTGGCAGCCAGTTCTTCATCGTCCTCGACCCTGCCAACTGCCGGCACCTGGACGGCGTCCACACCGTCTTCGGTCACGTCGTCGAAGGCATGGACGTCGTCAAGCAGATCCGCCAATGGGACGAGATCAAGAAAGCCAAGGCGGTGGCCTGAATGGTCGATGCCTGGCGCGTCACCATCAAGGGCAAGGAATCCGAAGACCGCGAAGCGTTCAAGGAAGCCCACTTCAAGCAGCTGTACAACTCCAGCGGCGACAGCGTCACCTTCGAGCTGCCCGCCAACGACGAGCCCGCAGCCGATGCCCTGGTGAAGGAAGCCGAAGCCGCTGGCTTCACGGCTGAGAAGGAAGGCGCCGAAGACCCCCTCGGCGACGCCGGCTCTGTTGACTTCTGGTGAAGACACCCCATAGACTCCTCCCCTTCCTCCTCTTTTTGATACCGCGCCCCCCTCGCGCACCTCATTTTGGTGATCCGAGACGCCGCCCTCCTGTTGGCGCCCCGTCCCGCGCCGTACCATGCCAACAAACGTTATGTGCCGAGCCTAGGGTCGCGCACGTATGCGTTCGTGGGTAAAGGGTGCCATCGCCCTTTCTATCATCCTGTCGTTCACCGTGGCCGGCTTGCCGGTCGCGGCCAATCCATTGGTCCCCAGCTGCGGCCCTGCAAGTGTCGCCGGCGGCATCGGCTCGTCGACCGCTGACCAATACGACCCTGCAATGTGCGTCGCCTTGACCGGCCGTGTCTTCCCTGAAGCCCTGGCCGACAACGACTACATCACACCGACCGGCCCCCGTGGCTTCACCGGTGGCAGCACCGGTTTCGCCACCGACTACATCTCGTACTTCGAGTTCCAGCGTGGCATCGGCTACCTGGCAGACCTGTACCCCGACTACGTCGAGGTCCACGAGGTCGCCATGAGCCGCGGCAACGAGGGTGACCAGGCCGGCTCCGGCAGCTACCCCGTGTACATGCTCGAGATCAGCAACGAGAACAGCCCCATCCCCCGCGACGAGAAGCAGAACATCCTCTTCATGCTCAGCATCCACGGCAACGAGAAGGGCGGCCGCGAAGGCGGCTTCCGCGTCGCCGAGGATCTGCTGCGCAACATCGGTTTCGCCACGGAGAGCATCCAGAACGGCATGACCAACCCCCCGACCCTGCCCAAGCCCACCGGTGGCGGCGAGGTCTCCACCTACCGCGACTACCTGGACTTCATGAACGTCTTCCTGCTGTTCCCTAACGTGGACGGCTGGAGCTGCGATGAAGTGCAGTTCGTCGGTGCCGACGCCTGCGCCGGCCTGTTCCGCCGCACCAACGGTGACGGCATCGACATGAACCGCCAGACGCCGACCATCGGCTGGGCCCGCCAAGGCAGTGCCTCCCACGAGGCCGTCAAGGAGCCCGAACCCGTCGGTTACCTCAACTGGATGGTCGACCAGCGCGACAACAGCGGCGGTGTCTTCCAGTGGGATTACGCCGTCGACATCCACGGCATGCTCAACCACCAGAACTTCGGCGCCATCATGCTCCCGGCCGGCTCTTTCAGCCCCCAGGAGATGTACCGCAGCGTCGCTCTGGCCGAGACCCTGAAGGAACGCTGGAACGCTGACGCTCACTTCGACGAATGGCGCAGCGCATTTGCGGCCGAAGAGACCGCCTGGAACGCCGGCAGTCCTGCCGTGCAAGGCGCGTACAACGCCGCTTGCGCCCAGATGACCTGCCCCCTCCCCGGCAGCGCCCTGGACGCCAACCCGGCCCACGCCGTCAGCAGCAGCACCTTCGCTGAGTACTACACCGTCATCGACGCCATCGGCTACACCGACTCCGGTTTCAGCGGCGACTTCTTCGCCCAGACCACCGGCCTCAACGCCCCCGGCTACGACATCGAACTCGCGTACAACCACATCACGACCAGCAGCCAATACGAAGGCCCTGGCGCGCTGTTCAACGACTACCATGTCCACATGGTCCGCCACATCGTCAAGAGCTTCATGGACGCTGCCGCCCTCGACAGCCAGATCAGCTACGACACGGCCGGCCTCAAGACCGCGTACATCAACCCGCAGTTCGTCGCCACCAACCTTGACGACATCGACGCCGACGGCGCCCTGAAGCCCACCCCCGGTGGTTGGGCCGACGAGAACCCCGGCGACGACGCCTGGGACTACGGCGCCGACCAGCCCTTCGAGGCCCGCCCCGCCAAGTACTGGGAAGACATGGCTCCGTTCCTCTGCGAAAACTGTGGCACCGAGACCGCCGTGCCCGGTGTACTCGCCCGCCTGAACGCGGCTGGTGTCGCCAACGATAAGTTCACCAAGAACCTCGCCAACTTCAACAGCCTCGTCATCCCCGGCACCGCTGTCAACCAGTTCGTCGCCGGTGAATGGGGCGCCAACGAGATCGCCAACGGCACCGTCGACACGGCCAAGGTCAACGCGATCCTTGCCTGGGTCGAAGCCGGCGGCAACCTGGTCCTCACCGACGCCGGCCTAGAGTTCCTCGACATCTCCGGTGTCACGGACAACGCCGTCGACGTCGAATACGCCTACATGGGCGGTATCCGCATGGACCTCGACCACGACCTTCTCAACAAGATCCGTGGCGGCGTCAAGCAGACCTACGAGCCTACGCCTCTTGGCTACGGTGTCACCGGCACGGCCCCCAACTGGGGCGTCGACGCCGGTGCCTTCACCGACGCCGGTGGCAGCATCGCCGGCCGCGTCTGCGGTGGCAGCCAGCTCACCCAGAACTGTGATGGCAAGGACGTCGCTCTTGGCTTCATCCCCATGGGCGCCGGCCGCATCACCGTCATCGGGGCCCTGCTTCCCGACCCGACTGAGGAATTCTACCACCCGTACGGCCTCGACCACTACGCGACCACCTTCAGCGGCAACCAGATCCTGCGCAACGCGCTTGGATGGGACGAGAAGTTCGCCCAGCCGCCGATCACCGTCAGCGCTGATGGCAAGGTGATCCAGTCCGCCAACGAGCGCGACGGCACCACCGTCCAGAGTGTCGACGAGCAGGACGCCGCCGAGAGCAGCAAGAAGAACACGCCTGGCCTGGGCTTCGTCGCCCTTCTGGCCACCGTCGCTATGCTTGGTGCCGTTCGCCGCAGGTGAACCCATGCGTGCCCTCGTCGCCGTACTCCTGATCGTCCTGGCCGGATGCAGCGGCCCGGGGGCAGAGACCACCGATGCTGACGCCAAACCTGGCAGCAGCATCGGCGGGGATCTGCCACCTCTGGCCGGCTTCGTGTTCGACCCGGCGGTCACGCCGATCGAGGGCGCGAGCATCAGCATCGCCAGCCTCGGTCTCGAGGTGGCGACGGACAAGGACGGCGTCTACGCGTTCGAGGAACTACCGGTGAACGAGGTCCTGGTCGTCGTGGTGCAGGCCGACGGGTACAAACCCGCCAGCAAGAGCCTCACGCTCGACCAGGACGTCTCCATCCTGCTCAACTTCACGTTGCAGCGGGTAGCGGTCAAGGTCCCGACGCACAACACGCTGACCTACAAGGGCATCATCGGCTGCGCCGGCTTGGTCAAGGCCGACGGCCAACGCGTCTCCCAGAACTGCCCCGGCGGCATCGCCGTGGACAACCGCGTCTGGGAGTTCAACGTCGACCCTGAACTCGCCGGCGCCGTCATCGAGGTCGTCTGGGACGCCCAATCGACGGCCGCCGAGCACCTCAACCTCACCATCGAGACACTCGGCTACGGCGACCTGGATGAGATCCTGTTCTCGCAAGAGTACGGGACCATCCTGCGAGGCCAGATCAGCAATGTTCAGGCCGCTCGGTTCTACAGCGGCGGCGGCATGGTCCGCGTCAGCGTGGACATCGGTCGCAACACCGCCGACGAAGAGGTCAATGCAGGTGCAGCCATCGCGGCCCAGCAAGAGTTCCAGATCTTCGCGACGCTGTTCTACATCGAACCGCCGACCGGTGACTTCAGCATCGCCAATGCAAGCTAGGGCTTGGTTGCTGTTGGCCATCGTGCTGAGCGGCTGCGCCGCACCGGCAGCCCCCGGGCCCGTGACTCCCACCGTCGGCAGTCTTGAGGGCATCATCGTCGACGCCTTGCTGCGCCCGGTCCCAGGCGCTGCCGTGGCCGTCGGCGAAACCCGGGCGGAGGCTGGTTCGGACGGCAGCTACCGGCTGCTGGCCAACTGGACCCTCGGTGAACAGATCGCCATCTTCACGGCGCCGGGCCACCAGAGCGTCACCCGCGCCATCGTGGCCACCACGGAGTCCCAGCACTTCTCCTTCAACATCACCCTCGCCCCGACACCCGTCGGTCGCCTGGACACCCAATCGTACCGTGGGCTCATCTCGTGTGCGGCCATCGTCCAGGCCGGCCACAGCCATGGGTCGGGCGACCCGGAAGAAGATCGCCACATCGCCTGCGAGGCCGCCGGCCGCGATGAGCGGACGTTCACCCTGATCCCCGATGCCGATGTCCAGGACCTGCTGCTGGAGGTGTTCTGGGATGCTAATTCAGAATTCTCCCAACGCATGACCGTCGTCCTGCGCGATGAAGCTGGCGCCGTCATCAGTTTCGACGAAGGCACCTCGCCCCTGCGCGTCTACTTCGGACGGGGGCAGATCCAGAACCTGTTCGCCGCTGCACCCACCGCCACCATCCAGGTACTGGCCGGGGTCTCCGAGGACGCACCGGGTGACCTGTTCATCGGCCTCCACATCGAGCAGCCGTTCCAGATCTTCGCCACGACCGGCCACGGCATCGACGTGCCGGCTGAATTCAGCGTCCAAGGCGACTGAACCTGAGCGGCAGGGAACGCGCCCACCAAAGCGGCCGCGCCGGGCGCAGAAGGCCGGCGGTCGCCCGTGGGCTGAGCACGGTCATCAGAGCCGAAGCATGCGACCGCGCATAGCGATGCGGTTCTGCCCAATCGCAGCAAAGGGGCGGGAATGGCTTGGAGGCGCAACCTCCTACCCGAAGTTTACAGCGGAATGGGAACGGCTCCGAGCGAAGCGCTTGAACCCGACAAAAAAGGGAGGGGGAAAGGAAGAGGGGTTGTGGGGTATACACCCCGAGTCGCGGCGCGTCTCTACTCAGCTCTTACGAGCGGAGCATGATCTCGATGTTGACACCATCGGGCACCTGGATCCGCATCAATTGGCGGAGGGCACGATCGTCAGCATCGAGGTCAATGAGGCGCTTGTGCACGCGCATCTGCCAGCGGTCCCACGTTTCGCTACCTTCGCCGTCGGGGGCCTTGCGGACCGGGACGGTGAGGCGCTTGGTGGGCAGCGGGATGGGGCCGGCCATGTTGACGCCGGTGCGCTCCGAGATCCCTTTGATCTGGTTGCACACGGAATCCACTTTGACCGGGTCCGTTCCCGTGAGGGAGATGCGGGCCTTCGCGTTTGCCATAGGCTACACCTCCGGAACAAGTTCCGGAGAAATGCGCTTAGCGAGCCTCGACGTCAACAGCGACGCCGACAGCCACGGTCTGACCCATGTCGCGGATAGCGAAACGGCCCAGGGGCGGGAACTCGGAGGCCTTCTCGACGACCATCGGCTTGGTGGGGCGGATCTTGACGACGCCCTGGTCACCGGTCTTCATGAAGGTGTTCTCGACTTCCTTGCCGCCGCGGATGACCTTGACGATCTCC
>JBFJNL010000053.1:0-13545 GCA_041618195.1 Thermoplasmatota archaeon | reverse complement strand
GCTCTCAAGGTCCGGTAAACATGACGCTCAGCCTCGAAGACAAGCTGCCTAAGCCCGTCAAGGCCCTGCCTGACGACGCTCAGCGCATGTGGGTCGAGGAATACAACAAGGACTTCGGATGGCGCTGCAGCGAATCTCACGCTGAGAAGGCCGCCTGGAACGTCGTCCGCCGCCACTTCCGCCTCGATGGCGAGTCGTGGGTCCCGGTCTGAGTCCATGGCGGCGCCCGGCGCCGATCTGCGGCCCGCTTCGGCCTACATCCTGCCCCAGCGCATGCGCCCAGCCTTGGCTGAGCCATGGGGGCCGGTGGTCGACACGGCCACGCTCGGCGTGATGCTGCAGCCGACGGACACCGTCCTGGCCGTCGGTGACATCGTCAGCACGACGCTACAGGACCTAGGCATCAAGCCTCGGCTCTTCGTTTGTGATTACAAGACCCAGCGCGGTGGCGACGACCCTGAGCTACGCGCTCGCCTCGGATCCTGGGGCGACCGCGAGGTCCGCGTCGATAACCCGGCCGCCAGCATCACCCGTGATGCGTGGTCCGCCGTCGTCGATGCCCTTGCCCAGCCGGACGGCGTCACCACCCGCATCGTCGTCGATGGCGAGGAGGACCTCGTCGGCATCCCGTGCTTCATCGAGGCACCCGTCGAAGCGTTCGTCTTGTACGGCATGCCTGGGCGCGGTGTCGTGGTCTGCGCCGTCACGCCTGAACTACAGGCCAAGGTCGCGACGTTCGTCGGCCAACTGTCCTAGTCGCTCGCACCCGGCGTCGGCAGCGCGGCGACCATGGCCGCAGGCCATTGCGACAGCGGCAATTCGTCGAGCCAGGCGACGCCATCGTGCGATGCGATGGGCGCCTTGTCCACCGTGTAGATGAACACCGGCAGCTCGGGCCGCGCGTCCTTGAGCGCCTGGGCCAAGGCCCAGCCATCGCCTTCCGGCAAGAACCAGTCCACCACGGCCGCGTCGAGTTCCTCTTCGTCCAGCCACGCCACGGCGTCGGCGATGGTCTGAGCATGGTCGGTGACCGTGAACTCGCCGCGCTCCTCCAGCCACGCGCGCAGCAGGCTCGGGGTGCGCGGGCTGTCCTCCAAGACGCCGAGGCGCCGGCGCGTCCCATCGAACACCGGCAAGGCGATGCCGGTCTGCCAGAATCCCTGCAAGGGCCAGCCACTCCAGGGCGCCGGCATCAATCTTGGTGCGGGAAAACGCGGCCGCGGCGGCCTTATATGTCTCATCGGCTCGGCACACCTGTCCCACCCGGGACGCCCGCCCCCTCGGGGGTTGGTTGAGGTGTACATATGGACATTGAAATCACGAAGCAACTGGACAACGCCCTGTTCAGCCGGAAGGATGTCGAGTTCGTCGTCAAGCACGACGGCGAATCGACCCCCAACCGCGTACAGGTCCGCCAATTGGTCGCCGCCCAGATCGGCGTCAAGACCGACAACGTCGTCATCGCCATGATGGAGAGCGCCACTGGCCGCGCCGCTACCCGCGGCTCCGCCCGCGCCTACAGCAGCGCCGACGCCGCCCGCTCCCAAGAGCGCGAACACTTCCTCAAGCGCAACAACCTGTTCCAGGACAAGCAGAAGAAGGAGGATGCCTAACATGGGGATCCACGCTCTCTACAAGGTCGACGGCGACAAGATCGAACGCCTCCGCAAGGCCTGCCCCAAGTGCGGCCCCGGTGCGTTCATGGCCAAGCACGCTGACCGCCAATCGTGCGGCAAGTGCGGCTACGCCGAGTTCGAATCCAAGTAATCTTGGACCGTTTCCTCTTCCCTTCTTTCCTTTGCTAGCGCCTGGCCCAAGAGGGCCAACTGACGGCGCAGTTGTTTCTTGACAAGCGCCGGGCCCATGATCCGTAGCCACCAGGGAGCGAACAGCCAACGCTCGAAATTGGTCTGGATGATGCGTGTGCCTTTAGCATGGGGCTTGAACACCATCGTGGCCTCGTAATCCATGGCCTTGTGGTCGACGCTCCACCGCAGCCTCCGGGGGCGCTCGTAGACGGTGACGGTGGCATCCATCTCGATGCGGTGGCCCCCCATGTGCTGCGTGTAGCGGTATCTGGCACCCAGGCCTGGCCGCTGGCCGGCGGTCTGCACAACATCCTGGACGAGCGGGGCCCATTGTTCGTCGTTGCGCATGTCTGCCACGAAGTCGAAGATGGCCTCGGGGGGGTGGGGGAGGACGGTCTTGACCGTGACCTTCACGCCCTGACAGCCGGCAATGGGTGGAAGAGGGCTTGCAAGCGATGCCCCGGCGCGCCATGCTGGGTGCCGGTGGCGGATGATTGGAGTGGGACCCAACGGATGCGGCCCGACTGCTTCAGCCGTCGGGCGAGCGTAGCGGCGTTCCGTTGGGGAGCGCGAACGCAGTGAGTGGGACCCAACGGATTCGAACCGTTGACCGGCGGGTTATGAGCCCGCTGCTCTAACCGGACTAAGCTAGGGTCCCGTAGGGACTGGCGAGGACTAGCGGGTTATGAGCCCGCTGCTCGGCGGCGGCCCGGATGATCGGCTCGCAAACGGGCTTCGGATCGCCAGGACGTCGGTGCCCGGCCGGTGTTGGCTGCAGCAGGTCACACCAGAAATCCCTCAATTTCGCTGTAAATCGTTCTTAACCCTAATGGTCAGGTCGTTTGAATGTACGGATGTGTGCGTGGCTGACGCCGCAACACGCAAGAAGGGGGCCGACTGGGCCCACCCTGTGAACCTGCGCACCATCACCTGGGGTGTCGCCCTTGCCACGGCCGGCATCTACTTGCTGGCCGCCGGGCCGGGCACTCCCTCGATGGCGTCCGGGCCGCGCATCGGCCTCGGTATGTTCCTGGCCATGATCGGGGGGCTCATGCTCATCATCCCGGTCAGTCGCTGGTTCATTTTCCGTCGCGCAGTGCCGGCAGACTACGAAGGACGCTGCCCGATCGGCGAATCCTGCGGGGATTGTGGTGCCTTCAACTACAAGCCTCGCCAGCTGTGCAGGTCGTGCAGCCACCCCGTCAACCGGCCGGACCTTTCCTAAACGGTTATGATGGGTTGCTTTGTCGGCCGCCTGTCCCGCCTTGGTGGGGCCCATTCGCTCCCATGGTGTAGTGGCCAATCATGTTGCCCTTTCAAGGCAACGACTCGGGTTCAAATCCCGGTGGGAGCACCTTTTCACTCTCTTCGTTCGCTCGGTACCCCCACCGGGCTTTCCGCTCGCGAGGCTCGCTGGCGATGGACCGTCGCTGCGCTCCGCGTCCGTCGTCCGACTCCCGGCGGGAGCATTTCTTTTCCCCTGCAATCTGAAGCGGATGGCGGGGCCGTTTTTTGGGCCGGCATGACCGCCGGTCGTCGTGGTATCCGGGGACGTCGCGCGCGGAGTCCGGCTATGCCACGACCGTCAACCGCGCCACGTGTTCTTGGATGAGCGTCAGCAGTCCAGGCAGCAGCGCATCGGCGTGCTCCTGCTCCCAGACGTGTTCGTCCGTGGTCGTGGTCGCGGGGTTGACCAGATCGCCCATGCGTTCGTTGTCCTCTTCCTCGAAGTAGGTCAGCGTCAGCTCCGTGGGCTTGAGCCAGTGCGGCACCATGGCCGGCAACTCGTACGAGGTCCCTGCACCTTGCTGGTGCGTGTGCTTCGTGAGCTGGTACGATTGGCCGGCGAGGAAGCGGTCGCCATCCGGGGTCGGCTTGGCTGCGTAGGTGTAATGCTCCATGTGGCCGAGCAGCACCGTGCCACGGATCCAGCCCCCATGGTAGTGGATGGTCCCGAAGAACTGGTCGCCAAACGAGCAGTAGTCGGGGTGGAAGACGTGGAAGTAGCGGCAGATGCCGTCCTTGCCTGGCAGGGCCCACTTGAGCATGTCCCCATACTCGTCCATGGAAGCCATGCCGTCCGTGGCAAGGACCGTCTTGAATGCCTGCAGGAGCTCGACGAGGCGCCCGGGGGGCGCCCGGGTCTCCTTCAGGGCATGGAATTCGAGCATGGCGACCACGTCGGCGATGGCGGTCCAGTTCCTGGCGGCGCATAATGCTGTCTGCGGGGGTCGCATCCGGACCGGCCGCGCGGGGCACGGTCCGAGGTGGCTGCGGGCAAGCCGCGTACTGCGGCGCCGCCAATGGGACTGGCCAGCGCCGCGCATCAATAAGAAGGGGGAAAAAGCGGGCTTGCGCCCGTACTATTCACTTGGGGCTTCACGGCGCGGGTCGATCTCGGTGAAGTACTCGGTCAGGGCTTCCGACACGACGTCGGAGAAGGTGCGGCTACTGGTCAGCTTCATGTAGTGGAGCTTCAACAGCTGGCGGACAGGCAATTTCACCTTGACCTCCTTCATCTCGTTCATATCCGGCTTTTTGATCCCCATAAGGGCGTCTGCGTTCAACATCTTTTCACATTCCTCTCCGAACATGTCGGAGCACAACCTATACTCGGGCTCTACAGCATATATCACCCGGACCCCAAATTTTCTTATACCCTAGTCCCGCGAGGCCAAATGTCCCTGCGTCCCCGTTACCGCTTGGCTTTCCCGGGTATCGCGGGTCAGGATGGCCACGCGGCCCGAGACAGGTCTTCTAATAGGCCGCAATCCGACCTTGCCTCGATACGCATGAATCCCGAGACCACCGAGGAGGACCTTGACAGGATGCGGGAGTTCAAGGTGCACGTCCCGCTATCCTTGCACTTGCGGCTGCACCGCCACCGCCTCCTGACCGGCACGAGCCTGAGCCAGACCATGTCTGATGCGCTCGAAAGCTACTTTGAGAAGCGGCTACGGCCCGGCGAAGGATCGACCTAGGTCCTGCCCGCCGCACCGGCCGTCATCCCCTCGCGACGTCGAGGCCTTTGCCCTGTCAGCAGACATTGATAGCGGCCGGCGGCGCAGATTGGTCATAGGTCCCCATGACCCATGACCCGCTCCTCGACCCACTGGCCACTGCGATGGACCCCGACTACGTGCACTGTTTCGAGCAGATGGCCGAGATTGAGGTCACCATCCGTCGTCGTGGGCCATCGCCGCACCTGCTGATGCGCAGGGCGACCATCCTCATGGCGCTCGGCAACTACGCTCCCGCGCTCCAGGCGGCGCGGGACGCCGTCCTGCGGTCGCCGCGCCACGGCGACGCCCATTTCCAAGAGGGGCTTGCCTGGGTTGCCTTGGCCCGCGTGCAATGCGGTGCCGTGGTGGCCCCCGGTGTTGCGGCGCCGGCGCCGCGGCCACTCATGACGCTCCTTGAGAACGCGTACGGCGCCTTCTGTGCGGCGGCCACCTGCGCCGAGGGCGACGACGAGGCCCTGGATGCGGCGCGTCGGCTCGAAGCGTGGCTGCGACTCGATGAGCCGACCCTGATACGGGCCTTGAGCGCCTCCTGAACGGCCTGCTACCTGAACCCCAGAGGCTGGCCCGCTTTGGGCCCCACCATGGATTCATCCCCCCGGCGGTGCACAAAATGGTCGGTGACAAAGGTGTGCGTTGGCCGGGAGGTTTCACTCGGACGAGACCTCCGGGCCCAGATTGATGTCGCCACGACCGCGGTGTTCATCGTCACGGTGGGCCTGGCGGCGGTCGCGGCGGCTGTGCTGTTCAGCACCAGTGTCGAGCTTCGCGGCGAGGGCCCGAAGCCCGATGACCACGGCCTCGACGTGGTCTCTGTGTTGGGGCGGCGCGACAGTGTCGGCGTCGAAGCGCTGCACGATCTGGAGATCTACTTGGTGTCGCCGTCGGACGGAGACCCGGTCGACCTGGCCCAGATGGAGATCCTCATCAGCGACGGCGGGGACTCGTTCAGCGTCGGCTATGCCGAGGCGCGCAAGCCTGGCGCGTTCACGGCCACGGCGCTCCGGGATGTCGACCGCGGCTTCACGGGGGCCGAGCCGGTCATGACCAGTGGCGACTTGGTGCGCCTTGACCTGGCGCTCGACGGCACCGCCTCGCCGCCGGCCATCATGCCGGGGGTCGAGGTCCGCGTCATGCTCGTCCCCGAAGGCGGCGCCCCGCTGCCGCTCACCTTCACCGCACCCGAGTCGTATGGTAGCAGACTGGCCGTCGCACTGGTCTGAGACCAGCCCGCGCCGCGGCTTCAGGGATGCATCTCGCGCCCGGCCTTGTCGAAGTACCGGCCGAGGGCGGCACGGACGGTCTCACTGAAGTTGGGGCCCTCCAGCAACTTGATGGCATGCAGGCGCAACAGGTGTCGCACGCTGAGGCGCAGTTTCACTTCGCGGATCTCGTCCAGGTCGGGCTTCTCGATGCCCATCATCTTGTCGGCGTCCATATTCAATCACTTGGCCACACAGGCCAACCCTTACTCGGTCACTCATAGGTACATCACCGGCGCGCAAAACAATGATATATTGGGGGGCTCGAGGGCCTGGGGGCGTCCGTCCTACCGGCCCACCGGGAAACGGTCACCGGGGGTGTCTTCGGGGTGGCCCCCCAATTCGCCCGGCCCGTTCGTGCCCGGCGATGGTTCCTTAAGTCTCTGCGAAGCCCATCTCCATTCAGCGTCACGAGGATGCAACATGGCAGATGAACAATTTGGAGGAGCAGATCTTGACCACATGCGGGAGTTCAAGGTGCATGTGCCGCTACGGCTGCACTTGCGTCTCCATCAACATCGCCTGCTCACGGGCACGTCCCTGAGCAACACGATGGAGATGGCACTCGCGCAGTACTTCGAGAAACACTTGCCTCAAGACAACCAAGCCAATTAGCCCTCTTTTCCCCGGGCCGAACGGCCCCACTTTGCTCCCCGAGGACCCTCCATGGGGGGCCTCGGGGCTGGCGGTGGCTCCGCACCGCCGCGCCGCCAGCGACGTGGCTCGCGGTCGCACCGGCACAAGCGCTAAGACCCGGGAGCTGAGTCGAAGCCGCATGCGCGCGATGACGATCATCTTGACCGCCGGCCTATTGGCCGTCACGCTGGCCGGTTGTGCCAGCGAACCCGCGGCCGACCCGATGGGGACCGGCCCCAACACCAAGGAGCTCAACGTCCTTCCGACGCTGCCTGGTTTCCAGGGCCTGCCGTTGAACGCCACGCCCATGTTCTCCCTTCCCAAGCTCATCGATACCGTCCGCGCCGGCGGCGAACCCGTCATCGCACAGACCCTCGAGGGCACGATCCTGGTGTCTGCCCACCCCGGCTGGACCCACTACCACCCCAGCGAGGACCCCACGCACCCCGGCACCGAGCTGCTGACGCCGGCGTCCGGCCAGAGCTACCTGTGGCGCAGCACGGACGGCGGCGACACCTGGACCCACATCGGCCTCCCCATCAGTGAGGAAGGCCCGCGCAGCACTGGCTTCGGCGTCAGCGATCCGGAATTCACCGTCATGGACGACAACACCGTGTGCTACACGGACCTGATGGCCCTGGTCACCAGCAGCATCGTCTGCAGCGTCGACGACGGCCTGACCTGGCTGCCTGGCAACGAATTCGCCTCCGGTGGCGTCAACGACCGGCAATGGATCGCGTCGTACGGCAATGAACTGTACTTCACCGCCAGTTACTTCGCCAGCACCACCGGCGCACCCGACCACCACATCCGCGCCTCCACCGACCGCGGCCTGACGTGGGAAGACCGCGGCAACGTGCCGTGCAGCCAGGACCTGGTCGCCAACCGCGCCAATGGCCACCTCATCGTCGCCTGTGGTGCCGGCATCGCCGTCAGTGAAGACGCAGGCTGGACCTGGGAGCGCCGCAACGTCCCCGACGTCGACGCCAACAACGTCAGCATCCCCCGCGGTGGCCAGCGCGTCATGGCCGAACCCGCCATCGACAGCGCCGGCAACACCTGGGTCACCTGGACCTACGGTGAGAACCAGTTGCTGGTCGGCGGCAGCCCCGATGAGGGCCTGACCTGGCCCTGGATCATCGACCTGACGCCTCATTTCAGACTCTACAGCCAGACCACCAGCTTGAACGGCAGCGACTTCGCGCCCGCCGGCACGTACGACCGCTTCGCCGGCGTCAATGGCAGCTACATCTGGCCGTGGATCAGCGCCGGCAGCGATGGCCGGGTCGCAGTCACCTGGATCGGCGGCTTCAGCGCCACCCAGAGCAACGCCTACAACGACCCATGGTTCCTGTTCACCGCCTACGTCCTCGACGCCGCCGCCATGGAGCCCACGGTGTTCGTCAGCCACCTGACCCCGACGCCCATCCACCACGGCCCCATTTGCCAGAGCGGCACGACCTGCCAGGTGACGAGCGTCACGGGCAACGACAGCGGCGACCGCCGTCTGGGTGACTTCTTCGAGACCACCATCGACAGCGACGGTTACCTGCATGCGGTGGTCAGCGACACGTACACGCAGAGCGACGATGTCGTCAGCCATGCCACCTACGTCCGGCAGATTGGTGGCATCCAGCTCATCAACGCCGAGGACCTCGCCGCCGGCTGGCGCGCCACCCAGGGCTGATCCTATGCACCGCCTCGTCGTCGCCCTGCTCGTCGCCGCCGCCCTGGCCGGATGTGCCTCTAACGATGGTAGCGACGGCGGGACCGCGGTCCAGGCGGTCAACCACATGGCGTACCACGACGCTGCGGGCAATCTGTCCTACCTGGCACCGCTCGACCCTGTCGCCCTCCTGTTCGGCACGCCCCTTCTCATCGACGAGGTGCGCGCCGGCGGCGAACCGGTCATCGCGGTCGCTCCCGACGACAGCATCATCGTCGCGGCACACCCCGGCTGGACGCACTACCACCCCACCATGGCCGACCCGGACCACACGGAACTCGTCAGTGCCGCCAACGGCCAATCGTACCTCTGGCGGAGCTCGGATGGCGGCGAGACGTGGGCCCACATCGGCCTGGCCGGCGCTGTCGGCCCGCGCAGCACCGGGATTGGATTCTCCGACCCCGACATCACGGTCGATGGTACTGGGCGGATCTGGTACACCGACCTCATCGCCTTGGCCGAGCAGTCGATCTCGTACTCCGATGACTTCGGGGCCACCTGGGCCGCCGGCAACGTCGTGAGCGGCAGCGGCGCCGTGGTCGACCGCCAATGGATGGGCAGCCACGGCGATACCATCTACCTGACGGCCAACTACATCGTCGACCGCAGCGGTGGCAGTTCACCCGATGGCGCCCGGCCCTTCATGACCACCGGCAATGACGGCCTGACCTGGGACACCATCGGCTACGCGCCGTGTGGCGGCGACTTCGTCGTCGACCCCCGCGACGGCACCATCGTCATGGGCTGCGGGCTCGGCTTCGCCACCAGCACCGATGGTGCCGCCTGGACGGTCCATGAACCCCCGGCAGGCCTGCATCGGGGCTTCTTCGCTCACGAGCCGGCCATCGACATGGCAGGCGGCATCTACACTGCCATGAACGGCCAGCCCTTGACGCCGGGCAGTCCGGCGACGGTGCTGGTCAGCTACAGCCCCGACCGCGGCGAGAGCTGGAAGCAATTCGACCTCGGGCCGCTCATCAACGACACCCTCGGCAGCCGGGGTACCCACGTCTTTGCCTGGGTGAGCGCCGGCAGTGAAGGGCGCGCCGCCGTGTCGTGGATCGGCAGCCCGGACGTTGGCCGTCCGGACAGCCTCGACGGCGAGTGGTTCGTCTACACGGCGTTCTTGCTGGACGCCCACACGGCCACCCCGACCATCCAGCTGCAGCAGGTCACGGCGGACCCCGTCCACCGCGGGCCTATGTGCAGCAGCGGCACCACCTGCCAGGTCCAATCGGTCGGGCTCGATCCGGTCATGGGCACGGACAACGGCGACCGCCGCATGGGTGACTTCTTCGAGACCACCTTGGACCGCGAAGGCCGGTTGCTGATGGCGTTCGCCAACACGGTCGCACGCCCCGATGACGTGGTCAGCCACCCCATGTTCGTCAAGCAGACCGGCGGCCCCAGCCTCCTGGCTCCGGGCGACGCCTGGGTGCTCGGCTGGCCGCTGCAAGGCTGAGGCCTTTATGGGACGCCGGTGTGGCGCGGCCATGAAGGGGCAGGCGATCCTCGCCGCGCTACTCACGCTGACGCTGGCCGGTTGCATCGGGCCGGCCGAACCACCCGCGGATGCCGTCACGGACAGTGACGACACCCTGCCCGGTCTGACCATGTCGGCATGGACGGAGATGCGCGGCAGCCGCATGCGTATGCTGGCGGTCGTGCACAACGACGGCCCGGAGACCTACGACATCCGGATAGGCTGCGGTGAGCCATGGCGCAGCACCCTCGTGAGCCCGGCCGGCGACGAGATCCACTACCGCGAGGTGCTCGAGGAGCCTTCGTGCCCGACCTACTGGGACACCCTGCGGCCGCGCACCGACATCGAAGCACTGTACTCGTGGAACTTCCGCGACCACGACGTGGACAACAGCACGAGCGTCCCGGTGCCCGACGGTGTCTACGACTGGGTGCTACAGTTCACCCTGCGCGACCGCGAGGAGGTCTTGGAGACCCATGTGCCCATCCTCGTCGGCGACCCGGACAGTCACTTGGCCGGCTTCAGCATGGACCTGGCCACCGGCACCATTCCTGGCGGCCACGGCGTCAACGTGACCGTCCGCAACGGCGCCACCGGCGAGCCCACGTTCTGGACCGGCTGCGGCATCGAGTGGGATCTGCGTATCCTTGACGCGGCTGGCGATGAAGTCCCACAAGAGCCCATGGCGACCTGCAAGGGCTTCAGCGAGACCACTTTCCCGGCCGGCCACACCGTCTACATCGAATCCCTGTGGGACGGCACACGCTGGGACGGCGAAAGCCGCCAACCGGTCGCTCCCGGCGAATACCAGTGGGAGGTCACGTTCGGGCTGCAAGGCACCGCCCCCGGCCAAGGCCCGACCCTGACCCGGCGTGCCGCCTTCACTGTCTGAAGCCGGCGTTTGCGCCCCCGTCCGTCGCGGACACCGCCGTGCTTGCATACGGGTAAGGCCGGCCGCGCGGTGCCCTCGGGCCGCGGGCTCGTAGCGTTCGTCGGTCCGCCGCCAACCGCGCCGCCAGACCGATTCCGCTGCAAGCGACCGACAAGATTTTGGATTTGAAGCCCGTAGCCCTCCCACGCTCAGCCAAGAAGGCTGGGCCTACGGTGATTCCAATGAACACGAAACCCAGTGTCAAGACCCCAAGCAGCTCCACCAACAACGCCACCATGACCAACGCCAAGGCCCCCGCCAAGGCCCCGATGGGCAAGGCACCGATGGGCAAGGCCCCCGGCCACTCCGCCCCCAGCGCCTCCAGCAAGCCGGCCGCCCCGGCCCGCAAGGCCTCGAAGTAAGCTCCTAGAGGCTGCGTAGCCTCGATGGACCGACGGCGCTAGGGTGGCCCGGCGTCGTTGTGGGTGGACGCGTCCCGCTGATCGGGACGCCAGGGCCACCGGACTTTCCTTGATTTCGAGGGCCCGCCGAGGCAGGCCCGAAACGCTAGGCCCGTTGGGCTAGCGATGCCGCGCGGATCTACCGCATGGCCTGGAACATCATGCCAAACGGACCGACCGCGTCTTGGCCGCCGTCCACGACCAAGCAACTGCCCGTGACGTAGTCGGCCGCTTCGCTTGCCAGGTACAGGCACGCGGCCGCGATGTCGTCGGCGTCGCCCATGCGCGCCAGGGGCGTGCCTTTGATGAGCGCGTCCGCCAGTCCGAGGTCTTCGCCGAGTCGCTTCATGCCTTCCGTGCCGCCGATGGGGCCGGGGCTGACCGCGTTGACGCGGACGCTGGGTGCCCACTCCACCGCCAGGCTCTTCGTGAGGTTGAGGACGGCCGCCTTGGCCGCACCGCTGTGGCTGACCCCGGGTGCGCCCGTCCAGGCATAGCCGGCGACGATGTTGATGATGCAGGGGCTGCCTTCCTTGGCGTCTCGGCCCAGCATTGGTTCGCCGAAGGCCCTGGTGGCGTGCACGGTGCCGCCCACCACGATGTCCTGGACGCTCTGCCACGCGTTGTGGCTCATGGCACTGAACGGCGTCGGGAAGTTGCCTGCTGCGGCATTGATCAGCACGTCAACGGGGCCGACGTCGGCCGCGATCTTTTGCAGCGCTTCGGGGTCGCGCACGTCGGCGCTGCCCCAGCCGGCCTGGCCGCCGGCGGCATTGATCGCGGCGCATGCTTTGGCCAGGCGTTCCTCGTTGCGGCTGACGATGGTCACTTTGGCCCCGTGGGCCGCGAACGCCTGGGCGATGCCAAAGCCGATGCCGGTGGCTCCACCAGTGATGAGGACATGTTTTCCGGCGTATAGATCGTCACGAAAGACGGACACATTGGGGCAAAACCGGCCCCTGCTATGACAGCTTCGTCCTGCCGTGCCATCTTTATGCTTGAGGTCATACGACTTGGTGTTGGCCCGACTCAACCCAGCTCAACACCGGCTGTTGCAGCGCCATATTGAGCGTGCCATCGACACTTTGGAGGAGGCCGATCGTCTCCTCGGCGGCGTCATCAACGACGTCATCTCGGTCGCCATCGCCAAGGTGCAGCACGTGCTCGACAGCACGGACTCCGAGGCGGTGCCGATGGTCAGCTTCCCGATCCGGGATCTGCCTACCAGCCTGGTCCCGTATCTCGACAATCCCTTCGCACAGGGCATGGTGTTCAACCTGTTCTGCGTCGAAAAGGACCTGAGCCACACGAAGGCCACGCGCTTGTGGGAAGGCGGCAATGCCGCCGTCGCTGCACGCAACCTGGTCTTCCTGCCGCCGGTCTACGGCGAACTGTGGGATGCCGGCTTGCTCGACAAGACCCGCATCGCCGCCATCGCCAACCGCAACCTCACCAACGAGGCCTACCTTGAGCTCGCGGACATGGTCCGCACCCGGCGCAAGGAGGACGTCGATGGCCGCCTGCTGAAGATGCCTGCCACGTCCCTGAAGGTCGGCCGGCGCGGCCCTGAGCAGGCCTTGGAGGCCGCTGAAGAGCACGGATGGCGCGCCCGGTTCGAGAACGTCGAGATCGCCGCCGACCTGGTCAACGAGGCCGCCGCTGAAGAGGTCGAGGAGGAGAAGAAGGAGTCCGACGCCGATCAGGCCCTGCGCCACTTGCGCGCCGGCTTGAGCGGCGCCAAGATCGGCCCGGAGGTCCAAGAGAACCTCCGCATGAGCCCGGACCCCCACGCACTCGTCGAGAAGTTCCTGGTGGCGCACCGCAAGACCGGCGACGCCGACCCGGACGAACTCAACAAGACCCTGTTCTACGCCCACGCTGGTCCGATGACCAAGCTGGTGGCCGACGACAAGTTGTTGCTGCGCCATTTCAGGCCGGTCAAGACCCAGAAGCGTGGCCAACTGTTCTACCGCCTCCTCGAGGTCATCGAGGAGATCCTGCTCGAGAAGCAGCACCTGCCGGACCTTGAGGCCCGTGGCATCACGGACAAGGAAGCCACCGAGGCGGTCCGCAAGGTCGTGGACGACCTGAACAGCGACCCCAACCGCTACCTCATCATCCCGGACGAGTGGCTGGGCGAAGTGACCCGCCGCCACATGTACTTCGGCAGCCGTACCCGCAAGGAGGGCGCGGCGTTCAAGTGGTTCCGCAAGATCGGCATGGACTACTACCTCGGTTCCCACAAGACCGCGGAAGAAGTCGATGAGAAGGACGCGCG
>JBFJNL010000052.1:0-13665 GCA_041618195.1 Thermoplasmatota archaeon | reverse complement strand
GCCATATCAGGCGCGGATCCTAGGGACCCGGGGGGTCGGGACAAGGTCAAGGCACGTGTCGATGACCTGTTCGGGCGTGGTGCCACGGGCCGCCGACTCGGGTTTGAGGATCAAGCGGTGGGCCAGGGCCGCCTGGGCGACCTCCTTGACATCGTCATCGATGGCGTGGCTGCGACCAGCCACGACAGCGGCGGCCTTGGCCAGTTGCATCAAGGCGATGCTGCCACGGGGGCTGGCACCGACGGCGATGCGGTCGTCGATGCGCGTCGCGTGGACGATGCCGACGATGTAGCGCTTCAGGTCTTCGTGCACGTAGACGTCACGGGCCGCCTGTTGCGCCTTGAGCAGTTGGGCCGCGGTGCAGACCTTCTTGACCGCGGGCTCCTTGCCTTGCCACAGTTCGATGCGTTCCAGCACCGTGACCTCTTCGTCGGGTTCCGGGTAACCGAGGCTGATGCGGACGAGGAACCGGTCCAGTTCGGCTTCGGGCAAGGCGTAGACACCTTCGCTCTCGATTGGGTTCTGCGTGGCGTAGACGAAGAACGGTTTCGGGAGCGCATGGGTCGTGCCTTCCAGGGTGACCTGCTTCTCCTGCATGGCCTCCAACAAGGCGGACTGCGTCTTGGGGGGCGCACGGTTGAGTTCGTCCGCCAGCACGATCTGTGCAAAGAGCGGACCCTTGCGCAGTTCGAATTCGCGCTCCTTCGTGTTGAAGATGTAACTGCCAGAGATGTCCGCAGGCAGCAGGTCCGGCGTGAACTGGATGCGCTGGAACTGTAGGCCGGTAGCGCGGGCCAGGGTCTTGACGAGCATCGTCTTGGCGACGCCAGGGACGTCTTCGAACAGGCAGTGCCCGTTGCTGAGCATGCCGTACACGGCGTAGCGGATGGCCTCGGGCTTGCCGACGATGACCTTCTGGGTCTCTTCGATGATCGCCTGGGCGAGTTGGCTGGCTTCTTGCAGGGTCTTGGTATCAGGGGTCATGAGCGCATCTCCCGGACGACCGCCGTGACGGTGTCGAGATAGAGTCGGCGGCGTCCGTAGCGGACGAGCGCGATGAAGGTGAACCAGGGCCAGAACAGTGCTGGTGGTCCGGTGAAACGGGTGATGGTGTGCAGGAACACGGCGCGGTTCATGCGGCCTTCCAGGAACGCCCGGCTGACGGGTCCAGGGGCGCGTTCGACGAGGCGGCCGTGGGCGCCGTCGGGGGCGAGTCGGTGCAGGACCATCTCCTCGCGGATCATGGCCGCCAGTGCGCGACCGGCCGGGGATTCAGGGTCCGGGCGGCCTTTCTTGGCACGCTGTCCAGGCGGGCGGGGAGCACGCAGGGGCGCGGTGTCTCGCAGCCATTTGGCGACCCTGCCTTGGACGCCGAAGCCGACGTTGTCGACGATGATGTCACCGATCTCGTCTTGGGCGACCTTCTTCCAAGCAATGCCGAGGAGGACGACAGTGGCAAGGATCAAGAGCGTGGCCAACAGCGCCGACATCAGCGTCTCCTCCTGCGCCGACCGGACACGACGGTACGGGGCCGCAGCAAAGCAGCCAGCCCCATGGCGAACGTGCGACGTTCCTCAGGCAACGGCCCATCCGCGAGGCGTACATGCAAGTAGGCATCGAGCAAGGGCTCGACCTCTTCGAACGGCAACGCCATCGTGACGCTGGCACGCTTGGCGTGTTCCCGCGGCGTCTCATGGGGTTTCTTGGCCGCTCCGGTGAGCATGGCCTGATCGAGGAAACGGCGGTATGTGGCGACGACGCCATCGTTGCTGTCGAAGTCGGTCTCCTTGAACAGCTGGATTATGCCAGCACGACCACCGGCGTCGAGAGCGGCCATCGCCATGGCGCGTTGTTGGTCTTGGCGGCCCTTGACGGCCAAGACGAGCACCGTCACCAGTGCAGCGATACCGAGGATGACGAGTAGGGCGAACGGACTGACCTGTGGCATGGCCGGCACCGCGCCGCCTCCACCACCACCCCCGCCGCCCCCGGAGCCGCCGCCGAGGCCGGGGCTGCCGCCGGGGTTGCCTGCCGGCGGCTCATTGGTGTTGCCGCCAGGAGGCTCTTCGCCGCCATCGGGCGGCTTGATGTCATCCAGATCGGGCTCCTTGAACTGACGGTCGCACATGTCCTCGGCGACCAGCCAACCCACGAGTGCTAGGACGGCGAGGTAGACAAAGACGAAGCCGGCGATGCTGTACAGGCTCCAGAACTTGTTGCCGCGCTTGGCGCGCATGATGCTGAAGCCGACGAGGCCGAAGGCCAAGACAAGGAAGAAGAAGAAAGCGCCACGCAAGCTGTGTGCGATGTCGAGGCAACTGTTGAGATCGAAGACATCGAGGCTGCAGACCTTGTGGATGATCCACCAGGCGAACAGGGCCGTGACCGCGAGGAGCGTGATCAGAAGGGCACCGATGGCCCAGCCGTTCATCACGCGGGTCTGCCGGCGTTGGCGCCACCAGACGGCGATGACCCACAGGCCCATGGAGATGACGGTAGAGACCAATGCCACCGTCTTGGCGGGCGGCTCGATTGCCTTGCACGGATCCTTGGATCGCTGCTCGCCGCCACCTTCAGATTGCGCCGGCGCCCCCTCCTCATCGGGGGGACCGGTGATGATGTTGCCACCGCTGGAGCCGCCCTCGTTGCCCTTGTCGTCGCCCAAGGGCAGTGGCTCCTCAAGCAGGACATTCAGAAGGGCGAGGCTGGCGAGCACCGCGACGACGACCGCGATGCTGCCCAGGACGATGCGGGCGCGGGACGGTCCGTCCATGGGGGGCCGGACGGAAATCCATCCTTTCCCTCCTGGTACGGCTCCTCCACCACGACGCATAACGAGGCACGAGGCAAGCCACCCCTCTAAACGGTTGTTGATGTGTTGTTTGAATGTCAGCAGTCACTCTTTCAAGCCCAAGGTGCCTGGCACTCCCGTTGGTCGACGTCGTCTGCCCCCAATGCACGAGTGTGGTCCGAGCGGATCCTGGCTCTTACGCGCGTTGCGCGAAGTGTGGCTACAGCGGTGGCTCTGTCCCCACCAATGACCAAGTCCAGGTGTTCTCCGCCCCCCATGCGTTCCTCCCGAGCGATCCGTTCCCCCAAGAGGAGGAAGAGGACGACCTGGAGGAGAAGGCCCCGGTGAAGGAGACCAGCCGTGTGGCGCTGACCGCGCTCATCTTGGGGCTGGCTGGCATCCTGCCGGTCGCGCCGCCCGTCGCCATCGGCTTTGGCATCGCCGGGATCGTCCATGTCAACAACCATTCCGAGGAGTTCAAGGGCAAGGGCCTGGCGGTCATCGGCCTGGTCTTCGGCGTCTTGTTCATGACGGTGTGGTTCATCGTCATCGTCAGCGGCCTTGCGGCCATCGGTAGCCTGTTGCCCGGTTAGACGGGGCGGCGCTGGGTGCGCATCCGGCCGGGGCCCCGTTGTCGTGGGCGGCAGCGGACTATACGGCCGGCGCGCTCGTCTCGATGGGGCGCTCGGCGTCAGCGTGGCACCATTCCGACCAGCTGCCAGGGTACAATGCCGCAGTCCCCATGCCGGCCACTTCGATGGCCAGCACGTTGTGCGCTGAGGTCACGCCGCTACCGCAGTACACCGCCGCCTTGCCGGCGTCTTGGACGCCGAGGGCTGTTTCGTAGCGGGCGCGGAGTTCGTCGGGGCTCAGGAAGCGCCCGTCCGGTTCGAGGTTGCCGGCGAAAGGCAGGTTGATGGCGCCAGGGATGTGGCCGCCGATGCGGTCGACGGTCTCGTTGGCTCCAGAGTAGCGTTCGGGGGCGCGGGCGTCGATGAGTTGGTATGCGCCGGCCTCGGCTTCGAGGTCGGCCGTGATGCGCATGGTATCGATGGTGGGCATGTGGCCGGGCCGTCCGGAGAAGTGGCCGACCTTGGGGCGTCGGCGCTCGTTCTTGACGGGTAGGCCCAGGGACTTCCAGCGCACGAGGCCGCCATCCATGACGGCGACGTTCTCGTGCCCGAAATGGCGAAGCAGCCACCACAGGCGGGCGGCCCAGATGCCGCCGGCATCGTCGTAGGCAACGATCTGGGTGTCGTCGTCGACGCCGAACGTCTGCAGGAAGCGTTGGAACACGCCCGGGATGGGCAGCGGGTGGCGGCCTTTGTGGCCGTCGCCGCGCGGACCGGACAGGTCGCGGTCGATGTGCGCGTGGAACGCCCCGGGCACGTGGCCCTTGCTGTATTCCTTGGGGCCCCAGTTCGGGTCGTTCAGCATGTGCCGGACGTCGAAAACGACCCAGCCTGGGTTGTCGATGTTCTCGAAGACGGTCTCCGCACTGACCAGTCCGTGGTGGTACTCGGGCACGGTGGCTGAGACTCTTGCCCCGTCATAAGCGCACGGCCGCGACACGACCGTCGCTCCGCCGCTTTACGGGCGGCTGACGACGACCTTGCCGCCGGTCTGGCCCGGGTCTTGCGGGGCGACGGAGAGCGGCGTGTTGAGGGTGTAGCTGCACGAGGTCAGGACGGTGAAGTCGACGTCGAGGGTGGTTCCGGCGGCGATGGCGCCAGCGGGGGGCGTGACACCGTTGGTGCAGACCCAGCTGAGGGTGACTTCGTAGAGGAGGCCGTTGTCGAAGGTGACACCGTCGCCGACGACGACGCTGACTTCGCTCTTGTCGACGCTGGGCGGCGTGCCGCTGATGGCGATCGTGGTGCGGTTCGCGGTGCTGGTGACGGCGGTGACGTCGATGGTGCCGAGGTCGACCCAGACGTTGACGGCGTCGATGAGCATGTAGCCCTTGACGTAGACGAGTTCGACCTCATCCCAGGCGAAGGCGGCCGTGAAGTTGTCCGGGAAGTCCTTGTGCTTCTGGACGGTGACCTGGGTACCCCAGGCGTCGGGGCCGGTCTCGTTGGTGACGTTCAGGTCGGTGGCGCTGGCCAGGATGCGGCTGTCCATGGAGTGGACGGCGCTGCGGGTGCCGTTGTCGAGGCTCCAGGTGAATTCGGCGCTGCTGAACTGTTGGATGGTCGTGGGCAGGCCCTCGACGATCATGGTGGGTTCGGTGTGCGGGATGCACTCGCCCATGGCGTCGAGGTAGTTGGCGATCTCGTCGCACGTCGGGGCCGTGGTGGCTTCCTCGGCTCCGCTGCAACCGGAGATCATGATGGCGGCTACGGATAGCCAGGCCAATTGCTTCATGTGATTGGGGTGGCCCGCACGATATATGGGAGTTATGGTGGCCTGGTAGCCAGACCCGGTTTTTCGCGGGGGCCAAAGGGACAGCGGCCCGGTCAGACCGACACTTGACCAGTGTGCTTTTTCAATCTTGGACGCGGACGTCGACCCCGTTTGTGGACAGGCCAAGGCCTGTCCGATGCCCCTAGCCTTTTGTGACACGCCATGCTGGCCCGACCCGTGAGCGCCGTGACCACCGTCCGACCCGGACTGTCGATCGAAGAACTTCAAGAGAAAGCACGCATGGCTCGCGTCGCTGTCCTCAACATGACCTACGATGCCGGCTCCGGCCACCCGGGCGGCTCGTTCAGCATGATCGACTTCCTCACGGCCCTGTACTACAACAAGATGAACATCACCCCGGAGACGCTCGACGAAGCCGACCGCGACGTGTTCATCCTCAGCAAGGGCCACTGCGCCCCCGGCCTCTACGCCATCCTTGGTGACCTCGCGTTCTACGACACCAAGGAGTTCACCCGCCTGCGCCGCCTCGGCGGCCTCCTGCAGGGCCATGCCGACCGCAAGGTCCCCGGCATCGAGATGAGCACCGGCAGCCTCGGCATGGGCCTGGGCTACGGCAACGGCGTCGCCATGGCCAAGCGCATGGACAAGATCGGCGGCCGCGTCTACGTCACCCTCGGCGACGGCGAGCTACAGGAAGGCAACATCTGGGAATCCGCCATGACCGCGGCCCACTATGGCCTCGATAACCTCTGCGTCCTCGTCGACTGGAACAAGATCCAGATCGACGGCTTCGTGGACGACGTCAAGAAGGTCTCCCCCATCGATGACAAATTCCGCGCGTTCGGCTTCAACGTCATCGTCGTCGACGGCCACGACATCGCGGCCTGCCTCGACGCGTTCGATCAGGCCGAGGCCCACAAGGGACAACCCACCTGCATCATCTTCGACACCGAGAAGGGCCACGGCGTGTCCTTCATGGCCCTCAAGGCCGAATTCCACGGCCGCTGCCTCAAGGACGATGAGATGGTCAAGGCGATGGCAGAACTGGGTCAAGTCTGGGACCCCCAGGAGGTGGCTTAGATGGGTGTAGCAGCAAAACTCGCAGCAGACGGCTGGAAGGTCGGAGACATGAAAGCCAGCCGCGACGGCTACGGCAAAGGCCTGCTCGCCCTCGGCGAGCAGTTCCACGACGTCGTCGCCCTCGACGCCGACCTGGCCGACTCGACGCGCAGCAACTGGTTCGCCAAGCAATACCCGGAGCGCTTCGTCCAGATGGGCATCGCCGAGCAGGACATGGTCGTCACCGCCGCCGGCCTCGCCCACATGGGCAAAGTCCCCTTCGCCAGCACCTTCGCCACCTTCATGCAACGTGGCTGGGAACAGATCCGCAACTGCGTCGCCCGCCAGAACCTGAACGTCAAGTTCTGCGGCAGCCATGCCGGTCTGATGACCGGCCAAGACGGCAGCAGCGCCCACGCCCTGGAGGACGTCGGCATCATGCGCACGCTGCCCAACATGAACGTCGTCGTCCCCGCTGACGCCATCGAGGCCGCTGGGGCGGTCTTTGCGATGTACCAGCACCGCGGGCCGGCCTACATCCGCACGACCCGCGCCAACGTCCCCATCATCTACGACGAGGACTACACGTTCGAGTGGGGCAAGGGCCAGATCCTGCGCGACGGCGCCGACGTGGCGTTGATCGCCAACGGCCCGCATGTGGCCGAATGCCTGAAGGTCGCCGAGGAAGCCCGCAAGCAGAAGCTCGACGTCATGGTCATCAACATGGCCTCCGTCAAGCCCATCGACAAGGCCCTCGTGCAGAAGGTCGCCCGCGACACCGGCTACGTCGTCACCGCCGAGGACCACTTCCGCCAGAACGGCCTCGGCTCCGCCGTCGCCGAGTGCCTGACCGACGCCGCCATCGGCGTCCCGCTACGTCGCATCGGGGTCCGCAACTTCACCATGAGCGGCACCCCCGAAGAGCTGTACAGCCACTTCGAGGTCGGCCAGCAAGCCATCCTCGACGTCGTGTGCCGCGCCCGCCGCCTGCCGGCCACCGCCTGAAGCGCGCCGACGGGCGACAGGCAGCGCAGGACCCCCGCGGCCGCCACAACGGACCCCCGTGCCGGTAGGCCCGACCACCGTACCGCGCAGCAGGAGTCGCCACCCCAAAGCGGTTAAATGGCACCCCTGGGTCGGCGGCCAAAGTGTCAGGAGACCAAGGGGTCTTTTGGCAGGGAATCCGGTTCCCACAGCGTGCGACGATCGCATAGCTCGGTATTGCGGGGGCCTGCTAAGCCTCTGGGTATCTGCCCACGGGAGTTCAAATCTCCCTCGTCGCGCTCACCTGCCCAGACCTCGGTTCGGGCCGGTCCATCCGCCAACATGCGCGTGTCAAACACGGTGTCTGATCGGTCCAGCGAACCGATGACCTCATGGACTCAACCGGTTTGCCACGCCAACCATACGCGAGGGTAGTCAAGTGGCCAACGACGCTAGCTTGAGGGGCTAGTCCTTAGTGGTTCGCCGGTTCGAATCCGGTCCCTCGCACTCGACCCTGCGTGCTCTGCACGCAGGGTCGGACATTTCGGACCGGTCCCGCCGGTCGCCTTCGAAGCATCCCCAACGAGCGGAGCCGCCACCCATCATGGCCGCGCGAAACCGTACAGACCACGCTCGACCAGAACCTGTCAACGTCCAACAACGTTCGGTCCACGAATCTGATATAGGAGGGCAATCTGGGTCGTCACGTCGGGGCGTTGTTCCCGGCGGTTATCACCATGGACGCCGAGACGGGGCCAAAGAAGCAGCAATGGGGAACCGATGAGGATCCCCTCGCGATCGTTGAGCCGGTCGTCGAAGAGACCGACGACGACGTCTGGTAGGGTCAGGCCCCAAACGACCATCCGCGCAAGCCCCCCGCGCCATAACGGGCTGGGTGGCGCCGCGTGTCGACGGGCCACGCGCCCGACGCAGCACGTCTTTTTGCTCGCGTCCCCAAACCAAACCTACGCATGTACGGCTACACGCCCCCCGCCGTCATTGCGGTCGATGCCGACCTGTTGAGCGACTGTGGAGGGTTCCAACGCATCGCAGCCGCCCTGGCGGCGCAGCTCAAGATGCGTTCCGTATGGGTCGTCGTCGGCGCACCGTTCTCACTGGAGGAGGCTGCCGCAGACGACCGCGTCATGGCGGTCGAGGCGTTCTACCGCGACCCGCGCGACGCTCCCGAAAGCGTGCCCGACCCCGCCACCGCCGTCGCTGACGCGCTGGCCCAACATGTCCGTGACCTCGGCACGACGCTGCCCGTCCGCATGCTGCCCGTCGAGCCCCAGGCCCCGCCGCCCGGCGGCGCGGTCGTCCCCGGCACCTGGTACGACGCCGCCGACGTCGCCCGGGCCCTCGGCGCCCGCGCAGTGCTCGCCTGGGCCACCGAACCGGCGCTCGTCCCCGCAAAAGTAAGGGGGATTCCCTTCCGTTTCGCCCGCCCGGACGCCCCTCTTGGCGGCGCCTTGGTCTGACCCGACCAACACAAGTGCGGCCCAAGCCGTCATATACCCCCCCAGTTTGGCCGCGAATAACCCCAGGGTGACGGTCTTTGAAGAGCGAACTATTGATGCGCATCAAGGACGCCGAAGCGGCGGCCAACGCACGTGTTGCTGAGGCGGAAGCCGAGGCTCAATCCAGTGTCCAAGACGCCCGCCGCCAGGCCGAGAAGAATCTCGCCGACGGCAAGGCTGCGGCAGACCGCCGATACCAGGAAATCCTGGACGAAGCGCGCGCCGAAGCGGACGCTGAAGCCAAGAAGACCCTCTCGAAGGGCAAGCGCGACGCCACGAACCTTCGCAAGAAGTTCGAAGCCGGCGTCGATGGCGTGACCGGCCGCGTGCTGGGCCTTTTCGAGGAGACTCTTTAGGATGTTCAAGCCGGCTCGGATGACCCGCATCCTCCTCGGTGGCCACAAGAGCCACATGGAGGAGGTCATCCAGGTCCTGCACCAGGAGAAGGTCGTCCACATCGAGGACTACCAGGACCCGACGGGCACGACCACGATCGGCACGCCGCTCGAACACGGCGACGAAACCAGCCAACTGCTCCTACGTGTCCGCGGCCTGATGAAGGCCCTGGACGCCGACGGCGTCGTCGGCAAGGACATGGCCCCCCAGGACCCGCGCGCCATCGTCGGCGATGCGGAGGCCGAACTTGCACCCGTCATCAAAGACGCCGCACACCAGCGCGCTGAGATCAGCACCTTGGAAGCGGAAGTCGCACACCTCACGCCCTTCATCGGCATCGATGCCGACCTGGGCACCCTGCAGAACCTGCAATCCGTGCGCGGCTACATCGGCGCGGTCAAGTCAGACCCGCGCCCGGCACTCGATGCCGCCAACATCTCCTACGACGCTGCCCTGCAAGGCAGCGCCTTCGTTCTCGCGGCCGCCCGGGCCGACACCGAGAAGACCGACAAGATCCTCGAGGCGCACGGATTCACGTCCGTCGCCATCCCCCCCGGCGCAGAGGGCACCCCCGCTCGCCGCATCGAGAACCTGAACAGCCTCATCGGCCGCACGCAGGAACGCCTCGAGCGCTCCGAGCAGCGCATCGCGGGCCACCGCGAGCAGTGGGGCCCCCGCCTTGCAGCTCTCGAGCAGCACCTCACCTCCACCGTGGCCAAGACGCAGGTCCCGCTCAGCTTCGCCGTGACGCAGACCACCTTCCACGTGGAAGGCTGGGTCCCGGTCAAGCAAGCCAACCGCCTGCAGAACGCCATCTCGGCTCGCTTCAGCGACTCGGTCTACTTCGAGAACCTCGGCGACGCGCCCATGGGTCACGACGACGCCGCGCACGGCGGGGCGGCACATCACCACCACGAGCACGAAGAGCACGGCCACGGCGACGACCATCACACGAGTCCCGAGGACGAGGCTCCCATCAAGTTGGAGAACCGTGGCCTCGCCAAGCCGTACGAGTTCATGCTCGGTCTCTTGGGTCGGCCCCGTTACAAGGAGCTCGACCCGACCAAGTTGATGCTCATTTTCTTCCCCCTGTTCTTCGGCCTGATGGTCGGCGACGTGCTGGTCGGCCTGGCCATCATGCTCTTCGGCCTCTACCTCAAGAAGAACAAGGTGTTCGGCATCGGCGGCCCCGCCGTCGGCCGCGCCTTGGCGATGGGTGGCCTCATGGCCCTCATCATCGGCTTGTTCGTCTTCGGCGAAGCGCTCGGTATCCACTTCGTGGTCTCCGATGAAGCGCTCGAAGAAGGCGAGATGAGCTGGGAAGCGGTCATCTACGGCAAGGACGAAGTCCTGCACCACGAGGCCGGGTTCCCCACCACCGGCTTCATCCACAAGGCGGTCGAGGACCACGGCGGGCACAGCACCACAGAAGCTGCGGCCGACCACCCCGCCGCCACCGATGGCGGCACCGCCGGCAACGCCACCGACGCGGGTGCCATGACCCTGCACGCCGAGTCCACCGAGGAAGCCGCCGGCCCCCTCGACATCTTCAAGCCGCACGGCACGACCCACCTCAAGGTCGGCGATTACGTGCAACTCGGCTACTACTCCAAGATCCACGACATCCTGGCCCTTCTGGCCTGGAGCTGTGTCATCGCCTTCGTCCACTTGAACCTAGGCTTGCTGCTCGGCATCCGCAACATCGCGGTCGGCCACGGCATCACCCTGGCGATCCAAGAGAAACTCTCCTGGATCATCCTCGAGGTGGGCATCATCAGCGCCATCATCGGCTGGCTCGGTGCAGGACCCGGGTGGCTCATGGCCGCCGGCGTCGGCACCTTCGTCATCGGCCTGGGCCTGCTCTGGGTCGGAACCCAGAAGGTTCTGGGCGCTGGTTTCGTCTCCGTGATCGAAGTCCTCGGCTTCGTCGGCAACATCTTGTCCTACACGCGTCTGGCCGCCATTGGCGCCAGCAAGGCCGGGATGGCACTCGCCTTCGCTGCCATCGGTTTCGATGTCATCGGAGGCGGCGACGTCCAAAGCATCGCTGGCTGGATCGTGTACCTCATCGGCATGGTCCTCATCACGGCCTTGGCGATGCTGTCTGGCGGCCTGCAGTCCCTGCGTCTGCAGTTCGTCGAATTCTTCGGCAAGTTCTACGAGGGCGGCGGACGGGCCTACAAACCGTTCGGACGCCGCTCCCCATAGACCCCTTTTTCCAACCCCAAAAACAAGGAGAACAAAACCATGGCAATCGGAATCGGAGACGGACTTATCGCAATCGGCGCCGGTCTCGCTGTCGGCCTCGCCGGCATCGCTACCGCGCTTGCCCAGCAGAGCATCGGTGCGGCCGCCGTTGGCGCCACTGCCGAAGACGAGAAGAATTTCGGTAAGGGCCTCGTCCTTACCGTCATCCCGGAGACCATCGTCATCTTCGGCCTGGTCACGGCGATCCTGCTCTGGCTCAACATGGGCACCGCCGCCTAGGCGGATTGACCCATGGGACTCGAGCAGGTCATCGGCGAAGTGCGCCGCGACGGCGATCAACGAGCCCAGCGCAAGCTGGACGAGGCGAACGCCGAAGCGGCACGCATTCTTGCCGCAGCCAAAGACAAAGCCGACGCGTACCTAGCTGAACGCATGGCCGCCGCAGAGCGCGACGCCACCCAGCTCCACGCACAGATCCGCAGCAGCAGCGACTTCGAAGCCCGCAAGACCGTCTTGACGGCCGAAGCGGCACTTCGCGCTGAGCTACGGACCGCTGTGCTGGACGGGTTCGCCGCACTCCCCGCCGCGCCCCGCGCCAAGCACATCACCGCACTCCTGAAGACCGCCAAAGGCATCATCGCCGAAGGCAGCGTCTTCGGAGCCGCGCAGGACGCGAAGGCACTCAAAGCACAGGACATCTACGCCTACGGCGGAGAAGCAGACATCCTCGGCGGCATCGTCGTCGAGAGCAAGGACGGGGCCAACCGCCTCGATCTGAGCTACGAGACGCTTCTTGGCGACATGTGGCGCGACGTCCTGAAACACGAAGCAGGATTGTTTAGTTGAGCACTATGGCCCTGCACATCGGCGCGAAGAAGACGAACTACGCTTACGCGGTGGCACGTGTCCAGGCACGCCGAGCGAAGCTCATCCCCCGGTCTGAGTACGAGAAGCTCCTCAAGATGGATCTGAGTGAAATCACTCGCTACATCGAGGAGTCGACGTACAAGGCCGATGTGGACGAGCTCTCTGCCCGGTTCTCTGGCCTCGATCTCATCGAAGCAGCGTTGACCGTCAACGAAGAGCGCACCAATGCAGACATCCGGCACATGCTGGATGGGGGCGGTGGCGAACTGGTCAGTCTCTATCTGGCCCGCCACCTGATCGCGGACATCAAGACCGTTCTGCGCGGCAAGAACGCTGGCGCCAGCCGTGACGAACTCCTGAAGGAACTCCTTCTGGAAGACCTCGACACGTACGGCATCTTCCAGCCGCTCTTGGCAGACGATGTGCGAACGCCGGCCGACATCGCCGAGGCGCTAGCGCGCCAAGGCGGCGTCGCGGCACAATGGGCCAAAGTGCTGGCCACCGTCCCCGCCGACGCCGGACTCTCGGCGTACGAGGACGCGCTGGACAAAGCCTACTTCCACTTCCTGCTCGAGAGCCTAGAAGCCTCAAAGCAGCGCGGTGCCAAAGAGATGCACCAGTTTGTACGCAAAGAGATCGATGCGCGCAACCTGCAGAATGCAGCTCGCTGGGTCTCCACCAAGCAGAAGGGCGACTTCTCCCCGTACGTCATCCCTGGCGGCAGTGCCGTCAAGGTCAGCCAGATCATGCGGCTCTCGCAAGTCGAGGACCTCACCGGTTTCCGTGATCTCCTGGCGGAGATCGGCCTCCCCGACGTATTGGTCCAGGCCGCTGGCGCCAGCAAGGACGCGGGACGTCTTGCACCCTTCCAGACCGCGCTGAAACAATGGCACCAAGCCGCTGTTGACAAGCTCGGTCACGCCAATCCCTTGTCCATCATCCCCATCCTCGTCTTCTTGGCCCGCAAGGACCAGGAAGTCGTGATGCTGCGTGCCTTGGCACGCGGCAAGGCCTCTGGCCTGAACGAAGCACGCCTCCGGGAGCTCATCCAATGACGCAACTCGCAGTAGCCGGATCCGAATCCTTCACGCTGGGCTTCCGCCTGGCCGGGATCCGCAAGATCTGGACCGCTGAAGGCGACGCCCTTGCGGGCGCCGTCCGTGAGGCAATGGCAGACGTCGAGGTCAGTATCCTCGTCATGGACACGGCCAGCGTGAACACGCTGGAGCCGCGTCTTCGCGACAAAATCGTCACCTCCGTTAGACCCACCCTTGTCGCTGTGGGAATGGAGGAAGACAACACTCTTCGAGAGAAGATCAAGCAAGCAGTCGGTGTCGACCTATGGTAGAAGCAAAAGGAACTGTGTACCGCGTCTCCGGACCTGTCGTTACAGCCGTTGGCATCAAGCCGCGGATGTACGATATCGTCCGCGTAGGCGATGAACGCCTCATGGGTGAGGTCATCCAACTCGAGGGT
>JBFJNL010000051.1:0-13925 GCA_041618195.1 Thermoplasmatota archaeon | reverse complement strand
GGTCGCCGGGGCCACGACGAGCTCAGCAAGTCCTCCGCCTTGGGTCTCGCCGATGATCTTGGGCTCCGGGGGCACGATGAGTTCGCCGTCTTCGTCCTCTTCGAAATTGAGGCCGGGGTTGATGATGACCTCGTCGCCGACCGCGACCCCGGTGACGCCTTCGCCGAGGCCCTCGATGACGCCCGCCATGTCGGTGCCGCCGATGTGGGGCAACGGCAGGCGCAGGCCGGGCCAGCCTTCACGCACGAACAAATCGAGGTGGTTCAAGGCGCAGGCCTTGACGCGCACCAAGACCTCGCCCGGGCCAGGGTGGGGGTCTGGCAGTTCGCCCACCCGTAGAGCATCCAGGCCGCCGTGTTCCGTGAAGAACGCTGCTTTCATCGAGGGTGCGAGAAAGGGCGTCGGCTTCAGCGTGCCGCTCACGCCTTGAAATCGAATTTCTTGTGGCTGGCGTCGCAGAATGGTTTGTTCGCGGAATGCCCGCATCGGCACAGGAAGGCCGTGCCTTCCTTCAGGACAGTCCCTTCCGCGTCGAGGACCGTGGCGCCCTCGACCTTGTACGGGCCGTCCGTGGTGGCGGTGATGGTGGCCATGCTACGCGCTCGACGAGGCGAGGGATAGGGCTCCGGGTATGGGCCGCCTTATGCTTCGACGGTGGCGGTCCGCTTCTCGACGGGGACCCACTTGAGTCCCATCTCGCCGGTGTAATCCGACAGCGGCCGGATGAGGCGGTTGTTCTCGTGCTGCTCGAAGACATGGGCGCTCCAGCCGACGACGCGGGCGATGCCGAAGATCGGCGTGAACAGGTCGAGGGGAATGCCCATGGTGTAGTATGCCGAGGCAGAGAAGAAATCGACATTGGCGTCGAGGCCTTTCTCTTCCTTGACCGCCTTCTGGACGGCCAGGCTCATGTTGTACCACTTCATGTCTTCCGCCTGCTCGGCGAGGTCCTTGGAAAGGCTCTCCAAATGGATGGCGCGGGGGTCGATGGTCTTGTAGACGCGGTGACCGAAGCCCATGATCTTCTCTTTGGCGGCGAGGGCGGCCTTGATCCACTCGGTGGGGTCGGTGCCGGCTTCGTCGATGGCCAAGAGCATCTTCATGACGCCGATGTTGGCACCGCCGTGCAGGGGGCCCTTGAGGGTCCCGACGGCGCTGGTCATGGCGCTGTGGTAATCGCTGAGGGTGGCGGCCGTGACGCGGGCACTGAAGGTGCTGGCGTTGAGGTCGTGGTCAGCGTGGAGGATGAGGGCGACGTCCATGGCGCGCTCCGCGGCGGCCTTGGGCTTCTTGCCGTTGAGCATCCACAGGAAGTTGGCGGCGTGGCTCAGCTCGGGGTCCGGTTGGATGACGGGCAGGCCGCGGCGCAGGCGGTGGTAGTAGGCGACGATGGTCGCGAACTGAGCGGTGGTGGCGACAGCCTTCAGGCGGTCGGCCTCCAAGGAGAATTCGTCGGCGTCGGCGCGGCCGGCGCTCAGGGCGCTGACGGTGGTGCGGATGGCGTCCATCGGACCCATCTTGGCGGCGACCTCGCGCAGCACGGCCATGGCGCCCGGAGGCAGGTCGCGCTTGCCGGCTAGGTCGGCTTTCAGTTCGGCCAGCTCGTCCGCCGTGGGCAGACGGCCGTCCCACAGGAGGAAAATGACCTCTTCGAACGTGGCGTTGGGGGCCAGTTCATTGATGTCGTATCCGCGGTAGCTGAGGATGCCCTTGGCGCCATCAATGAAACAGATACTCGAGGATGCGGCTGTGACGCCTTCTAGGCCGGACATGTCAAGGTACTCCGATATCTACGAGGGCCACCCCAGCGGGGCTGCCCTCCAGTGTCGTTTCCATAGGGGTCCCCTGTTTATGCCCTTTGGCACCGCACGGCGGCCTGACATGCCCCGGTTGGGTCCGTTTCGCGACCGACAGCCTTCAAGAGGCCCCCTGTAGGTTGCGGCGTCGTGACTGAGCACCTCGGCAACGCCACCGCGCCCCTCGCGGCCTGCACTTCTACCATCCAGTGCGGCATGCAGGGGCTCGAAGCGTGGCTCGGCGAGAACCAGTTCTTGGCACGCGTTTTCGGCAGCGTGCTGTTGTTCCTGATCGCGCTGCTGGTCGTCAAGCTGGGTGACCGCACCATGACTCGATCGGCCCAGCGCATCGCCAAGTTGCGCCGGCTGGACGATTACCGCACCAAGGTGCTGGTGGGGCGCACCAAGCCCATGCGCCTGACCATCCGCCTCCTGGTGCTCCTCGTCACCGGTATCACGCTGCTGGCCGTATGGGGCCTGCAGACCGCTTTCACAGGGCTGCTGGCCGGCGCTGGATTCGCCGGCATCGTCATCGGCCTGGCAGCCGCGGACACCATCGGCGACGTCATCGCCGGTTTCCTCATCTTCTACAACCACCCGTTCGACATCGGTGACTGGGTCATCATCGACGGGGTCGAGGGCATCGTCGAAGACGTCGCCCTGGGCGCGACGACGCTCGTCACCTTCGACAACGAGAAGGTCATGATCCCCAACCGCGTCGTCGAGGGCAACCAGATCAAGAACTTCAGCCACCGCCGCAAACTGCGCCGGCGGCTCAGCGTCGGCGTCGAATACGGCAGCCATCTCGGTCAAGCCATGTCCACCATGGTGGCGCTCGCCAAAGCCCACCCCGATGTGATGCTCGACCCCGAGCCCAGTGCCGTCGCTAAGGGCTTCGGCGCCAGCAGTGTCGACCTAGAACTGCGCTTCTACGTGGAGCCGGTGCGCAACAGCGCTGTCAAGGTCTACACGGACCTGGTGCACTCGGTGCACGACACCTTCCGCCAGCGCGGCATCAACATCGCCTTCCCTCACATGCAGGTCATCCAGGGCTCCGCGTGGAAGCTCGAGGAGTCCACATAGATGGCGTTCGCCGCAGCGCATCGAGGACTCAGTGCGGACTACGCCGAGAACACCATCCCGGCCTTCCGGGCCGTCGCCCGCGCCGGGTTCCCCTGCATGGAACTGGACCTCCGCATCACGGCGGACAAAGAGGTGGTCGTCCTGCATGATGCCGGCATCGAACGGACCACCGACGGCAACGGCCGGGTCGCCGACATGAAGTACGACGAACTGCGGACCTACGAGACCGGCGAAGGGCCGATACCTCGCCTCGACGACCTGCTCGGCGGTCTCGGCGACTGGTATGGATTGTGGAACATCGAGATCAAGGCCAACGGCGCGGCCGGGCCAGCGTTGGACCTGATGGCGCACCACGGCTTACTGGAGCGCATGCAGCTGTCTGCGATGGATCCCCGGGCGCTGGCGACGTCGCGCAAGGCGTACCCGGAGGTGCCGCGCGGACTCATCGTTCTCGGGCCGCCGGACATCGATGACATCACCCTCGCCCGTGAGGCGGAATGCACGTGGATGAACGTCGACCACGAGTTCCTGGAACCCGAGACGCTTGAAGAGCTCAAGGCCGCAGACCTCCTGGTCGGCGCGTGGACCGTGAACGACGCCGACCGGGCCCGTGAACTCGTCGCGGCGGGCGTCGACTGCATCATCACCGATACCACCGACGTCTTGGCGGTCGTGCAGGGCCAAGCCGCCTTCTGAGGCCCTTACCCTTATTCCGGCAAGTGCCCTCCAGCGACAAGATGACCCCGGAGACCGTCCCTGCCACTGCGCGCGCCGAGTGGGAGGCGAACACCCTCAAGCCGACCCTTGACCGGTTCCCGGAGAGCCGCGAACGGTTCGTCAACCTGAGCGATCGCGAGGTCCGCCGTCTCTACGATGAGAACGACCTCGCCGCCGCCGGCTTCGACGCCGAGCGCGACGTCGGATTCCCCGGCGAGTTCCCGTTCACCCGCGGCGTCCACGCCACGATGTACCGTGGCCGTCTGTGGACCATGCGCCAATTCGCCGGCTTCGGCACCGCTGCCGAGACCAATGAGCGCTTCAAGTACCTCCTCGACCACGGCACCACCGGCCTGTCCACCGCCTTCGATTTCCCGACCCTGCAAGGCTTCGATTCGGACCACGAGTACAGCCTCGGTGAGGTCGGCAAGGTCGGCGTCGCCATCGACTCACAGAAAGATATGGAGCGCCTGTTCGAAGGCATCCCGCTGTCCGACGTATCGGTGAGCATGACCATCAACGGCCCCGCGCCGATGGTGTGGGCCATGTACCTGGGCGCCGCCGAGCAGCAGGGGGTCCCGTTCGACCGTGTGAGCGGCACCATCCAGAATGACATCCTGAAGGAATATCAGGCGCAGAAGATGTTCATCTTCCCGCCAGAACCCAGCGTCGAACTGGTGCTGGACACCTTCGAGTGGGGGTCCAAGCACGCGCCGCGCTTCAACACGGTCAGCATCAGCGGCTACCACATCCGTGAAGCCGGCAGCACCGCCGTGCAAGAGTTGGCGTTCACCCTCGCCAACGGCATGGACTACGTCCGCCGCGGCATGGCCCGCGGCCTGGACGTGGATGACTTCGCTCCCCGCCTCAGTTTCTTCTTCAACGCCCACAACGACTTCTTCGAAGAGGTCGCCAAGTACCGTGCGGCCCGCCGCATCTGGGCCAAGTTCATGCGCGACGAAGCGGGCGCCCTCAACCCGCGCAGCTGGCTCCTGCGGTTCCACACCCAGACCGCCGGCATGACCTGCACCCGCGAGCAGCCGGAGAACAACATCGTCCGCGTGGCGCTACAAGCCATGGCGGCCGTGATGGGCGGCACCCAGTCGCTGCACACCAACAGCTTCGACGAAGCGCTGGCGCTGCCGACGGAGAAGGCGGTCCGCATCGCGCTCCGGACCCAGCAGATCATCGCCCACGAGTCCGGCGTCGCCAACACCATGGATCCGCTGGGCGGCTCGTACTACCTCGAGACGCTGACGACCGAGATGGAAGAAGCGGCCAACGACTACTTCCGCCGCATCGATGCGCTCGGTGGCATCGTGCGGGGCATCGAGAACGGGTTCTTCCAGAAGGAGATCGCCGACTCCGCCTACCGTTTCCAGAAATCGGTCGAACACGAAGACCGCATCATCGTCGGCATGAACAAGTACCGCATCGAGGAAGACTCGTACGGCGACATCCTGAAGATCGACGAAGAAGGCGAACGCCGCCAGAAGGAGCGCCTGGCCGAGCTGAAGGCCGGCAAGACCCGCGACAACCGCGCCGTCGAGACGGCGCTCAACAAGCTCCAGTCCGCCTGCGAACTAGAGGGCGCCGATCGCCAGAACCTCATGCCGTTCTTGATCGAGGCCAGCAAGGTCTACGCGTCGCTTGGCGAGATCCGCGAAGCCATGGTCGGTGTCTACGGCGAGTACCGCGAACCTGCGGTGTTCTGATCCGCCGCCCTGCCGGCTTCAGCCCGTCGCCATCGTGGCGTGAGCCCCAGCCGGCACGGTCATCAAGTTCACCGGCTGTGCTCAGCCGTTGAAGGATAAGGAGTACGAAGCCTGGCTCGCCAAGCAAGGGACGCGCGACCAGGCATCCGATACACCCGTCAAGGAATCGGCCGCTACCACGCGCTCCGCGCCCGCCAAGGCCGACGTCGTGACGCCGCCACGCGACCCGCTTGCCAACGTGTTCGGGGGTGCCGCGGGCATCGAGATGGCGGATGGCTCGATGGCCCCGCCCGAGCAAGCGCCCATCGAGGGCCACATCGAGGGCCACGCCGAGGGTCCCGATGCCGAGGCCGTCGCCGCCCACAAAGCCGCCTCGGAGAAGAAGGGCGAGGCCGTCTGGTACGTCGTCGTCGGTGTCGCCATGCTGTTCATGGCGAGCTTCCACTGGGGCGTCGGTGCCGGTGGTGTCCTGATGGTGATGTACGGTTCTTTCCGCTACGTCAAGTGGGGGCGAATCGCCAGCGCCGCGTACGACCCATGGCAAGACGACGACATCGATGCCTGGGAGAAGGAAGAGATGGACGCCGAGGCCTGAGGGGACATCACCCCCGAGCGCCACGGCTATGGCGCGTGCGGCCAAAGCATCGTCGATGATCCAAGACGACATCCTGGAAGAATGCCTAGAGGTCCACCGCCGCCTGTTGACGGTCGAACGCGAATTCCACGCCTGGCTATCGCAGATGACCGGCTTCGAGGTCTCGAGCGGGCATTACACGCGCAGGCGCCCGGACAGTTAGATTCCCGCCGCGCGCCAGGCTCGCGACCGCAACCCTTTGGCAGACAATGCCCGGCGCGTCAACTTGCGCCTCGTCTCCCCATCGATGCCCAGGTGTCCGGCCAGACCGTTGAGGTAGCGGCGGTCCCGCCGTGACCAGTCGCCATCAGATACCGCGTGGGCCAGTTCCTTCTCGAACAAGCTGATGGAGCGGGCGTCCACGCGGGGGGCCTGCTCGCCGGCCAACCGCATGGCCAACCGTTCGATGGGTCCCAGCAACACGGTGATGGCCGCCGCGCTCAGCAAGCCGACCGTGAAGTCGGACACGGGAACAAGGAATTCGAGGGTCGCCGAAAGCGCTCCCAGGACGACCGCCGCAGCGAGGGCCACGATGATCGATCGACGGGCCGAAGGTGCCGGGGCGGCGGGGGTCCCTGTGGCCGGGGGTGTCTTGGTGCTGCCGCGGACCCGGCCGCCTGTCTCGAGGCGGGCGGTCTGCTTGGCATTCAGGAGTAAGGCGTCGGCGAGGTCGTCCAGCATGCGACGCTCCTTCGTCGTGACCTGACCATCACCCCCGACCAGGACGAATTGGTCGCGGTACAGTTCTTCGCGGCTGCGCGGACTCAACATATGCAGCGGAATCGTGTCCGGCATCAGCTTGTCCGCTGCCTTCTGAGCCACCATCTGTAGGGGTCGTGCTGCGCCGGCCAACAGGGCTGCTGCCAGCACACCGAAGACCGGTCCGCGTCCACCCGCGAAGACCGCCTCGGCCGCCTCCGAGACGATGAAGAACGTCACGGCGAAGGCGCCGAGGATGATGGCTCGTCGCACCCCGGCCTTGAGGCGGACGTCCACGTCGAACAGGCTGAAACGCAGCAAGGAATAGGTGATGAGCAGTGGCATCACAAGGCCCCACAACCCCATGATGAAGTACAGTGTTCGGCCGTTGGCCAACGCGCTGCCACCGTCGTCGCCGTGGTGGAATGCGCCAGCCAGCGCGCCAAGCACGAGCGCTGCGGGTGCGAAGATGGTGACGAACCGGTGCGCCTCTTGCAGGGTCCTGTCATCACGCCGGTGGCGCATGGCAAGCCCCATCGGCACCAACGCGGCCAGCCCGACCGGCAATGCCAATGTCTGGGCCAGGATGGATCGACCAAATGGCGTGGCGAGCAGGTTTCCTGCAGGCTCGCTCTGTGCTTCGAGAGCGGTCTGCGTGACGAATTGCGTGCCGGTGAAGATGGCACCAAGGGCGAAGGCGGCAGAGAGCAGGAACAGTGAGTAACCCTGCGAGCCGTTGGGGCGGCGCAGGTAGTCGATGGCGAGCACCAGGCCGACCAAGCCCATCAGCGGCGACCGAAGGCCGTACAGGAACAGCAACGCGCCGTCGTCGTAGGCCAACGTGCCTTTGCGGACCATGACCGCGGTCCCGTAGATGCTGTGGTCGATGCCGTACCAGACAAGGCCCCCGATGGTGACGGCAAGCAGCGCCCACGGCCCCCAGCGCGTCGTTCCGATGAGGCCGCGACGGTGGGGGTAGATGCTGAGGAAGTAGGCGATGAGCGGGAACGTCGCGAGGGTGACGTAGGGCAGGAAGGCCTGCATGGCAGAGGCCACCGTGAGATCATCGATCTGCCGGCTCATGGGCCCCAGCACGGGTGCCGTCCCTCGCGCCATCAGGACCAGGGCGAAGACCTGGTTCAGGCGGCTGCCTGGGTCGAGCGTGAAGATCCAGATACCCAGTGCGATGCTGGCCAGCCCGACGAAATTCAGCAACAGGAAGTCGGCGGTGATGGCTTCGAGCATGGCGGGCTCACGCCACGCCGTCAGGGTGCGGGATCAACGTGGCCTCGAAGCCGAAGGCGGCCATGAACGCCTGGCAGTCCCGCGCATGACAGCCTTGCCCGGGAGCCACTTTGTTGGCGAACGGCGAGCCAGGCAGGCCGCCGACCTGGTCCTGGGCGTGCTCGACGATGTCGCGTGCGATCCAGACCCGTAGCACGTAGTCACCTGGCACGACGACCGTGAACTCACCCCCACTTGCTGAGGTGCTGGGGGCTGCCGGCGACGGCGGGCCGTCCGCGGCGACCAGGCCGCACGGGCCGTGCGACACCTGCAGGGAGCCGCTGAAGCCGGTCGGCATCTGGACGGCGATGCGGGCGACCGTGTTGTGGAGGTTGTGGGACGTGATGTACTTGGAGACCTCACTGGGATCATCGCCGTTGTTGGCGACGTAGGTGAAGTCGCCGTTGGTCCATTCCACGTAGAGGGCGCTGGGCTGCGCGCCGCGCTTGTGTTTGATGAGGAACTTCCATTCGTCTGCGTCACAGATGTAGCCCGACGTGAAATCGTAATCGTAAGTCTCGTGGGCCGGCTTGGCCGTGAACGGCTCGGCAGGGATGTCGCGTTCGGGGTGGTAGATGTCCGCGTCCGGGTCGAAGACGCTGAAACCGCAGGCGCCGTCGAGGATGTCGAAGCCCAGCTTGTAAGGCGAGAAGTCGAGACCCCGCGCCAGTTCGAAGACCATGCGCTGGCCGACGAGGTCGCTGCCAAAGGGTGCGTAGAACACGTCGCTCTCGTCATCTTCCTGGACCACGATGCCTTGGGTGGCATTGCCCGTGGTGCCGAGCATGCGGTCCCGGTCGACCTCCAAGCAAGAATCCGGAGCATCGCCGGGGATGCCACCGTCATGCTGGTAGTGCTCGCCGGTGGCCTCTTCGATGCCCGATCCTCCGTGGGTGCCGCGCGTCAGCCCTGCCGAGGGCAGCCCGGCCACCTGGTCCGCCGTGTCGAACGCCGCGTCGTCGTGCGTGAAAAGGCCGGGCAGCGCAAAGCCTGTGGCGGTCAACGAAGCGAGCGTGATGGCGATGAACAGGGGGCGCATGGATTCCTCGGTCGGGCGGCCGAGAGCGTCTCTCGGGCTTTCGGTCGCTGGCTGGCCGACGAGCAGTGGCAGCGAGCAATAACCTTTGGCTCGCCGATGAAAATAGGTCCTAGTGAGCCGCCAAATGGCGCGGTGTGCTGCCGCCTTGCTTACAAGCGGGTGCCGCCTCGACCCGGTGTGGAGTTCCTGGATTTCCGCAGCGACACCGTGACCCGACCGACGCCCGCGATGCGCGCCGCCATGGCTGCGGCACCGGTGGGCGACGACGTCATGGGTGAAGACCCGACCATTCTCCGCCTCGAGGAGATGGTGGCGGCACGCCTCGGAATGGAAGCGGCTCTGTTCGTGCCATCCGGCACGATGGGCAACCAGATCGCTGTCTGGGTCCACACGGGTCGCCAGGGTCAGGTGGTCTGCGAGTCACGCTGCCACATCGCGCTCTACGAGGGTGGTGGAGCAGGCCTCGTCAGCGGCGCCACCGTCCGGACGGTCGAAGGCGTCAATGGTGTCTTCACCGCAGGGCAGGTGGACGAATGGGTATACCCCGATGATCCGCACTTCGCCCAGACCCGTATGGTCTCCATCGAGAACACCCACAACTGGAGCGGCGGTCGCGTCTGGGGCCATGCGGACTTCGCCGCCGTGCGCGACGCCGCGCACGCGGCCGGTGCTAAGGTGCACATCGATGGTGCTCGCATCTTCAACGCCGAGATCGCCTCCGGGCGGCCCGCGGCCGAGCTCATCCACGGGGCCGACAGTGTCATGGTCTGCCTCAGCAAAGGCCTCGGAGCCCCCGTCGGCAGCATGCTGTGCGGATCGGCCGAGTTCATCCACGCGGCCCGACGGGTACGCAAGGTGCTGGGTGGCGGCATGCGTCAGGCCGGCATCATCGCCGCCGCGGGCGTCTACGCGCTCGAACACAACGTCGCCCGGCTGGCCGACGACCACGCATTGGCCCGTGCGCTCGCCGCCGGCCTCAACACGGTGCCTGGCATCACGGTGGACGAAGCCACCGTCGAGACCAACATGGTCCTGGCGGACGTCTCGGCGCTCGGCATGACGGGCCCCGAGTTCTGCGACGCGGTCGCGCCCATCGGCATCGGTTGCCTGCCCCGCGACAACGGCCCCATGGCCCGCTTCGTCACCCACCTGGACGTCAAAACGCCGCAGGTGGAGGCGTTGCTATCCCGGCTACGCGATTGGGTTCACCCCATCAATTGAGGTGGGTCGCGACGGCATCCGCCAGTTGCCTGTTGGCCCACTGGAATCCGGCATGGAACTCGTCGTCATCGAGGTCGACCTGGTCGATGTGCATCATGTCCAGCAGCTTGTCCGCGTCGCCCTGGAATGCGGATAGACGCAAGGATTCGACGTTGCCCGTGTCCTCCAGCAGCACGCTCATGAGCGTATCATGGGCCATGACCCCCCGCTCATAGGCAGGGCTGCCATGCGTGTCCCGGGCGGCATCCAAAGTGGTCAAGGCCACCACGCGAAGCTCGTCCAGCGCATCGTCATCGAGTCCGCGCAACTGCTCGAAGCGGCGGCGGTCGACGTCGTCCTCGGGGACGTGTCCCTGGGGGTCGCCAAGCAACCAGCGGACCCAGCCGCGTACCTCGAAGCGGTCGCGGCCCGGCATCAGCATGCCGAGCAGCAGGTCGCGGTTCATGTCGCGAAGGACGGTGGAACGGCTCGGGCGCTTGACGGTGGGTGCGCTGGACATCGGCCAAGGATGCGTCCAACAGGGCTTGAACTTTGGGTGGCGCACATTCAAAGGGCGTCGCGGGGGTCCCGAGGTCGTGCCAGAGATCACTTGTCGCTTCGCGGATTGCCATGTCTTCCGGGTGACCCCTGGCGGCCAGGACGAATGGCTGGTCCTGCGCCGGGCCCCGCACATCATGCTCGGGGGCGCGTGGGCGCCGGTCCAGGGCCACATCGAGCCGGGCGAGACGGCGTATGAGACGGCGCACCGGGAGCTTGGCGAAGAGACAGGATTGACCTCCGATGCATTCTATCAGGCAAGCTACGTCAATCGCTTCTACCTGGCCGAGCGCGATCAGATCATCCTGAGTCCAGTGTTCTGCGCCCGCGTCCCATACGAGGCTCAGGTGGTCCTGTCGGAGGAGCACACGGCCTTCCATTGGGGCAGCGCCGAAGAGACGATGCAGCGCTATGTCTGGCCGGGGCAGCGCAAATCACTCAAGATCTGTCGTGAACAGTTCTTCCTCAATGAGCCCAGGGTCGAGAGTCTCATCGATCATCTGTTGTGAGCCACCAATTGGCTTAACATCTCGGCGGCGGGATGATTGTTATGCGACGTCTCTTGACGCTGACACTGATTGTCTTGCTGTCTGGGTGCTTCGGCGCCGACTCGCCAGCGGATACGCCGGGAGAAACGCCTGGCCAAGGCCCCGGGAAGCCGGCATCCGGCGACGGGGCGGCCAGTATCCCACGCCCCGCCTGGGCTGTGGGCGATTGGTGGACGTACCGCGACGACGGCGGCACCGACAGGACCTGGGTCGTCACCGAGGCCGGCGCCGGCTACACCGTTGACATCGACGAGCCGGAGCTCGCCTTCGTCGATGCGGCTCTCTTGGACATCAGCACGATTGGCCCGGTCTCGGCGGCGCTGGACGGGATGCAAGACGATGTGCTTGTGAAGTTCTTCGATTGGCCAATCACGGCCAACAAGACCTGGGGCCTGACATGGGACGCCATCGACTTCGCGGCCAGCGCAACGGTCTCGGACGCCGGCGCGGCCATGGAAGCCGTCGGCACCGACGGCCGCTTCCGCACTTACACGTACGACATCGCGTCCAAGTGGTTCGGCTCCATCGTCAGCATCGACGCAAACGGCACGACGGAATGGAGCATGGAACTCGTGGACTTCGGGTCAGAGTACGCCGGCACGTACGCGCGGTATACGCTTCATGACCCACTGCGGACAGAGATCTTCGGCGAGGGGCGTTCCGGCGTCGGCCACGAGTTCAACGTGCCCGCCGGCGCGACCGACATCTGGACCGACGCATCGTTTGCCTGCGACCCCGCACAGCCGGCGGGTCAGTTGACCTACCAACTGGTGCCCCCTGGAGCCAACCAAGAAGGCCCCTTCTACCACCAGCGCTGCCCAGGGTCCTCATTCCAAGAGACTCGTGTCGTCGCCGCCCACGAAGGCGTCTGGCGGGAGGCGTGGAGTTCGTCCGGCGTCGTCGGACACGTCTGGATTGTTCCGCGCACGCTGGTCGTCGCAACACTGTAGGTGCCGCCCCGCAGGCTGCATCATTTGCCATGCCCCACCACACGGCTTTAATGGCCGGGCCTTGGGTTAGGTGTATGCAACGGGCCCTGATGCTGTCCTTGATCGTCCTTCTCGCGGGCTGCACCAGCGCCGACAACGAGGGTCCCACGGCAGGCGACAAGGCGGCCGATGCCGTCGACGACGCTCCGGTGAGTCTCGGACGCCCGACGTGGGCCGTCGGCGACTGGTGGACTTTCACTGGATCCGACGGCACTGCGCGCACTTGGATCGTCACCGACGCCGCCGACGGCTACGTGGTGGACATCGATGCCGATGATTTTGCCTTCACGGATGCCGCCCTGTCGGACATCAGCACCATCGGCAAGATCAGCCTCGATCTGGACGGTGTGCAGGACGGCAAGCCGGTGACGTTCTTCGACTGGCCCCTGACGGATGGCAAGACCTGGAGACTCGAATGGGATGGCATGCCGTTCACTGCGACCGCCACGGTCACCGAGGACGGCGCTGACATCGAAGCCGTCTCCGGCGGGGTGGTGCGCAACTACAGCTTCGACAACAAGACCGGCTGGTTCTCGACCGTGGAGAGCTACGCCAATGGCACCCTTCAGTGGGGCATGACGCAGACCGCCAGCGGCACCGGTTACTCGGGCACCTACCTGCGCTATGCTATCCATGGCCGTGACGCGGTCACTCTAGACGGCAATCTGCGCAACACAGGGGGCGTCTTGATAGTCCCGGCCGAAACGACCGACATCTGGTACAGCTACAACCTGGTGTGCTCGACGGGCCAGATCCAGTACGCGTTGCAGCCACCGGCCCCGACCACGGAGGGGCTCATTATTTCCTCGGCATGCCCCATCGACCTAGCGACGACCGGCACTCTGGCCCCCTTGGAAGGCTCGTGGCGTAGCGGCCTGTCCGCCACGGGCGTGAGCGGCACCATCGATGTCGTGGCCCGCACCCTCGAAGAGTACCGCCTGTGAGCCCCGCCCAACCTTCTTGACCCACTCCTCACTCAGCCCGTCGTGGACTGGACCGAGAAGCATCGCCCGAACTCCCTCAAGGAGATCGTCGGCAACGGCCCCTCGGTCAAGAAACTCCACGATTGGGCCATGGCGTGGCAGGACGGCATCCCCGCCAAGCGCGCCGTTATCCTGTCTGGACCTCCCGGTACTGGCAAGACCAGCGCTGCGCTGGCGCTCGCCAATGACATGGGTTGGGCCATCATCGAACTCAACGCCTCCGACGCCCGCAACGCCGAGGCCATCAAACGCGTCGCGTCCGCCGGTGCCCTGCACCAGACCTTCGCCATGGACGGCTCGTTCCACCGCGCCGGCGAGGAGCAGGGCCGCAAACTGATCGTCCTCGACGAGGCCGACAACCTCTACGAACGCCTGAGCGGCGAGAACGCCGCCGGCGGCGGCACCAACCTCGGCGACAAAGGTGGCAAGGTGCAGATTGTCCAGACGATCCGCGACACCAAGCAACCCATCGTCTTGATCGTCAACGACCTGTACGCCTTGCAGAAGGGCTCGGGCGCCGCGCTCAAGACCCTCGCGGAGACCATCAAGTGGACCCGCGTCAACGTCCGCAGCATCCCGAAGGCGCTCGCCGGTGTGGCTGCCAAGGAAGGCATCCGCGTCGATCTGGCCGTCCTGGAGGCCATCGCCGCCAAGGCCGAAGGCGACCTCCGCGCGGCCGT
>JBFJNL010000050.1:0-13974 GCA_041618195.1 Thermoplasmatota archaeon | reverse complement strand
GGCGGCCACCTCGACGCTGCCGTGGGCGGCCACGCGCCCGACATCGTTACGGGCAAGGTCGACCAGCATCGCATGTTCGGCCGTCTCCTTGCGGTCCTGTAACAGGTCTTCGCCAGCCAGGCGATCGGTCTCGGTGTCGCCAGTGAGCGGCCTCGTGCCGGCGATGGGGAAGGTCTCGACGATGCCGTCTCGGACCCGCACCAGACCTTCCGGGCTGGCGCCGAGCAGGGTGCGCGGTTCGTCGCCACCGAAGCGAAGATGGTAGAGGTACGGCACCGCTGCGGCTTCTCGCAGCCGCTGGTACAGGGGCATGAGCGAACCTTGGTACGGGGCGGTGAAGGCTCGGCTCAAGACGATCTGGAACGCCTCGCCGGCGCGGATGAGCTCCTGGGCGCGGCGCACTTGCTCGCAGAACGTCGACTCGTCGGCGCTGCTCTGGACGGGGCCGACGCTGAGATCCCGGTCGGGGGGATGCTGCATGAGGGCGTCCTGGAGGGCGGCGCTGCGGTCTGGGCCGCGGCTGACGTAGGTGGTGGTCTCGGCGATGTGGTCATAGACGAGGCCATCCAGGTACAGGCCGAAGAGGAATCGGGGCCACGGTTCAGCGCCAGCGTGTTCGAGGACCGGTTCGATGTGGCGCACGAAGTCATAGCCGACGCTGCCTACCAGGCCGCCGACGAAGGGCGTGTCGTGGTCGTCGACGGCGTAGAACGCCTGGATGCGTCGTAGGTATTCAACGGGGTCCTGGTCGGCTGTGGGGTCTGGGAGCGCCCCGTCGACGTGGAGGCCGCTCTGGTCGAGCAGCACGGTGCCGATGGGGTCCCAGCCGAGGAACGAGTAGCGGGCGATGCGCTCGGGGCCTTCGCGGCTCTCGAGCAGGAATGTGGTGGCGTACCTGCTGGCGAGGCGGGCATGCGCCTCGTGCGGCGGCGGGGCGGCGACATCCCGGGTCAGCACCAATTCAGGTCATTGATGCACAGATATAACCATGATTGCTCAGTTATGTGCGGCCCTTGGAGGGCCTGTTGCAAAGCGGTTGTAAGTCAATGTGCCCTGGAGTATCTAGCATGGTGCACAACCCGGTGATCCTCGTCCATGGAATCCTGGGCCAGCGCCACCTGTACTGGAACGTCTTCAAGCGGCGGCTCGGCCAGGATGGCCTACGCTACCATGATTGCATCCTGCCCTACGGCATGCTGGGCGACATCCGCATCGCCGCGCGCTTCCTCAAGGACAAGGTCGACGCCACGTTGCAGGGCGACCGAGGCACCAAGGTGGATCTGGTCTGCCATAGCGCCGGCGGCCTCGTCGCCCGCTACTATCTGATGTACCTGGGCGGCGACAAGGTCGTCGGCCGCGTCGTCACCATGGGCACACCCCACCAAGGCACCTACTTCTCCTGGCTCATCGGGCCGCCTTTGAGCGGCATCGCCCACATCGCCCGCCAGACCCGTCCCGGCAGCAAGTTCCTCGACGAGATCAGCGGCCCGGGAGCCATCCCGCCAGGCATCCCGATCTACAACCTGTGGAGTCCCATCGATGGCATCGTCGTCCCCAGCCACAACTCCAAGTTGGCGGGCAGCAAGGCCCATCGCATGCCGCTCACCACCCACTGGGGCTTCCTGTGGCGCCGCGACGTCTACGACATGGTCCGTACCTGCCTCGCCGTCTGAGCCTACAGGTAAGCGTGGCCGCGCTCGGCCTTCAACACCCGTACCTCGCGCTGGATGCGGGCGCGCGTCGCTTCTGCGATGCTGTGGACGAGGTCGTGGTCACCGGCGTCCTCGGCGCCATACTCGTCCAAACTCAACGGCGACAAGAACCGGATGCGCCACTTGACCGGCTTGGGCCACAGGTTCTTCGGGATGGGCAGGCCACCGCGCAGGTTCAGCAACTCATCGTATGATTCCAGTCGCCGACCCACCGGGTTCGACTCCTCGCCGCCAAGGATGGCCACCGGGATGATGGGGCAGTGCAACTCCATGCCGACGCGGACGAAGCCGCGGGCGAACGGCTCCAGGGTGTAATCGCTGCCCGGCCTGAAGGCCCCGCGCTCACCCTCGGGGAACATCATGACCAGTTCGCCGGCCTCCAACGCTTCTCGCATGGCCGCCTTGCTGATCGGGATGATGCCGCACTTGCGGGCGAACTCGGCGGTCGCCTTGTTCTTGAACCACGCCTCATGGGCCATGCCGCGAACCAGGCGGCCATCGGCCTCGAAGACGCTCAGCGCCGTCAAAGCGTAATCCAGACCGAGCCAACCAGTATGGTTGCCCACCAAGAGCCCCGGCCCGGACGCGGGGATGTGTTCGAGGCCGAACACCTTGAGCCGCGTGTAATCGCGGATGCGCCGGAACCACGGCAGGAGTTTGTCAAGGAACTCCATGTCTGGTCCGACGGTCTCGGTCATAGGGCGGGCAGGGCCTCGACGCACTTGGAACCGACGGTCAGACCAACAGGAGTGTGACCGTCAGGACGGCTGCGAAGGCACCGATGGCGGTCATCCACACGCGGCCATTGCCCAGATCCTGGATCCGCGTCTGCAGCCCAAGGGCGGCCAGGGCGGCGACCAAGGCGATCTTGGAGGCGACCGTCGCGTCGCCCATCAGTGTGACGTTCCACAACGGCAGGTTGCCAAGCACCACGGCCAGGGCGAAGAGCTTGACCTCCAACGGCATGCGGGGGAAAGCTTTGCCGCGCCGGCCGACCCACAGGGCGACCGGGACGAGCAAGGCGACGCGGGCCATCTTGACGCTGGTGGCGGCAGCCGCGGCGGCGAGGCCGGCACCTGCCAGTCCTGCGCCGACGGCTTGCGGCACCGCCGGCAGCGAGGCACCCGTCCACGCGCCGAAGGCTTCGGCGTCGAGCAGACCGGTGCTCCATTGCAGCGCAGGCAGCGCCAGGAGTCCGAGGCTGCCGAGGGCCGTCACGACCGCCGTGCCGACCGCCAGGTCCTCGTCCTTGGCACCCAACGCCGAGCGTGTCGCGCCCATGGCGGCCACCCCGCATACGCCGAAGCCGATACCGATCAGGTTGCGCAGCGGTCTGGAGAGGCCGAACAGCCGGCCGAGCCCCACGGCGACGGCCCACGACGTCGCCACGGCGGCCACGGCGAGCAGCACGAATCTGGGGCCCGCATCGACGAGGGCACCTAGATCCATGGTGAACCCCAGCAGGACCACGGCCACGAGCAAGCTGTTCTTGGCCGCCCAGGCGACGCCGGGTCGGGCGGTGCCGGCGAGGTCGCCGCGGGCGACACTCCAGCCAAGTACGACCGCGATGGCTGCGGCACCGACGCCCCAGGTGGACGTCCAGCGGGCCAGGATGTACGCGAGCACTGTCAAGACGGCGACATATGCGAGCCCGGGCCCCTTCGACACAGGGGGTCGGACCCTGTCGAAGCCTTCAGCCTGCCGAACAGCCTTCAAGGGGGGTCGGGTTGGTCGCACCGATGACGGAGTGGATGGATGAGGCGGCGCAGTTGCTGGCGGCGGGAGCCCCGTTCGAACAGCACTGGCAAGCGTTCCAATCGCGCCTGGAGGCCGGCGCCGCGGACCGTTCGCCGCCGATCGCCTGGCGTCCCGATGGCCAGACTCTGGCGCACGCCAACCTCACATGGCTCGCGGACCAGGTCGGTGCCAAAGACTACCGGACGCTGCACCAGTGGAGCGCCGCCGAACGCAGCGAGTTCTGGCGCCTCAGCATCGAGCGGCTGGGCATCGAGTTCGCCACGCCTCCTGAGCACATCCTTGACCCGGCAAGCCGCGCCGATGAGCCGGTCTGGCTGCCCGGCGCTCGCTTCAATGTCGTCACGTCATGCTTCCACGCCGCTGCCGACAAGCCTGCCATCGTCGCCGGTGGCGAAGGCCAAGCCACGCGGACGGTCACCTACGCGCAACTCAAGACCCTCGCGGATCAGGTCAGCCATGGCCTCGCAGCGGCAGGACTAGCACGGGGAGACGCCGTCGCCCTGTACATGCCGATGAACGTCGAATGCGTCGCCGCATACCTCGGCATCGTGCAAGCCGGCATGGTCGTGGTCAGCGTCCCGGACTCCTTCGCCGCAGAAGAAGTGGCGACGCGGCTGCGCCTCGGCAAAGCCCGCATGCTGCTCACGGTCGATGCCTACCAGCGCGGCGGCAAGAGCGTCGCCATGCGGCCCAAGGCCGTCCAGGCCGCCGAATCCGTGGGTGACGTGCGCGTCGTCACCGTGGCCGACCAGGCCGACGATCTGCGCGGACAGGACCTGCTATGGCACGACCTGCTGCAAGACAACGGGCCGTTCGCCCCGATCGCCGGCGAACCCCAAGACACCACCAACATCCTGTTCAGTAGCGGCACCACGGGCGAACCCAAGGCCATCCCGTGGACCCAGCTCACGCCGCTCAAAGCGGCCGTCGACGGCCACTGGCACCAAGACATCCACGCCGACGACGTGGTCGCATGGCCGACCAACATCGGCTGGATGATGGGGCCCTGGCTGATCTACGCCACGTTCCTCAACCAGGCGACGATGGCCCTGTTCGAAGGCGTCCCCACCGGCGCTGAATTCGTACGCTTCCTGCGCGACGCCAAGGTCAGCATGCTCGGGGTCGTACCGGCCATCGTGCGCGCCTGGCGCGACACAGGCTCGTTGGGCCCGGGCGACCTGCGCGACGTCCGTGTGTTCAGCAGCACCGGCGAGGCCAGCAACGCCCGGGATTACCTCTACCTCATGAGCCTGGCCTCGTACCGGGCACCCATCATCGAATACTGTGGCGGCACCGAGATCGGTGGTGGGCACCTGACCGGCACCGTCGTCCAGCCTGCCAGCCCGGCCACGTTCACCACGCCCGCCATGGGCCTCGACTTCGTCCTGCTGGCCGACGACGGCTCGCCGGTCACCGCAGGCATGGGGGAACTGTTCCTGGTGCCTCCCAGCATCGGCTTCAGCCAGCGCTTGCTGAACCGCGATCACCACAAGGAGTACTACGACGGCTGCCCGCCGGGACCGCACGGTGAGATCCTGCGCCGCCACGGTGATGAGGTCCAGGCCTTGCCGGGGGGCTTCTGGGCGGCCCAAGGTCGGGCCGACGACACGATGAACCTGGGTGGCATCAAGGTCGGCAGCATCGAGCTGGAGCGCGCCATGAACGAGCACGCCGACGTGTTCGAGACCGCCGCGGTCGGCATCCCGCCCGCCGGTGGTGGTGCGGACCGCCTGGTGGTCTTCGCCGTCGTCCACGGAACACCCGACAAGGATATCCTGCGCACCGGTCTCCAGACGCTCATCAAGATGCACCTCAACCCGTTGTTCCGCGTACACGACCTGGTCTACGTGCCGGCTCTGCCCCGCACCGCCAGCAACAAAGTCATGCGCCGCCAGCTGCGCGCCGAATACGTCGAGACCGCGGAGGCCTCCCCATGATCGGCTCCGAAGGCGTCGACCCCGACTTCTTCCACGAAGTCTACGACCAGCAAGCCCCCTGGGACATCGGGGCACCCCAGCCCGAGGTCGAGCAGCTCCTGCTTGACCAGGGCTTCCACGGCCGCATCCTCGACATCGGCTGTGGCACAGGCCACAACGCCATGGCGCTCGCCGAGGCAGGGCACGACGTCACGGCGATCGACCTGGTCCCGCGCGCGGTGGAACAAGCACGTGCTGCTGCCGACGCACGCGACCTCCACATCCATTGGCTCGTCGGCAACGCTCTCGAGGTCCGCGACCAGGTCACTGGCCACTTCGACACCGTGCTCGACTCCGGGGTCTTCCACGTGTTCAGCGACGCCGACCGCGCTGCGTACATCCGCCAACTCAAACAGGTCGTCGCCCCCGGCGGCATCCTGCACGTCATCGTCTTCAGCGACAAAGAGGGCGGCGACGATGGACCCCGCAGGGTGAGCCGCAAAGAACTGGTGCACGCATTCCAGGACGGTTGGATCATGCAAGAGATTCGCCAGACCCGGTACGGCATCCGTAGCCGCGAAGAGGGTGCTCGGGCGTGGCGCGGCACCTGGCGCCGCAAGGCCGACCCAGGCTTCTGAGCCTAGACGTGCACGACCGCTTCTGGCCGGTGTTCCCGGGCCTGCTCGATGAAATGCTCAGCCTTGGCCAGGTTGATGGCACCCTTGTGCAACCTGGAGCGATAGGCGTGGCCGTGGGCCTGGATGAGCTCGAGTAGTTCGCGGGCGTGCAGGTTGGCGAGGTGGCCGATGGAGACGACGCCGCTGGCGGCGAGGAGCTCCCCCCACTGCGGGCCGATGCCGTCGATGGCCATCAGCTCGGCTTGGCTCTGCCATTGGCGGATCTGGCGCGGCGTGACGGCAAGCTCGGCTGAGAGTTCGGGCACGTCGGCATGCCAGAGGTGCTCTGTGTCGAGGATACCCATGCGTTGCAGGCCGTACGCGGTCTTGTTGCCGATGCCCTCCACGTCGGCGATGGGATAGATGCGGCCGAAGGGCGCGTGGCTGGTCAGTTCGTAGGCCTCGTTGGCCTGGACCTTGACGCCGCGGGTGGCTCCGATGGCGGCCAGCCGCGCTTCGGCATCCGTGCGCTGGGCCAGTTGCCCGGCCAGGAAACCACCCCACTGCGCGTCCATCCATGATTTGAGCTCGTTCAAGCGGGTCTCCTGCGCCTCGTCGTGTTCTGCCAGGCGCTGCCGGACGATGTCCTCGGCGAGGATCGCCGCCTCGTCGCGCGACCGCCTTTCGGCGGCGTGGAGATCCTCGACGCCGCGGGATTCGAATTGGTCCAACTGGTGCTGGATCTTGTGGCGGAAGCGGGCCAGTTCATGGTCTGTGTGCTCGTTGACGCGCTGCGCCCATTGCTTGAACTGATCCTCGTTCGGTTGGGCCGAGGCCAGTCGGCGCGATAGTTTCGAGATGTCTTGCTGCTCGGACAGTCGCAACGCCTTGATGCTGTCACGCAGCTCTTGTGTGTCCGCGAGGCCCGAGGCCTTGGCAGCTGACATGCTGGCGTCGAGACGGGCGTGCCGCTCTTCGAGCGCGTCGAGCTTCGCGGCGACCTCGTCGATGCCGGATGCCAGCTCGGCGTGCTGGGTCGTGAGGGCGTCCTCGGCGATCGCATGGGTGCGCGCATGATCGATCCAATGGGTCTCCTGGTTCGTCTCAAGCTGCTCGTGGCGACTCAGCAAGGTTTGCCGCATGGCGTCCATGTCAGCGGCCAATGCACGTTGTTGGATGGCTTCGTGCTCGGTCCCCAGCCGCTCTTCGATGGTGGCTGCACGCTCCCGGTCGGCCCGGTGCATCGCCTCATTGAGCCGGTCGGCATCGTCGACATGCTGCAGCACGTTGTCATGGGCCGCTTGGAGCGCGTGGCGCGCCTCCGAATGCAGTCCGTGCGCGAGATCGCTGGCGGCGCGTGTGTAGCGGTGCATGGCGAACAGGGTGAGCGGGACCGCCACCGCGAGCACGGTGACCGCGCCGCCGGCGAGTAGCCATGCCGCGCCGGGGCCCAGCAGCGCGGGTGGGGCCCAGCCCAGGCCGGCCGCGACCAATAGGCCCGCCAGTGCTACCAAATACAGGGCGCCTAAAATGGCGAAGGTGCGGCGAAACGGTCGCGGGGGATTGTCCTCTGGCGGCATGGACGGCTCTTGGTGGACTTGGCCGTGCGAGGTAGTTCATGCTGTGGGGATGGCCAAATGTCGGCGCGCCCAAGGGGTGCGCCGGTCCAAACGATAGGTCCGGGCTCTGCGCCGGGGCCACAAAGGGAGGAGGAAAGGGAGAAGGGATCGGACCCGATCAGGTCGAGGCGGCGGCCATGGCGACCACGACGACGCCAAGCGGCGTCAGCGGCAGGCCGGTGCGGAGGCTGCGGCCTTGCTTCAGGGTCTGGGTGAACGCAGCGGCGTTGTTGCTGCACGCGTTGTCCTCGCCGTTGCACTGGTCGCTGAAGGCGGCCCACGGGCGGCCTTCGGGGTCGATGGTGACGTCGATGAAGTCACCGATGCCACCGCAGCGGTCGAAGGCGCAGTTGCGGCCATCGTCGATGGGGGTGGCCTTCGCCTTGACCGTGAAGATGGTCGGGTTGGCATCAAGGGCGTTGTAGACGATGCCCATGTAGCCGTTCCACTTCATCTCTGCCGCGGGGGCGTCGGCGCCGGCCTCGTGTTCGTAGCCGATGTATGCAAGGACGACGTTGCCGTCGGCGCCGGCTTCGATGGCGGGGCGGCCGGCACCGAATTCGGTGCTGGGGCCGACCATGATGGGTTCGCCCCAGGTGAAGCCGTGGTCCGTGCTGACGGCCAGGTAGGGCAGGAAGTCAGCGCCGATCCAGAACGCGTAGACGTTGCCGGCGTCATCGGAGGCGATGCGCACTTCGTGGCCTTGGACGCCCTTGGTCTCGTCGATGACGACGCCGGTCCATGTCAGGCCGTCGTCTTCGGTGATGCCGACCTGGGCACTACCGCAGAAGCTGCGGGGGAAGAACACGCGGCCTTCGTTGTCGGAGGCAGCGTGGCCGGTCAGGCCGCCGCAGACACTGTCAAGAGGGCTGGTGACGCCGCCGCGAGGGGCGACGCCGGGGAAGACCGTGACCATGGGGCCAAAGCCGATGCCGCCGTTGATGCTGGTGGCGCAGGACGAGTCACCGACGCGGTTGATGCAGTAGTAGACGACGTTCTCGTAGCCGACGGTCTGCACGAGGCGAGGGGCTGCGGTGATGATGCTCTGGTGGTCGTGGACGCCGGGAGGGACGCCGCCGCCAAGCACGTTGCAGGTCCAGGAGGCGCCCTTGTCGTCGGTGAAGTGGAGCGTGCTCGTCACGAGGGCGTGCAGGTCGCTGCTGAAGACGCGGCCGGTGTCGTAGTCGACGTGGACGAAGGGGTCGTTGCTGTTAGGGAAGCACGGGCCGGCTTCGGTCGGCAGGTTGGGGCCGATGTCGGTCCAGGCGTCCCCTTGGTCGCAGCTCATCATGATGCGGGTGCCGGCGCCGGTGCCGCGGAACTGCGTGAAGTACAAGCAGCCGTCAGCGTCCGAGCCGATGGTGGGCTCGAAGGTGCTGGTGCCGAGGTAGCGCATGGCGCTGACCGGGAGTTCGCCGGCGGGCAGCTCGAAGAGCGTACCGTTGCCGCCGCCCAGCGTGGCGGTCGCTGCGCCCACGGGGGGCAGAGCGATCGGCGCCGGGTTGCCGGACGCGTCGGTGTCGGTCGTCGAGTTCGGGTCCGAGGCACAGCCTGCCAGGGCGGTTGCCAGGAGCAGGGTGAGGATTGTTCCTACGCGGATGCGCATAACGAGGGCGCGCCCTGGCGATAGTTAGGCCTTGTGGTGCCCCGCCCGGTGGTGGCGGCCTCAGCGCCGGCGCGGCCGCGATACCAGCTTGCGGGTCGCCTGTACGCGGCCCCGCTTGCTGTCCTTCGGCACCGGTTTGTGGGACTCGTTCTGCTCTTCCTGGAAGCGCGTCTTGGCATCGCTGATGGCAGCTTGGTGGTCCGCCCCAGACGCCTTGGGGTTGTGGGCGCGCAGGGGGGCCCCGTGACTCGGCGCATTGATGATCGCAGGCCCCTTGGGCTCGTGGCTGGCGGGGGTAGGTGCATGCTGGCTGGCGAACCAGTCCTGCAGTTCCTCCTTGAGGCCGGTGATGGCGCTGTCGATGACCGGCTGGGGCAGATTCGCTTGCATCTCGTGGCGTAGGCCCGCGATGGCTTGGTCCAGGCGCTCGGGGATGCGGTCGACGTCCTTGCGCAAGGAGGCCACCGCTTCCACGAGGTGGCCGGGGGGCGCCTGCGCCACTCGAGACTCGATCGTCTGCTCGAGCTGTTGCCGGATGGCCTGCGCCTGTGCCTGCGGGTCGGGCATGGAGCTCAGAATGGTCGCCTTGAGGCCTTCGAGCCGGCGCCCGATGTCCTGTTGCGTCGGAATCTCGAGTGCGGCCAGTTGCTCCTCGAACGAGGCGCATTGGCGCTCGATGAGCCTCCAGCGTTCCTTGCCGGTGGATTGGGTCTCGGTCAGATTGTTGATGGAGTGGCGCAGGGTCGCGAGTTGTTCTGCGACCACCGGCTGGTTACCACTGGCGGCGTCGATTCGGTCGCGCAGCATGACCAGGCCGGCTTCGAGGCCCTTGATGGTGGCGGGCCACTCGGCCATCTCGTTGCCGGGTGGTAGGGCCGCGAAGGCACGTACGGCGGCCTCGCATTGACGCTTGAGGCTCTTGAGGTCCTCCTTGACAGCGTCCATGTCCTGTGTCGTGTTACGCGTCAAACGGCGTACCACGGGCGCGATGATCGGCTCGGGATTCTGGACAAGCGGCACCGCGTGTTTGGCGACCCACTGCTCCATGCCATCAAAACGCTTCGACAAGCCCTCTTGCACGGATTCCAGTCCTTCGGTGGTGGCCTGCTGGCGGGCGGTCTGCTCAGAGATGTCGGCGCGGGTCTGGGTCGTCAGCGCGGCGACGCGGTCCTCGAGGTTGTGTACGACCGGGGTCCACTCAGGCTCACGGCGTTCCCATCGTACGACGGTGGCGCTGCGGGCCAATGATCCGATCGCCAAGAACACGATGGCGGCGCCGATGAACCACAAGGGTTGCAGGTTGGTGGTCAGGAACTGCAGCGCAATCCCGGCCAAGGCGGTCAACGCACCCAGAACGAACGCCGAGTCGGAAACCGGGTTCTGGGCCGTCTTGGAGCGAGCAGGTGATGTGTCGTCGCTGTCGGTCATCAACCTGCTTTTGGGCGCTCAGGCTTTTGGACTACTGGGGAACGGGTGGAAGGGTCGAACGGGGAATGGCACGAGGGGCGAAGGTCCCCCAGCTCAGATCCGGGCCGCGGCGCGGCGTGCTTCGGTCTGCGTGCCGCGCGTCCTTGTGGGTGCCATGCGGGGGGCGGTGACAGGGGGGTGTCGGTGGCGAGCCGGGGTTCGCGCCCCGGGCGTGGCGGCGCTGCTGGCCGTCCGGGGACATCCAGTCCGGGGAGTCGGGGGCGGGGGGCGACGAAGGGAGGGGGAAGGGAGAAGGGGATCCGCGCGGTGGAGCAATCGCGCGTCAGGCGATGCCGGACGCTTCGATGAGCTGTTCGGGCGTCACAACGGGGCCGAACTTGGCCTTCAGGGCTTCCAGGGCCTGCTTCTGCTCCGCGTAGATCTCGAAGATGCGCGGGGGACAGTCGGTCTCCTTGCTGTACGCTGCGGTCTGGAGGTCGATGCGAGCCAGGATGTTGTCCACGTACAGGCTGAATTGCCGCGTGTACAGGTCTTCCGTGTAGTCCTTGCCGATGATCTGGTCGAAGATGACCTGCAGATCCTCGAACAGTGGAAGGTAGCCGATCGGCGACTTGATGGCCTTGACGTCGCCGTGGGCGCGGCGTTCGAGCCACTGTAGCCAAGCGCGAACATCGCGCTTCTCGCCGAGAAGGCTGGTGTTGGTGGGGGCGCCGCCGCGGGCGGCATGCGTCAAGAAGTAGTTCAGGCCGGCCATGATGGGCTTCTTCGCCAGCTTGTCGCTGTTGAAGAACTCGAACTGCGCCGCCATGTAGTCCGCAAGCGGGCCCGGGATGAACGGGGCATTGGCCCAGGGCTGGCGGTTGACGCCGGTGGCACCGATCTCGGTCGCCGTGGCGGCGCTCTGGATCGACGCACCGATGACGACGCCTTCATCGGGAGTGACGCCGACCCAAACGGGCGGCATCGTGTCGCTGTCGCGACCCGAGTAGGTGATGACGTCGACCGGCACGCCCTCGGGCGACATGGCCATTTCCTGGTTGTAATTATGAATCCGTTCTGCGGAGAGGGTGCAGCGGGCGTTCTTGTTGCTGAACGGGATGGGATTGCCTTGGGCGTCCTTCTTGCCCGTCTCCCAGGTGCCGGTGTAATGCTTGCCTAGCTTGGGGGCTTCCCAGCCGTCGCCTTCCCAGCGGGGTTTGTCGCTGGTGTCCACGAGGACGTTGGAGAAGATGACTTCTGCTTCCTTCTCGCCGCGCAGGCATTGCATGAGGAATGGGTCGCTGTCGCGGTTGACATCGCGCACGATGCCGAAGATGCCGACTTCGGGGCAGACGGCGCGCACGGTGCCGTCGTCGCCGATCCACATCTGGGCGAGATCGTCGCCGATGAAGTCGCTGCCGACCATGGCCGTCGTCGTCTTGCCGCAGCCCGAGGGCGCGGCGCCGGCGAAGAACGTCTTGCGGCCGCGGGGGCCGGTCATGCCGGTGATGAACATGTGCTCGCTGAGCTGTTCGCCGCGGCGCTCGTAGGTGCACAGGTCGACGGTGAGTCGGTGGTTGCCCTTCTTGAGCATCAGGGCATTGCCGGCGTACGTGGTGAACAGGGAGTACGTGGTGCGCTGGTTGCGGTCCGTGTAGACTCGGGCGCGGGGCACGTCTTCGCTCTTGAAATCGCCCATGGTGTGGCAGTTCGTGAAGAACACGCCCGCGCGGTCGGCTTCGGCGTCGAAATGGTCGAAGACGTTGGTGTAGAGGATGTTGCCCGAGTGGATGACGTAGAACGAGTCCGTGAGCATGATGGCCGGCACGGAGGGGGCCGCGCCGATGGGGCCGCGGTTCCACAGGGCCACGAGCATGGTCTTGCCCTTCATGATGCCCGCCATGTTGTCGGCGATGTAGTCGCGGGCCTCGTGGCGAGGCTGCTTCTTGGCAAGCGTCGAGATGTTCTCGTCCTCATCGACGATGTAGAACGTCTGACTGACCAGGCGCCCCTGCTCTTCGGGCAGGTCGTAGTGGCCGGTGTGGCCGGGCAGGGCGAGCTCGAACTCTTCGCCGTTGGCGATGGCACCTGCGCGGACGAATTGTTGGTCCTCGGCGGCGGTGCTGTTGAACCAGATCGCCTCGGGCTCCATCATCTTCGCCGCGTTGGCGATCTTCAGGATCGCGTCCTCGTTGCGGATGGTGGCGAACTTGGCCTTGTTCGCGTCGTCGCACTTGGACTCGATGAACGCGCGTGCGTCCTCGACCGCGAGGAATCCTCCGATCGTCGAGAGGATGTCGTTCTGGGTCTGGGTGTTCAATTGCATGTTGCGTCCCCGAAATATGGAGTCTGCTGACTCCCTATGGGGCGTCGCAAATGGGGTTCATGTTTCAATGTTCCCGACGGCCTGCGCCGCAAGTGGCGCGGCCCGGCGGGGTGGGTGCATGCTGGCGGTGCGGCGGCAAAAGGGGATGCGGCGTTACTGTCTGGCGTCCGGCACCAAGGGATCCGTCCAGCCGATCGCGTCGCGGACCTCGAAGTGGCTGCCGTCCAGCAATACATGGATCACCGTGAACACGACGGCCGCGATGGCGACGCCGAAGTGGATCCAGCGCCACGACCGGAAGCCCAGGCGCCGGATGATCTGCACCTGCAATGCGCCAGTGAAGCCCAGGGCGAACAGACTGAGGATGCCCAGCCCGCCCCACAGCAGGCCCCAGGCCCAGTGCCATTGGATCTCGATCACGAACAGGACCAGGTGTCCGATGGCAGCGGCGATGATGCCGTAGCTCAGGAAGTTGTGGAACGCCACCCGTCGCCGGGCGGTGACGAACAACCGGTTCATGGCCCGCCGGCTGCGCTTGCCCAGGATGCCACCGCTCAGCAGGCTGGCCACCATCAGGAACGCAGCGGCGTAGCCGATGATCTCGGACACCGCCGCCAGGCCGAGGCCCTCGGTCGGGACAGGCACGACGAATGACTGCACCCCCAGCATCGGCGCACCGCTCTCGTCGGCGCCGACGATGAAGGTCTCGGTGTAGACGATGAAAGCCTCGTCAGGGTAGTCGTTGCCGTGTTCGTAGAACAACCGCGCACGGGCGGTGAAGGTGATGGCCTCGCCTGGCGCCACGTCGGCTGCGCTCACGGGCAGGGTGAAGGGCTGTGCCACCCCCGGCTGCAGCGGGCCGGGCGCCTCCAGCACGACGGTACGCTCCAAGCTGGTGTTGAACCAGGCGTCGACGCTGACATGGAAGCCGACATCGTTGACCTGCGGGTCTAGGTGGCCGTCGGTGCCGGCCAGCCTGGCCCCTGCCTCGATGACCCAGATGCCCGAACCGT
>JBFJNL010000049.1:0-14048 GCA_041618195.1 Thermoplasmatota archaeon | reverse complement strand
CAATTCGCCGTCGGGCGAGGGGTTGAGATCCCCGTGCGCGATGGCGTTGGCGGCGACGACCTGCTGCAGCTCGTCAGTGATGCTGGCGCCGAGGGAGGTCAGCGCGACAAGAAGGGTGACCGCTACGAGAAACCACTTCAACAAAGGTGGGAAGAGGGGGGAGAGTAAAACTTGCGACTTCTATCTTAGAAGTTGAAGGAGCGCTCGTCCATCAGACTGTTGGTCGGGACGTGGCTCAGAGTCAGGGTGCAGGCTTGGCCGACGTCAGCCGTCAGGGTGATCTTGTCGCCGGCACTAACCGGGGTGTCTGCCGTAGCGCTAACGCGCGCAGCAGGCGAGGTGGCCGGCGTGGCAGTTGCGCCACCGGCACTAGCGGTAGCCGTGCAGGACGAATGGCCGCCAACAACCATCTGGATGTCGTTCCAGTCAGCATCGGCGTCAGCGCCGATGACACGGAGGACACCGCCGCTCTTGTCGAACGTGACCGTCGGGGGGACGTCCTTCGTGTCGCCGAGGTCGCTCACGAGAACGAATACGACGGCCGCGAGGACGACCGTGATTGCGACCATCAGGATGACACCGATGACGGGGCTGACTGCTTCTTCTTCCGTGCGGAAGTTCTGGTTTGCCTTCATGTAGATTCCTCCCTTATTGCTAAGGGCAAACCGGAATAAAATAGGTGGAGTATTTAAGGCGTTGTCCGAAAAGGACCGAAACGCTCTTTTTGGGAAGTCTCTGGCGGCGCCAAGGATTTAGGTGTGCTGGCGATGGCCCTGCCGTTGCCGTCCGCTGGGGAAGTCGAGCAGTTCGCCTATTGCGCCCATAACTGGTGGCTGGCGCGCTCCGGGGTCGACAGCGCCGGCCCGGGCGCCGTGCGGGGCATGCGAGAACACGCCCGCAAGGGCCGCGCCCAGCAGCATGCAGAACACGCCAGGCGATCGTCTCGCGACGCGTTCCGCTGGATGTTCCGGGTCCTGGCCGTCGCCGGCTCGGTATCGTTCCTGTCGCTGGAATTGTATTTCTTGCGCACGGATCCGCTGCACTGGTTGTTCCTGCTGACCGCGCTGACGCTGGTGTCGGCGAGCGCCGGCCTGCTGGTCATCGCCTCCATCTCGGAGCGAGAATACCGTCAGGGCGTCATCAAAGAGGGCCTCGTGCCCGGCCGGGTGCGCCGCGGCGGCTGGCAAGGCGAGGACGTCATGCACGACCCCGAGTGGGGCATCTCGGGCTCTCCGGACTACATCATGGAGACCGACGGCGGCCCCGTGCCCGTCGAGGTCAAGACCGGCCGCACCCCCGACCAGCCGTTCCCCAGCCACGAACTGCAGCTCGCCTGCTACCTGCGCCTCCTGGAGTTCGACAGCGGCACGGCCCCCGAGTACGGTCTTTTGACCTACCCCGACGGCGTGTTCCGCGTCGCATGGGATCAGCCCCTGAAGGAGCGCCTACAATCGACGCTGGAGCGCATGGCGGTGGCGGCCGAGACGGGGCGGGCCGACCGCGACCATGAGCACCTCGGGCGCTGCCTCGGCTGTGCCCGTCGGGCGGCCTGCGAGCAGAAGCTGCAATAGGCCCACCGGGCCCCGGAAGCCCGTGCCAAGTGGCGAGGTGCGAACCCTCACGCTAAAGTCCTCGAATCTATCGACCTCCATCTGACCAGCGTCCAGGTGGACGTGCCGGTGACATCATGGATCTAGAACGCAGCCCGACGGGCATCCCCGAACTTGATCAAATCCTACGTGGCGGTATCCCGCGTGGTAACGTGGTGCTGCTGGCCGGCGGCAGCGGTATGGGCAAGACGACCCTGTCGCTGCAATATTTGGCCGAGGGCGCCCTGAGCGGCGAGAACGGACTGTTCATCTCGGTGACGGAACCGGTCGCCACGCTGCGCCGCAACGCCACCCAGTACCGCTTCATCAAGGACGAGTGGTTCGAGAAGGGCACCATCCGCCTCATCGATCTGCGCGCCATCATGCAGCGGCTCAACATCGAGATCATGCGTGGCTTCACCTACAAGGAGACGTCCGCCCTGCTCGAGGTCATCGAGAAGATCGTGCGCGAATACAAGGTCAAGCGCCTGGTCATCGATTCCATCACGGCCATCTGCCAGCGGACCCCCGATCTGGGCACCATCCGCGATTTCATCTTCCAACTCGGCATGGCGCTCGCCGAACTCGACTGCACCACCATCCTGACCTCGGAGACCCCGCCCCGAGAGTACAAGTTCAGCATGTTCGGCGTCGAGGAGTTCATCGCCGACGGCATCATGTTCGTCAGCGAGGTCGAGCGCCAGAACGACCTGGTGCGGACCATGCAGGTCATCAAGATGCGCGGTACGGACCATAGTCGGGCGCGTTTCATGATGGACCTGTCCGAGCTCGGCATCGCCTTGGCACCCTTGCTCAAGAAGTCGGGCGAGGGCGGCTTCAGTTAAGCTGCCGCGACGCGCGCCAAGACACGCTATCCGGAGTGCTATCTGCCCAGCCCGGGCTCCGCACGCGGCTTGACCAGCAGGTACAGTTCGCGGGCGACCAGCCACAACGCGGTGAACGCCACGCCGGCCAGCAACAATTGGACGTAGAGCAGGACACCTTCCAGGGGAAGGGGCACCAAGGCCATCAGGTCGAGGCGCCCGCCGGCCGCTGCCGAGGCGACGACGGCGGCGTAGTAGAGGAACACCAGGACGACGCCGTACTGGAGATTGCGCGCCGAGCGCGCGTAGCCCCCGAAGGCCTCGCGGCGGAACGCCCGGGATTCGACCCAGGCAAGCACGGCGAACGGCAGCGGCGTCACGAGCAGGACGATACTGAACGGCACAAGCGCTGCACTGACCGCCATACCACGGCTCTGTTCGAAGACGAACAGGTATTGGCCTGCGCCATGCTTGTCCACCATGCTCTGGGGCACGACGGCCTGTACGTAAGACGACGCCACTTGAACGGCGACGCCGTCATGGTCCAGGCCGAGAATCCCGCCAGTGAATGTCGATGGCGCCCCAAGGTCTGTACCGTCGGGAGCGATGACGCGAAGCACCTCAAGCCCGGCCTCGACGCGGACACGGACCGCCGACGCTCGACCGGAGAACTGCGGCACCTGCACGGCCACCTCATGTTGGGTCGTCAACTCGGTGCCCTGGCGGGTCTCCGACCGACTGTTGGAGACCAGACTGGGCAACGCCGCGCCGGTCGCCTCGATGGATGCGTTGCGCACCGTGCCACTAAGGGCATTGCCAGCGATCGGCGTCGAGGTGACCTCGTCGGCATTGAAGCCGGGATCCAAGAACACCCAATCGATGGACAATTCTCCGCCAAGATCGCCGACGAAGGTGAATTCGAACGGGGCGATGGGGTGGCTACCCTCCTCAGGTTCGAAGATGGCGCGGCTCTGGATCTCGCGGATGGCGGCGTCGCGCACCACCAGGTCTTGGATCAGGGGGGCGGCCGCACCCGCGCCGGGCAAAGGCGCGCGGTTGTCGCGTTCGCGACTGGCCTCGAAGCGGACGATCAGGTGATCGGCCGTTGGCAGGACGCGGATCTCCTTGCGCATGGTGCCGCAGCCAGCCGACGTGAGGCCACGGTACTCCTCGTCGGATTCCGTGTCGATCGGATCCGTCGTCGTCGAGCTCATGCCTTCGATGAACGTGAACCCTCGGGCGTCTGCGTCGAATTCTACGCCGCCGATCTCGCAGTTGCTGAAGAAATTGGCTTCCACGAACTGGATGGGCTGGAACTGGTGGAACGCCACCTCGCGGACTGGAGCGACGGTGCTGCTTGCGGCGGGCAGGACGAGCAGCGCCAAGAGGATCACCGGCCAGACCCTCATGACCGGACCTCCAGGTGGTGGCTTTCGTCCGTGAAGCCGGATACGGCCCGTTGCAGCACCTCTCCGTCGGCGCTCGCCAACACCACCAGGTCCCCGGAGGCGCCGCGCGTGCGCAGACGGTTGATGAGGTAATGGGCGAATTCCTGCACCAGCGGCAGGCCATTGTAGAGTTGCAGCGCGTTGAGGCTATCAAGGATCATGTGGCCGCGCGCGCCTTCCCGGGCCAGGGCCTGCTCAACACGCATGGCGATCATCTCCAACATGGTCGGCGACTGCAGGAAGAAGACGTTGGCCGGCGCATCCACGGGGATCGATCCATCGGACCGGGTCACGGCATCGATGAAGATCATCTGCTCGATGTTGGCGCCAGAAGCCCCCAGGTGCTTGGCGACGAGACTGTAAGGCCGATTGACGGTGACGAAGACGACGAGGCGGTCGTCTTGCTGCAGCTCGACCACGTGAGCCGCCAGGCTCGCAAGGTGGTCTGTAGGCGTCTGCACGACAACGCGAATCGCTCCCAACCTGACACCCCGTTTGCTAACGGGCGGTCATTTGGCGCATATAAAGGGTTGTCGCTGGTGCTTATCACTGGCCTGCACGTCTTCAGGCTGTGCCTGCGGCCCCCGGCGCTTTGCCGACCGATCCGTCGGCCGCCACGAGGACTCTTCTGGAACTTGTGGCGGAATTGATGGAAGAGAGTTTTGCCGTGATGGGCGAGGGGCACATCATCGGCACCATGCCGCGATACTTGCAGCGTTTTGGCGCCGGCAACGCGCGCTACGTCACCAAACACTACCTCGCCGGGTCGGCCATCAAGGGCCCGCAGAGCGCTCTGTCTCCGATGGACCTCATCTCCCGCGTCACCGGGACGGACTACTCGACGCACAAGACCGAGGCCGGGACGATCAAGCGGCTGCACGCCTGCGAATTCATGGAGGCCTTCGAGAACCGGGGCGAGTTCCCGCGTGCCATGATGTGCATGTTGCACCGGTCAGCCTACCAGGGCTCGGTGAACGGCCTCGTCGAAGACGACAAAGGCTTCGACGTCCAGCTCACCAAGCGCATCCTGTTCGGCGACGCCTCCTGCGACTTCCTCGTGGTGCCACGCAGCGATGTAGCCGTCGATGACGCGCCACTACCGGTGGCCAGCGAGCCCGACGCAGAAGCCCGAGCAGACGTCGCCTACCACTTCTACACGTTCCTCCTGACGAGCTTCGTCGACTACCTCACCCACCAACTCCCCGAAGAGAAGGTCGAGGAGATGTTGCGCGTCGTCGCCGCCCGCGTCGGCGCCAAGGTCGGCGCGCTCATCACGGACGTCTACGGCAAGATGAGCTCGCGAGAACTGGCCAAAGGCGTGCTCCACATGGGCGGCCGCACGCTCGAAGGCGACTCATTGAAGGTGGTCGGCTGCCCACAGGCCGATCACATCAGCTCCACTGCCAGCGGCACCGATGAGGCGGAAAGACTCCGCGTCGTCGCCAATGCCTGCCGTCTGTGCAAGCACGTGGTGACCGGCGCGGTCAACCAGTTCGGCGACGGCGGCAGCGTATCCCGGCAGCGATCGCTCGCCCTAGGCGACGCCCATTGCGACTTCGAGGTGCACGATGGCTGACGCTGACCTCATCGCATGGCCAGAGCAGGAGAACGTCCTGTTGGTCACCACCCGCGCCGACCAGTACAACAAGAACCTGTGCCGCCTGCTCAAGACCCTGCGCAAGCGCTACGGCCACGGCGTCATCATCACGGCCAACCGGCCCTACCACGTGCTGGCGGCGACCATGCGCGAGGCCGGCCTCGACCTGACGGGCCTCGAGTTCGTCGACTGCATCAGCGCCCTTACCGGGCATCACCCACCCAACGAACCCGGAGTCACGTTCATCGACGGGCCGCTGTTGTTGGAGATGATCGCCTTGCGCGCGCAACAACTCAGCCGCTTCATGCCACCCGGGGACCGCTTCCTCGTCCTCGACTCGGTCTCTACGCTCAAATTGTACAACGGCGCCGGCCCGGTGACCGAGATGGCGCACACCCTGACCACGCGGATGCGGCTCATGGAGATCCCCACCGCGTTCCTGGCATTGGACGATCCAGGCGAAGAACGCCTGCGCAACGGCATCGCCGGATACTGCGACAAGACGGTGGAGCTGTAACATTCCCTTTTTCCAGGGAAGCGGAGGTCCAACAACGTGAACGGATGGTCGATCCTGCAGGCGCTCTGGCTCTTTCTGCCCGCCTACGTGGCCAACATGAGTCCGGTTTTCTCGTCCAAGCTGCTTCCCAAGTGGACCCACCCCATTGATGGCGGCCGGATGCACAAGGACGGCCAGCGCATGCTCGGCGACGGCAAGACGTGGCGCGGCCTGGCTGGCGGCGCCGTGGCAGCCGGCCTCACCGCCTTGGCCATGACGGCCATCGCGCCGCACTGGGACCTAGTCACCGGCTGGGACTTCGGCGCATCCGGCTACACCGGCGGCGCCATCGGAGCCGAGTGCCCCGACACCGGCGGCTGCGAGGCGAACACCAGCCCACTGTGGGCCGTCTTCCTGTTCGGTGCCATCGTGGGCTTCTTCGCCCTCGCCGGCGACGCGGTCGAAAGCTTCGCCAAACGCCGCAGCGGCCGCCCCCGCGGCGCCCCATGGTTCCCGTTCGACCAACTGGACTTCGTGGTCTTCGGGCTCATCGGCATGCTGGCGGCATCACCCCTTCTTGCCGGCGGCTGGGTCTGGGAGGCCCTGGCGGGCGACTGGATCATCCTCACCACGCTCGTCGTCGGCACCCCCGCGCTGCACTTGCTTGTCAACCGCATCGGCTACTGGCTGAAACTCAAGGACGTCCCATGGTAGACCTGCTCGGCGACGACGGCCTGCTGGACATCCGCCGCACCAGGCGCACAGACCCGACACAGCTTGTCGAAGACCTACGCCGCGACCGCGACGAGATGCCCGCATCCAACGACGCCCTGCGCGAATGGGCCGCCAGCCCCGGAAAGGTGCACACGGCCTGCCACCTGTGTGGCTCGAAGCCCCGCATGCAATGCCAAGCGTGCAGCAGGCCGGCGTGCGGCAAGGACAGCTGGGTCATGCTCGGCCTGTGCCGGACCTGTGCCACGGAAGAACGCATGCGCCTGTGGCACGACCGGAACCGCACCGTCTCGGACAACTGGCTCGGTCCATGAACTGGCGCCACCAGACCCCCTTCTTGGTGGGCATCTTCAGCTTCGCCCTGCTGGCGATCTTCAACGAGTACCGCGGCATCGAGCTGTGGCGCAATTACGCGCTCTCCGGCATCCTGTTGGGGGGCGGCACGATCTACGCATTGTACCGCACTGACATGCGGATCCCGTTCTACATCCAGGGCGCCATCGTCGCCGCCTTGCTCAGCCACTACGTCGGCGGCAGCCTCGGCAGCACCGACTCCTACCACATGGGGCTGCTCGGGATGCACGGCGTGAACGGCACCTACCACCACTTCGACTGGTGGGACCACCTGACCCACGGCCTTGGCATCGGTGCTTCCGCCATGGGCATCGCCTACCTTCTCGAGGTCTACCAGACCCGGCGCGGATTGCAGTGGAGCGCCAGCTCCCTGTGGATCGCCACGTCCTTGGCCGGGCTCGCCGCCGGCGTCGCCGTGGAGCTCTACGAGTTCCTTGGCAAGACGGCGTTCCAGACCATCGACCAGGGCGGCTACGAGAACACCATGCGCGACCTGCACTTCAACGCCATCGGCACGGCGCTCGGGGCCGGCATCGCGGTCAGCGTCAACCGCACGCAGTTCCGCCAGCGCATCATCGAACAATGGGGCCAGGCCGAACTGGTGCCGCGCAGCGCCCCGTGGTATCAACACACAACACCGGCCATGGTGGGTTTCATCACGTTCTGTGGCATCCCGGCACTTGGGGCGATCTTCCTGATGACCCGGTTCTTCACCCTCGAACTCCCACCCAATGACCTGCACCTCTACGACCCGGCTCTGCGGCTGCTGGCGGTAGCGGCAGCGCTGGGCATCATCCTGGGGCCGATCGCGGCGCGCGTCCATCGGGCGTACTGGAGGCCGCACGCATGATGCGCAGCATGATCTTCCTCGTCGGCGCATCCGTGCTCGGCGCCATCTTCGCGGCAGCGTACTACTCGCCAGAGTCGCTCGAGTTCCACGAAGCCTCCAGCGCATACAACCTCGGCCCCGGCGAAGTCCGCCAAGACACCGTCCACCCGACCCTGCCCGGCTCGGACATCGTCTACGAGATCAACGTGCTGCAGGGCGAGATCGACGTCTACGTCATGGAACGAGTGTGGGCCGGCTCACTGAGCGGGGGCGGCGACCTTGACCTGAGCCAGCCGTTCAGTTTTGACGCAGCCTTGTCCAAGACCCACGTCAACGGCACCTTCTCATTCATCATCCAATCCGACGGCGAGACGAGCTACAGCGTCGTCTTCGACAACGGCGACAACTACTACGAAGGGGACGCCGGCGAAGGCGGCACCCCAGAGACGGCGCGCGTCAGCACGTCCGTCCGGTTCGTCGAGGAAGAGGCCCGCAGCCTGACGTTCGGCTACCTGGCGACCATCCCCAGCATCTTGCTCGTGGTGGTCACCCTGGGGCGCCAGGTCAAGCGCTGGCAGCGAAACCGGCTGCTCGACGCCAAGGCCTGAGCGCACATCGACCCCGTAGGGCCCTCGACCTCTTGCCAAATGGATATGGGCGCCGAGAACAAGTTTGTCCCATGGACGAAGAGGCCGTATCGGCACCGGTAGGCATCATCCTACTGGTCGCCATCATGGTGGCCATTGCCACGGGGGCCGCGATGGTCATGCGGCTGCCCGACGCTGCCCCAGAACCGGTAGAGGCCTCAGGCCGGGCCCGCTTCGTCGACGGCGACCATATCGTGACCATGATGGGTCCCGACGACCTGCCGCTGGCAGGCGCCTGGGTGGACGCCGAAACGCCCAACGGCTCCATCCGCATCGACCTCAGCACATTGGCAGACCAGACCAGCGACGGCACCCATTGGCGCGTCGGCGAATCCTTGTGCCTGGCCGGCGAACGAACCGGCTGCGCCGTCCAAGGCGGCGGCGTCAGCCGCATCACGGTGTACGGACGGACGCAATTGCTGTTCGCGCTGGCGTTCGATGCCGGCCCTACGATCCCCTCCCCGCCCGGATTCCCGACCGTTGGACCGCCCATCGAGACCTGCTTCGACATCCTGGCGTCCGGTGTCGTCGACACGAACTGCGAATTGTCCTGGACCACCTACGTGGTCGGATCGGAGATGACCCAAGGCCCGGGTGGCCCCAAGATCCACACCTACCTGAGTGCGCGGCCCAATGAGACCTCGCCGTACGTCGCCATCCTCGGCGGCGGCAAGACCGCAGCCGGCGCCAGTGAATGGTTGGGCCAATGGCCGGCCAACAGCCACATCGGTCTGCTCGGTGAGGCAAAACTGGGCAGCTACTACCGATCGTACCAATCAGACGTCGCGGACCCACATGTCCTGGTGCTGCGTGACGGAGACCCCGTGCCGAGCACGCCTGGTTACGGCGGTCAAGTGCCGGTCGGAGTGATGCTCGAGCCTTACACGGACGACGGCAAGATCGACATCGGACCGCACGAGATCATCGTGTTGTTCGAATTCAACGACGACCTGACGGTGGCGGCGGCAGACTACCAGGACCTAGTGGTATTGCTGCAGGCCACCCACCTCGCCTAAGCGTGGCGGGCACAGAACTGGCCGTCTTTGGCCTTGTTCTTGCAGCGGTCGCCTGACTTGGTCAAGGCGCGGCAGCGACGCGGCGCGTCCAGGTCGACACCGGGCTCAGCGCGGGGCGAAGGCTCCGACGCCGACAGCTTGGACTGGCGGGTGCGCGACGGCTTGGGCTTGGCCTCGGCGGGTGCCTCGCCGGCGGGCGTCGCCTCGGCGGGTGCGCGGGGCTGACGCTTGCGGGCCGGCTTCGGGCGGGGTTCCGTCGCCTGGTCCGGTGTGTCCGCTGGTGCGATGGGTCGCGGTTCGCGACGTGTCCGCTTCGACGGCGTGCCCTGCGATGGGGCGTCTCCGCCCTGATGAGGCGCTGCTTGACCGGGTTCGCCGGCGTCGCCTTCGGCGCTGGCGTCATCGCGGTCGCCCTTGCGGCGGCGACGGCGGCGGCGTTTCTTCTTGCCTGCCGGCGCATCCGTCGCGGGTTCGGCGCGGCCGGGTGCGGGCTTGCCTTGGGCGGGCTTGCCTTGGCCGCCTCGGCCTGGGCTAGAACGGCTCGGAGGTCCGCGGGTCGGCACGGCGCCACCCTTGGGCGGCGGGCCCATGGTGCCATCCTTCTCAGGGTAGAACATGCGCACCTTGGCGGCACCGTCCATGTACTGGGCAAAGCCGTCGTGACTGCGCAAGGTGCGCTCGTCGCCGACGAGGATGAAATGGCGCTTGGCGCGGGTGACGGCCACGTTCAGGCGGCGTTCGTCACTCAGGAAACCCAGGCGGTGGCGCGGGTTGCTGCGCACCGAGGAGTAGAACACCACGTCCCATTCGCGGCCTTGGGCACCGTCGACGGTGCTGATCTCGACATCCGGCAGGAACCGACGGAAGGTCTCGCGTTGGGCCTGGTACGGCGTCAACACGGCCATCGTCCAGCCCCGGTCGCGGATCTCCGTCCGGTACTTGTCGACGAGATGCCGAAGACAATCCGCCTCGTAATCGTTGGAGATGGAACCGCTGCGTTGGCGCGGGTTCTCACGGCCGGTCACGTGCTGGAACGCCGCCGGCGGTAGGTCCTCGAGGGTCTCTTGGGCGGCAGCCGATGGAGCCGTCTCGATCTGGCCGTCGTAGTAGCGCTTGTTGCTGAAGGCGACGATCTCTTCCTTCATACGGAACTGCGTCCGCAGCAGAGACGTACGGCCCTTGCCGGTCTGCGACTCGATGCGCTCGAAGAGCGTGATGTCCAGCCCCGCCTCCTTAGCGTCCAGAGACACCACGGTCGGCGGCAACTGCAACGGATCGCCTGCCAGGACCAGGCGCCGACCACGCATGACGGCCGCCAGACTGGACGGTGCCGTCGATTGGCCGGCCTCATCATGGATGACGTAGTCGAAGATGAACGGGCTCATCGAGCCCTTGGCATCGATGTAACGGAAAGCACCGTAGTTGGTGGTGGCCACCACGATGCCCTGGTCGGCGGCCCAACGGACGAAGGCCGGCGCATCGAGCGGGTCGATGCGGGCCGGTTCGGCAGCTGCGTCGCGTAGGTTGGGCGCGTGCCCGATGCGGACCACCGGGGCACCGGCACGGCGCAGCCCGACGACCATGTTGTCGACGGCTGCGTTGCTGTCGGCGGTGACCAGCACGCTGTGGCCGCCACGGGTGAGGGCCATGGCCAGATGGACCAACGTGTGGGTCTTGCCGGTGCCCGGCGGACCGTGGATGAGTCGGACGCGACCGCCGCTCAGGACGGCCTCATTGGCCTGGCGCTGGCTGTCGGTCAGGCTGTCGACCGGCATCTGCTGGGCCAGGTTCTCCGGCGGCGCGGTCTCGCCAAGCAGACAGGCGCGGATCAAGCCGTCCGGTGAGTCGTCGTGGGGCTCGTTGGCGCTCAAGGCGCGGCGAGCACCCTGCAAGGCCATGGAGTACGCCTCGAAGACCTTGGCATCGAAGGTCAGGTTGACCGTGATGCGGTCAGGGAGATGGAAGGGGGTGCCGGCCGGGAACTCGATGGTCATCGTCCGGTAGCTCAGCTTGCTGACCAGGCCTCGGCCCAGTTCATTGCGTTCGCCGAGCGCCACGAGGGCCACTTCGCAGCCGGGGCTGATGTTGGTGGCCGGGAAGCGCGCCCCGCGGGCCTCGATGACCACGATGTCGCGGTTCTTGTTGGTGACACGGCAGTCTGGAAGAGCCACCCCTTCGCGGCGGCGCTCACGCTCGGGCTGGCGACGGTGCATGTCGGCCAGGAACTCGCGCTCGTGCTCCTCAGCCAGGCCGAGGGCGTCGCTCCATTCCTTGATGACGTTGATGGCGCCGGCACGGTCGCCGGACGCGATCTCGGTCTTGTCCGGGACGGAGCGCAGGTCGAGCCCGTCGAGCGGGCCCTTGAGTTTGTGTGTCGCGCAGTAACGCGTGCAGGCCTCGAGGAGGCTGCTGCTCGGGAATACGAAACGCAGTTCTGGATAGCGGCCCCAGGCCAGGACGATGTCGCTCTTGGCAGCTGCCGCGAGGGCAGCGAACGCCTTGCCGCGCCAGGCATGGCGCTTGGCATCATACAGACTGGGGTGGGGCACGTCGGGGATACCCGGCGTGAACCGGGCGTGCGCGATGCGCAGAAGATGCAGGGGGCCGAGCTCGGCCGCCACGAGAAGGGCTGCGGCAAGGCCGCCATGGGCGCGGGCAGCAGCGCGCACCTCCTCGGGATCGACCGGGGAGCCGTCGTGGGCGGCCTCGGCCGCACGGGTGACGACGGGCGTCAACATGTGCAGGTCCTCGGACGGGATGCCGCGCAGCGCCAAGGCGACGCCGACGAGCGTCTCGAGGTCTTCGGCGGCCATGGCCTCACCCGGACGCTCCGCTAGGAGCAGGCCCGAGACGACCCGGTCTAATTGCAATGCAGCCTGGCGCCAGTTGTCGTTCCACGGAGGAACCTGGCAAAGATCACCCGGCACCGGGAGGACGACGGCGTCCTCTACCAGGCCAGGCTCTTGTTTGGTCTTCCACGCGAGCGTGGCAAGACGAAGAATCGTGCGATGGTCAGCAGTCGGATCAGCAAGGAAGTAGCCGGCAGGCACCTCCTCAAAGCGGTCAGGCAGGTCAGCGACCTTCATCGTCGCGCGGGCACCCCGGACGGGGCTGCCGTCATGGATGACGATGAGCCCCTCAAGCTCCGCGGCACGACGCGCCGCAGCATCCTTGGAGCGACCGAGCGCGAACGGTCCAGCGCGCACGGCCGGAAGCCGCGTCGGGATGTCCACCGGGTCCCACGGACCTTCTGGTCCGGGGCGCCGGTCTTTGTCGGGTCGAAGGATCTCGACGTGCAGCCGGTATTGGATACGGGGCAGCACCCCGATGTCCCGTGCCTGCTCCTCCGTGTAACGGTAGAGCAAGGGGCCGAACGCCTTGACCCATGGGCGGCTGATCAACAGGTCGATCGCCGACGGGCGCCGGCTGAGACAGAAACGGTTGCGGAACGGTGCGCCCAGCAGTTTCTCCCCGAGCGCCGGCGTGACGCCGTCAGAATCGAGGAGGATCAGCAAGCCATTGCTGGCAAACCGACCCCAATCCTGCAGGTCTACGGTCCCGAGCTCCTCGAGATCCGCCACCAAGAGCGTGCCGTCACTACGGGGCTCCAGGAAATGATGGTCCAACAACCCGGTGGGCGTCAGATTGAAACGCTGCGTCAGCGCCTGGCTGATGCTGTCGCGCTCCGTAGGGCTGCAAGCGATCAACACGTTGGTCGATTGATTGGCGTTGACCTGGTCCGCCATGACGGCGAACGGCAGATCACCTACTGGTAGACCCAATGATAGTGCCACCAACCCGACCCGACCGTGGTCGGTCCAGGACTCGAATGCATCCCGTTGCCACGGGTAATGCAGGTTGATATCCTCCATGCGGCCAATGTTCCCCACGTCGCCGCGGGCACGATTGACGGCCGCTCGGTCCTCGGCGTCCTTGACGGTATCCAGTTTACACTGGGGACACGACATGCGCAGATTTCCATGCGGACAAAACCGCGAGAGTCCTACCATAGGATCACTCGGCGCCAACCGGCGCCGGGGGCAAATCAAGAAAGAGGGTGCCCCAAGGGCATTCAGCTACGCCAGAGCGTAGATGGAGGGGGAGTGGTGGACAGCGAAAGAGTTTCCCGTTGGCTCGCGCACAACAGTACAAGTTCTCACGTGGACCTGCTTAACTTCTGTGTTCGGGATGAGAACAGGTGATCCAGGTCACTATGGCCGTCCCACCACTATAGTGATGGGACGCGGCAACAAACCATCCTAGGTTTGTTCCGCGTCGATTGACACGTGCATACGCAGTCTTTTGGAAGCAGAAAGCCGATTCTGCTGGTTCGCATTCAGTAAGGTCAGTATGGACTTTTCGTAAGGGCGGGCTGAACACCTCGTTGCCTCGGTGCGTACACCCCCCTCCGATCAAACCCGTCTTCTACGGGGGTCCTACGTTGCCTCGTCTTGACGTAGGCTTCACGCTTAGATGCTTTCAGCGTTTATCCTGTAGAGCGTGGCTGCTCAGCGGT
>JBFJNL010000048.1:0-14875 GCA_041618195.1 Thermoplasmatota archaeon | reverse complement strand
CGCTTCATCATGAACGCGGCCCCGGTCTTCGCCATCCTGTGCGGCGGCATCATGACCAGCGTCATCGCTGGCCTCGGCTTCGAGGGTGTGCGCAAGCGCTTCCGCCGCGCCCACGGCCAGAACCAAGTGTCCGCGGCCATCAAGAGCCTGGACATGCGCAGCGCCGGTGGCGCCGTGCTCCTGGCCCTGTTCATCATCCTGCCCAACGTCTGGCTCGGTGTCGACGCGGCCACGCCCGCAGAAGTCGACGAAGGCAAAGACCACCTCGGCGCCTTCGGCATCGACTTCGATGTCAAGGACAATGGCTGGCTCGATGTCTTCCAGCACCTGGCGACCCTCGACACGGACGTGGCGCTCGAAGACCGCCCGGCGTTCGTCGCCTGGTGGGATTACGGTCACTGGGCCACCGACCTCGGTCTCCACCCGACCGTCGCCGATCCGTTCCAGAACCACTACCGCGAAGCCGGTCGTGTGCTGAGCGCCGAATCCGAACAGGAAGCCATGGGCTGGCTCTTGCTGCTCATCGCCAACACGGACTACTTCGCCAACGGCAACGGCTACACGCCCGCCGTGCGCGATGCTCTGGCCGCCGTCGACGAGTCCTTGCTGGGCATCGGCCCGGCCAAGGGCCGCGAAGCGGAGATGGCACTGCTCGCCGGCGCCATCGACATGAGCGGCGACGAGGTCTTCGACCTGTACAACGCCATCATGGACGCCTCCGGCAAGCGCATCGAATACCTCGGTGTCGATGCCCGCATGTACCCCTTCAGCGCGAACAACCCCGGTATCTTCTACGCCCCGGCTTTCCTGGGCAACAAGAACCCGGACGCCTTCGTCGCCTACCGGTACGTGTCGCAGTCCAGCGGCCTCAGCCTCGACGTCCAGCAATACGCCATCGACGCCAAGGGTGACAGCTACCGCCTCCCCGAAGCCCGGATCGTCTCCGCCGACGGCCGCGAGTACGAGGTCATCGGTGGCCTCGCCTACCCCAAGGGCGCCGCGCTGCAAGGTGGCCAGAACGGCATCCAGGTGCAGTTCACGGCCAGCCCGACGGCAGCGTTCTTCAACACGCTGTACGCGAAGGCCTTCGGCAGCGCCCAGACCGATTTCACCAGCGGTCAAGGCCTGACCCACTGGCGCGCCATCGCCGAGGGCGGGGTCAGCAACGACTTCTCCCTCGTCAAGCTGCTGCAGTACTACCGCGGCGTCGACGTCACCGGCACCGTCACTGATGACAGTGGCAGCCCGATGGAAGGCATCGCGGTCAGCTTCGTCGACGGCATGGGCGCGTCCCACGCGGTCGGTGTCACGGCGGCCGATGGTACCTACAGCGTCAAGGCGCCGTTCTCGCAGAACAACGACCTGACCCTCGTGGCCCGCAGTGCCGGTGTCGATCTGGCCAGCAGCGACGACGCTCGCTACCAGTTCACGGTCGCCCAGGCCAACGGTGGCCACAGCATCACCGGCGCCGACCTGGTCGTCAGCCGCGCTGGCGCCACCGGTGTCGTGTTCCGCGACATCAACGGCGACGGGGCCTACACGGCCGGCGAAGAGGTCGCAGGTGCCATCGTCGGCATCAACGGCAACAACGTCACCACTGGCGCTGACGGCATGTACGCCATCAGTGGCCTGCAACCGGGCAGCGTCACGATGACCGTGACCGCTGACGGCTACACCGACGCCACGCGCACCATGACGCTCGGCAGCGGTGAGGTCAAGGTCCAGAACGTGACCCTGGCCGCGACGCCCAGCCAGGTGACCTTCGCCCTGCGCGACCAAGACGGGCCGATCTCTCAGATCCCCTTCACGGTCACGCCGGCGACCGGCGCCGCCCGCCAAGGTACCAGCAACGCACAGGCCGAAGCGGTCTTGACGCTCGCCCCGGGCACGTACAACGTGACCGTGGACGGCTACGAGATCCAGCAGGCCGGCCAAACGGTGCGCTACGATGCGTTCCAGGTCATCACGGTCGCCTTCGGCGGCCAAGATGTCCGGTTCGAGATCAGCGTCACCCGTAGCTGAAAGCGCAACGGTGCGTGCAGGGCCCGAATCCTGTGGCCCACTTTCCAGCGCTTCGCTAGGAGTCTCTTCCCCTTCCTCCTCCCTTCTTTGCCGTGGTGTAGGACCGCTTCGCTCGGAGCCTTTCTCACCCCCCCTTTTGTTCTTCGACGGTGCCCTCCGGCGCGCTCCGCCTCTGTTTGGCCTAGCTAGGCGCATGGCGGCGGCAGTCGGCGCTCTTGGCGTCGCCGAGCGTTTCGAAGGTGACGTGCTTCAACGACGCACGCTGCGGCATCGGCGAGGACAGACCTCCGGCGCCCAAGCCGGCGCACCCCCGGCGGCCGGCGTGCTGCACGCTGGATTGGCCAATGCCCACGAAGATGGAGGGATTACCAGCGCAGCTTCTTCGCCCGTAGCGGCAGGTCGGCGACGGTCTCGGCCAGGATGTCCATGCCGCGGTTGATGTCGTCGATGCTGCAGGCGTAGCTGAAGCGCAGGTGGTGCTCACCGAGCGGCCCGAATGCGCTGCCGGGGCTGGAGATGAGTCCGCCCTTGGCCAGCTTGAGCGCCAGGTCGGCGCTGGAGATGTCGAAGTCGAAGCGCGGGAAGGCGTAGAAGGCGCCGCCCGGGGGCTCCATGTGGAGGCCGTCGATGGCCTGGATGCGCTCGGTGATGACGTCACGGCGCTTGCGGAACTCCACCTTCATCTCCTCGGTCTGGTCCTGCGGGCCCTCGAGGGCTGCGATGCCGGCCCACTGGATGGGCGTCGGCGGGCAGGCGACCGTGTAGTAGTGCATGGTCTCGATCGCCTTGACGTAGTCGCGGCGAGTGGCGATGCAACCCAGGCGCCAGCCGGTCATGGCGAAGGTCTTGCTGAACGAATTGGTCCAGATCACGTTGTCCATATGGGACAGGAACGAGTGGTGGTCGCCGTTGTACGTCAGGAAGTCGTACACCTCATCGGCCACGACCATGATGTCGTGGTCTTCGGCGACCTCGGCCATGGCGCGCACTTCGTCACGGTTCATGCACGCACCCGTCGGGTTGCCAGGCGTGTTCACGAAGATGAGCTTCGTGCGCGGGGTGATCTTCTCCTTGATCTCCTCGAGATCCGGGTTGTAACCGTTCTCGGGGCGCAGGGAGTAATGGATGGGGAAGCCGCCGCAGATGCGGGTCTGGGCGTCGTACAAGACGAACCCGGGGTCGGGCACGAGGGCCTCGTCACCGTGGTCGATGAAGGTCTGGCAGATGGCCATGAGGCCCTGCGTGGCGCCGCTGGTGACGATGATGTTCTCGGCGGCGACGTTCTCGTGGCGGTAATCGGCGATGCGGTGGGCCAGGGCTTCGCGCAGACGCGGGAGGCCGAGGCTGGGGCCGTAGCCGTTCTTGCCCTCGTTCGTGGCATCGAACAACGCCTGGCGGACATGGGGGGCAGGCTCGTAATCCGGTTCCCCTAGGCCCATGTTGACCGAATCGGTCCCGGCAAGTTCGAACATCTTGCGGATCCCGGACATTTCGATGCCTAGGAGCCGGCGCGCGACGAGGTCCTTGGTGGACACAATGCCGCCCGACAGGTAGGCCCTCATAAGCGCAGCGGGCTGCGAGGCGAATCATCAAAGGAAAACCTGAACCTGTCAATGTTCTGGTCCTCGGATTCTGACGATCCGGCCTAGCGGCTCGCTTGACGTGTCCAAAACGGCACCCGTTTGGGGAGTTGGGGCCGCCCTAAGCGCAGCTGAAGGTGCTACGCTCGACGTGATCTGAGGGCGTTCAGGCCGTCAGTTCGTCTTCCATCTCAGCATCGCCTTCGCCGGCGTGGGCGACGACCTTGCTGGGGAAGTTGTTGAGGATGATGATGTCGCCCGTGGCGCTGACCCAGCGGTACGGGACGGCGACGTTGTGGCCGCCTTCGACGATCTTGGTGTTGGTGCGCGTCAGGAGTAGACTGCCGACGCGGCGGTTGGGCAGATCCAAGATGACGTTCTGGACAACCCCGACGTAGTTGCCCTTGTTCGTGTACACGGGCAGATTGATGAAATTCGTGACCTCAGTATCCAAGGTGCATCCCCAATCTGAGCAGGCACGGCCGGTATTTCATCCGTTCCCTCCTGATATCGCCGGGTTTTCAGCCCATCCACAAGCCGCCATTGACGTGCAGGGTCTGCCCCGTCACGTAGCCTGCGTCCTTGGAGCACAGGAATGCGACCACGCCGGCGACGTCCTCGGGGGTCCCGACGCGCCCCATCGGGACTTCGTTGGCCCGCGCCGCGCGGCGCTCAGGGGTGTCCTGGGCCAGCAGGTCGGTGGCGATGTAACCTGGGCACACGGCGTTGACCCGCAGCGGCGCCCATTCCCGGGCCTGCGCCTTGGCCAGGCCCAGCAAGGCTGCTTTGGCGGCCGTGTAATGGGCTCCGTGCGTCGAGCCACGCACCGCGACGATGCTGCTGATGTGGACGATGGCCGCATCCGGGCGCGCCGCCAGCCATGGGGCAAGCGCCTGGGACAGGATGGCGGGGCCATCAAGGTCGATGCTCATGGTGCGCCGCCAGTCATCGGCGGCCATGTCGGCCAGCGATGTGCGCTGGTAGATGCCGGCATTGTTGACGAACACGGCGAGCTCCGGGAAACGCTGCGCCACCGTGGCCGCCAACGAGGCAGCCGCATCGAGGTCGCCCAGGTCCGCCTGATAGATGGCGGCTTCACGGCCAAGCGCCCTGACGGCGTCGGCGGTGGCTGCGGCACCTTCGGCGTCCTGGTGGTAGTGGATGGCGATGTCGAAGCCGTCGGCCGCCAGGCGGCGGGCGATGGCGGCACCGATGCCACGACTGGCACCCGTGACGAGGGCTGCAGGCACAGGCGGGCCACGACAGGTTCCCCTAAAGACTGGGCTCGTCCAGTGCCAGCACGAATGTGCTGCCGAGGCCGAGGCCGTCGCTGCGTCCGGTGATCGTCCCGCCCATGCCCTCCATGATGGCCCGTGCGATGGCCAGGCCGAGTCCGGCGGCTCCGGGGGCATCGTGTTGCTGCCCCATGCCCCGTTCGAACGGACTGAACAGGCGAGCCACGTCCTCGGATGCCATGCCGCGGCCCGTGTCGGATACCTCGATGCGCCGGTCCGCCCGGACCCGTACTGTGACGGTGCCGCCGGCGGGCGTGTAGAGGCGTGCATTGTCCAGGACGATCTCCAGAGCCTGGGTGAGTTTGGCTGCGTCCGCATGGGCGACGACGGGTCCGCTTGCCTCACAGACCAGGTCTATGTGGGCCGCCTCCATGGCGCTGCGGGCGGCCAGGCACGCGGTCTGCGCCACCTCTGTGATGTCCACGTTGGTCATGTGCATCGGTGCGTTGCCGGCTTGCAGCTCATGCATCTGCGCCATCTCGCTGATGACGCTGACGAGGCGGGTCAGGTTGGCGTCCAACACGTCCAGGGACCGCTGCTGTTTGGCGGTCAGTGGGCCTTGGGTCTCGTCGGCCAGCAGTTTCATGTGGATGCGGATCGGCGTGAGGGGCGTGCGGAGTTCGTGGCTTGCCGTGTTGAGGATGTGCTGGCGCAATTGATCGGCTTCCGAGAGCTTCTCGAGTGATCGTTGTAGGGCCTCGCGCGCGAGGTTCGATTCTTCCAGCGCCGCCCGCAATTGTTGGGTCGTGGCATTGACGCGCCGCGTCATGTCTGCAAAAGACCGGGTCAGGTCGCCTACCTCGTCGGCGGCCGCCGTGGCCTCGAGTTCAGACGGGTCCTCGCTGGTGGTGGCGTCCGCTGCGCGATGCAGTGCCAGGACCGGGCGCAGCACACGCCGCGTCAAGGCCCAGCCGGCGACGGGGGCGGCCGCCGCGAGTCCGATGACGATGACGCCGGCGGCCCACGCTGCAGCGGCGGCTCGGTCCGAGATGGATTGGAGGTTGCTGGCCAGGGCCTCACCCTCGCTGCGGCGGATGTCCTCCAATGAGCTGAGGGCGGCTTCCAGGAGCGGCCACAGTTCGGCCAGGGCGTCAGGGCCGAATTCATCGTTGTCGATCAGGGCCTGTGCGCGGCTGAGCGCGGAAAGGGTGAACGTGTTGGCGTGTGGGGCTGCCGGGTGCCCGGTGGCGGCGGCGAGTTGGCCGACGCGCTCGGCGTCGATGAGCGCAAGCTGGACCCGACCTTTGTCGGCCATGTCGGCGACGGCGAGCTCGACGCCTAGCTGCCCCAGGCTACGGGCGTAGCGGGCCATCGCGCGGTCGGTGGTCAGGTGCTGGTTCGCCTCGCTGATGGCCGGGTCGACGGCGATGATCCTCGGCGCCGATGCGGCCAGCGTGCCAAGGCGGGTGTCGATGAGGTCGTTGACCGCCTGAAGCCCTGCCCCTGCCGCTTCCAGCGCCGCGTTGAACGCCGGCGGTACGCTATCATGGTCGGGCCCCGTGGCGGCGGCCAGGAGTTGTGCGTGGGCGGCGGCGGCCTCTTCTTGGACCGCGACATGTTGCTGGGGGGTCTGGCGCCGGTCCAATACGTCGTGCCAGCGCGCCATCGCCGCGGTCGAGGCGGCCATCGGAGCGCGGCCCTCAAGACGCCCCAGGACCGCGAACGTGTCCTGCTCGACCGCCACGGCGTAGTCATGGATGGCATTGCGTTCTTCGAGCGCCGCCGCTAGCCCGTCGCGGCTCGCCGGGATGCCGCCGAGGGGGGCGACGACGAGGACGATGAGGGCGATGGCGCTGAGGACCATGGGGGACACGGTCAGGGAGAACAGTACGCGTAGCCGCACAGCAGTCATGTTTCGGGTCGCCGATGGGGTAAGGGCCATGGGGACAATGTCGGGCGACCCCTGCGGGGCCGGGGCCGAGGGGCTGTGAGGGCAAGGTGTCCTTGCCCCACCCCACACCGGGCTATGCATCATGCATCAACAGCCATCACTCATTTATGGGCGGTCTGTGTCGGCGGCTCCGTGGCCCTGCCGGCTTGCTTCCACCTTGCAGAAGACGTGTTCCCGCGCGTCCGCGCGGAAGCGGCCCGCCGGCTGGTCGCCGTGACCTGGAGCCAGACCCGCGCAGCCGCCGCCCTCGGCGTCAGCCAGGCGATGGTCAGCCGCTACGTCCAGCAGCAAGAAGCCGACCCATTGGTCCTGCGACTGGCCGATGATCTGGTCGCCTCACTGACCGACGACGCCGCCCCCGACAGCCACTGGTGCGCCACCCTGGCCCCGCCGCACGCCCACGGCGACGAAGCCATGGCCGATCTGCTCAGCGCCGAACGCCGACTGTTGGCTGCCGCGCCCATGGCCATCATGCCCCAAGTCGGACTCAACATCGCCCGCGCCACCGCCGACGCCAGCACCATCCAAGATGTGCTCGCCTACCCGGCGCGCATCGTCGCCGCCGACAAGAACCTCCTGCGCCCTGCCGCCCCCGCCTGGGGCGCCAGCCGCCACCTCGCCAACTGTCTGCTGGCCTTGCGCCAACACGACAAGACGTTGCACGCCATCGCCAACATCCGCGGCGGTCCGGCCATCGCAGCCGTCGCCGGCGCGCACCGCACGCTCGACGGCGAGGGCGACCGGGAGACCCTGTTCCTGGCCCAGGCCCACCACGCGCCCCGCATCGTCCACGACCCCGGCGCCATCGGCTACGAGGCGTGCCTGTACGTCGCCGGCCCTGACGCTCAGAGCGTCGTCGACACCATCCTCTCCATCGCATCCAAGGTGCCCCAATGAAGACCGCCATCATCGCTACCGTACTGCTCACGACCGTCCTTGCCGGGTGCTTCACCCCCGGCGACCTGCAAGACGACTGCTGGAGGGATGTCGACGTGGCCAGCGAAGGCGCGCCCGTCGCCAGCCCGGCCCCCCATGACTTCGCCGCCAACACCCGCACCGCCTACGCGGACATGGGCTTCGACGGCACCCACTGGCCCGACCTGCACGGTGCCCCTGTGCGTATCCTCGACCACGGCGCCTTCGACTACGCCTTCGAGCCGGCCAAGCTGGCCTTCGAAGCGCTCACCAACGCCACCGTCACGCACTTCGGCGCCGACGATGCCGGCACCGCCATGCAACTCGCCGTCCAAGACCGCCAGTCCGGCAGCTTCGACATCCTGTACGGCGTCGACAACGCGCTCATGGTCCAGGCCGAGACCAGCGACATCTTCGCACCCTACACGCCCCTGCTGGGTGAGCGGGTCATCGATGCCTACCGATTCATCCCGACCGACGGTGCCTGGCTGGCCACGCCCGTCGACATGGGTTACATCGCCATCAACGTCGACCCCCGCTCGGGCATCGCCGTGGATGACCTGGGGGACCTGGTCGCTCACGCCGACCAGTTCGTCACCGAAGATCCGCGCTTCAGCAGCCCGGGCCTCGGTTTCCTCATCACCACTGTCGCCGCGTTCGGTGAAGAATGCTACCTTGGTTACTGGGAAGACCTGCTCGAGAACGACGTCACCATCACGAGCGGCTGGACGGAAGCGTACGTCGATCGCTTCAGCGGCGGCTACGGTCAATGGGAGGCCGGCAGCAAAGGCGACAAGGCCATCGTCACCAGCTACACCACCAGCCCGGCATACGAGGCGTTCTACGGCGGCGACCCGCTCAACACCGTCATGACCTCGCCCCAGTCGACGTTCCAACAGATCCAGACCATGGGCATCCTCGAAGGCACAAAGCAACGCGCGGCCGCCGAAGCGTGGATCGAGTTCACCCTCACCGACGAGTTCCAGATGCTCGCCGCCGAGTACAACGCCATCTACCCCGTCGTCTCCGACCCCGAGGTCGACGCCAGCGTCGTCGCCGTCTTCGGTGACAACGCCCCCGAACCCGGCACCTTCGTCCCGGCCACCCTGCCGGCCGAAGTGGTCGGTGCCCGCATGCGCTCGTGGATCGTGGCCTGGACCGACCTCTACACTGCCAAGCGCGCATGAAGCGGCAGGCGGCCTGGCTGGTGGTCCCCGCGGCGTTCCTTGCCGTGGCGTTCTTCCGCCCGCTGGCCGCCACCCTCGGCGCCGGGGACCTCGATGCCTGGCGTTGGGCGCTGACCCATCCGTACGTGCAACGGCGCGTGGCGCGAGCCATCCTGATGGCCTTGTTGAGCGTCGCCTTGACCTTCGCCGCCGCCGTCCCCCTCGCGTGGTTGCACCACAACAGACGTTGGGGCTGGAGCCGCGTCGAGATGGCCATCCACGCCGCACCGTTCGTGCTGCCGGTGTTCGTCATCGTGTTCGGCATCCAAGCGGTGCTCGGCGCCGGCGGATGGAGCGACCGTCTGCTCGGACTCGATGTCCTGGGAACCGTCGGCCCTCTCGGGGCTGTCGCCATCGCCCACGCCTACTACAACTACGGCTTCGCCGCCCGCCTGCTGCATGCTGCCTTGGAGCGCCGGCCGCAGCGGCTTGAAGAGGCCGCGCAGTTGCTAGGCGCGTCGCGCTGGCACGCCTTCCGGCGCACCACCTTGCCGTTGCTCGCGCCGTCCATCGGCTCCGTCGCCTTACTGGTGTTCCTGTTCAGCTTCACCAGCTTCGGCGTCGTCTTGTACATGGGTGGCGAGACCATCGCCACGTTCGAGACCATGCTGTACGACAACCTGCGCGGTGTCGTGCCCCAATACGATCGCGCCGCCGTCTTGGGCGCCATGCAACTCACCGCCAACGTGGCATTGCTGTTGGGCTACCAATGGGTCATCCGGCACCAGGTCCGCTTGGCACCCGAAGGCCGGGAGCCCGCGCTCGCCTCGCGTCGCCGCCGCGTGCTGGCCGCCGGATTGACGGGCCTTGGCATGCTGCCCGCGCTCGCGGTCCTCGTCGGAGGGTTCCAGGTCGCAGGCCAGTGGAGCCTCGAACCATGGCGGGCACTCACCGATGCGGCGCACCCGGTCGGATTCGCCCTCGGGCCGGCGCTGCGCCTCAGTCTGTTGTACGCGGCCGCCAGCGCCACCATCGCCATCGTCCTCACCATGATGCTCGCCTATGGCGTGCGACGCCTGCATCCGTGGGCCCGCACCATCGCCGAGGGCATCGCGGCGTTGCCGCTCGGTACGAGCAGCCTCCTCATCGGCTTCGGCATCGTGCTGAGCACCAGCGTCGCGTTCGTCGTCGACCCCAGCCGTGCCCGCCTGCTCATCATCACCGCCCATGCCCTTGTCGCCTTCCCGTTCACGGCCCGCGCCATGCTTCCGGCCATCCAACAACTCGACGGCCGCCTCGACGAGGCCGCCAGCCTTCTCGGTGCCGGGCCGTTCGATGTATGGTGGCGCATCCACATGCCGACCCTTCGCGCTCCGCTCGCCGCCGCCTTGGGTCTGGCGGTGGCCATGAGCCTCGGTGACTTCGGTGCCAGCCTGCTGTTGATGAGCGCCGACAACGCCGGGCTGTCCATCTGGATCGACAAGCTCGGAGGCCCAGCCTCCTTCAACCCCCTCATGCGTGCCCAAGCTGTGGCCCTGTCTGGACTGCTCATGGCATTGGCTGCGTCGGCCTATATCACGGTCGAAGCCAGCGGCAGGAGCCTGCGATGAGTCTGCGCGTGGACGGACTTCGCTTCACGTATGATGGGGCGCCGCTGCTGCGCGACGTCGGCCTCGAGGTGGCGCGAGGCGAATCCGGCTTCCTGCTCGGGCCCAGCGGCGTCGGCAAGTCGACCGTCCTGCGCTGCATCGCCGGGCTCGAGACACCGGATTCTGGCACGGTCGCACTCGATGGCGACGCGCTAGACGGGTTGCCGCCGGCCCGCCGCCACATCGGTCTGTTGTTCCAGGAACCGGCGTTGTTCCCACACCTCGATGTCTGGCACAATGTGGCGTTCGGCTTGCGCTACCGCGACGTCCCCCGGGCTGAGCGCCGGGAAGAGGCGGAGCGCTGGCTTGACATGGTGGGCCTCGCCGGGCGCGCGACCGACCGCGTCGATGAACTATCGGGTGGCCAACGGCAACGGGTCGCACTGGCACGGACCCTCGCCGCCAAACCGCGCGCCGTCTTGCTGGATGAGCCGTTCTCCGCACTAGACCGCAGCCTGCGCGACGACCTTGGGACCCGCGTCCAGGATCTGGTGCGCAGCCAGAACATCCCGGCATTGTGGGTGACGCACGACGAACATGAAGCGCGTCGGCTCGGTGACAGGATCTGGCGCCTGCAAGATGGGCAGGCCCGCCCGGAGAAGCCTTGAGGCACCGGCCACCTGCGAACCCGTGCGCCGCTGGACCCTCTACGTCCCCTTGCTCGCCATCAGCCTCGTGTTCTTCGTCATGGCCGCCCTGGCCGACAATTACGCCATCGGCTTCCTTTTGGCCATCTGCGGCGCCCTCGTCCCTGCCGCAGGAGGCGGCCTGCTCATCGTCCTCAAGGTGGCGCGCTGGCGCACCATGGCCAAGGGACTGGGGCTGGTCAAGAAAGCCAGTGGCATGTACCCCGACCTCACGGGCAAGTACCATGGCTTACGCCTGACGGTGCTGCGCCGCATCGACCCCTACGCCCGGGGCGTCCGGGATAGCACGGTGCTCCGGTTGGAAGGCCACAATGAGGTCCGACTACCCGGTACCGTCACCGACGCGGCCGTCGTGCACGGTGTGCTGGCGCCGTTGCTCGAGTCTTCACCAGAAGATGATTGAGCCGGTCGAGACGTAGAGGCCGAGCAGGAAGCCGACGATGGCGCCGCCGTTGAGTAGCGGCAGGCCGGCTTGCGGGTTGCCCTTCAGCACGAAGCCCATCAGGACACCGAAGCCGACGAGGGTACCCACGGCCGCGCCTAGCACAGGCTCGATGCCGACGCCGAAGGTCAGTGCCGAGACGACGAGGATGGTGGGCATGACGAGGTCGCCAAGGCCCATGAAGAACGCCTCGCGGTCTTCCTTGTTCTCCGCGTTGGCCTCCTTGAACTTGGCCGCCTCATGCAGGAACGAGTAGCCCTTGGACTTGGGCACGACGAGCAGCACCGGCAGGCGCAGTTCGATGACCGAGTCGGCCAGGCTGAGCATATGGCGCGTCTTGTACACCGCGATGGCGTCGTAGACGGCGAGCGCGACCAGCATCATGACGACGAGCCACGGCTCCAGGCTGATCCCAAAGATCGCTGCCGCGCCGGAGGCGACGAGCACGCCGACCAGATCGACCACGTACCATTCGGGCTTGATGTAGAGCCACAACACGGAGCCGCCGCCGATGGCCGCGCCGATGCCCCAACTCAATGCGCTGCTTACATCGTAGGTCAACAGCAGCGGCGCGATGACGTACATCACGGTGGAGCCGACGGCCAGCAGGATGATACCCTGGATCGCCCACTTGATGCCGCGCTTGTTCAACCACAGGATGAGGAACGTGAACGCGATGAGGAGAATGATGTAGTAGACGATGTTCAGCGGGTCGCCGCTGTCCTCGAACGCCTGCAGGCCCGCATCGATGCTGGGCTTGGCGAACAACACCGCCAGCACCTGCGTCACGACGAACGCCAGCAACAGGCCGGCCGTCGCACGGTAATCGGCCATCGTCACGGGCGGCACTTCAGGCTTGTCGGTCGCGGCTACGCCTTCACTCACAAAACGGTCCAGCTCAAGGTGGGTGAAAAGCGCAAGGATTGACATCGTCGCCGGAGCGGCGGGGCCGCCGGCGCGACGGCTGCCTTAGCTAGGCCGGCCCTGCTGGGCTTACCAGAGTTCGGACGAAGCACGGCGGGCGGCGCGGCGCTTCTTCTCAAGGAAGCGGTACACACTGCTGTGCTCACTGCCGCCGAGCAGCATGGTGACTGCCTGGCGCGCATCCTGGATGTGGTCGATGTCGCCGATGACGCCGACGGTGTGGCCGTAGATGGCCAGATCGCAGCCCGTCTGGTCCTCGATGATGCGACGGGTCTTACCTTCGGCGCCGATGATGCGGGCGACGACGCGCTGCACGTGGTTCTTCTGCTTGCCGACGAACTCATGGATATCCACGAGCTCAAGGTACACGTCGTCCGCGAACAGGCGCGTGGCGTGCTCTGGACTGAAGCCGCGACCGATGGCCTTGACGATGTCCTTCATCTTCATGACCATCAGCGGATCAGCGCCTTCCTCGTCATGGATGTGCACCTCGTTGTTCTCGGTGTCGACTTCGAGCTTGAGGCGGCTGCGGCGCTCGAGGAGCTTACGGGTCGCGCCCTTTTCGCCGATCACGACGGCCAGGCGATCTTTTGGGATGCGGACAAAAGTCATGGTTTTCCTCCTATCACGCCGGAATCTCCAGGCGCGCTTTGAATGCCGCTTCGTCGACGTCGACGCGCATGCGGCGGAAGTAATTCGCTAGGTTGGTGATGTCGCGGGCCAGAAACTCCCACGCCATCGGGTGGTTGGTCAGGACTGCTTGGCCCACGTCCATGACGCGGACACGCTCGGCCTTCGTGCCGGAGCCTTCGACCAGGATGTTGTACTCGCTGATGTCGGCATGCACCAGTTTGGCCTTGTTGAAGATCGCCACGTAGTCATCCTGGATCTTCTTCCAGAACCGCTCCGCTTGGGCCTTCTCGAGGCGGCCGATGTCCTTCAACTGCGGCCACGCGCCTTCCGGCGTGCCGATGAACTCCATGACGAGCACGTTGTGCAGGACCTTGATGGGTTCAGGCACGTCGACGCCGGCGTCCCGCATCCGTAGTAGGTTGCGGTATTCCTTCTGCGCCCACGCGTGGACCAGGCTGCGCTTGTCGCCGGTGACGCCCTGGAAGCGGTCGTCCCCTTGGATGTACTGCAGCACGTGCTTGAACGTCGCCGTGTTCGTGCGGTAGATCTTCACCGCCACGTGGGCGCCGGTGGGCGTCGTGCCGCGGAACACATTGGCCTCCTTGCCGGTGCTGATGGGATAATCGAGGCTGCGCAAGACGCCGCTGGACAGGAATTTGTGCAGCGTCATCAAGGTCTGATGGTCGAAGACCTCGCCTTCCGTGCGGCGATCCTTGCCTTCGCGTCCCTTCAGCTTCTTGATCATCCGGTCGGCCTGTTGGAAGGCCCACTCGTCGTTGCTGGCGACCTGCTCAAGCTCCTCCGGTTCGTCCCATTCAAGGAGCGGCTCGGCCCAGTCGACTTCGTGCTCGGTACTGTCGTCGCTCAAGGCAAGGCCCTACCGCGAACGGGGCGCTGCGCTGGGATATCAGCGGGCTGGGGGATCACGACGGCCAAGGCCATCGCCGCACCGAAGTGCATGTCGCCCATGGGCGACGGGGTTGCGGCCAAGGCCGCGTGTGTGAGTGGAGTAGCGCTCAGCGAGGGATTTGACGTCGGGTCGTCCCCTCCGAAGCGCTGCGTGTGGTGCATCAGAATCCGTGGTCGAGCAGTGCCGGGATGAGACCGCGGCGGGACAAGTGCTGCGACTGGATGCGCAAGTAGCGGTGCTTGACGTCGGACTTCTCGTCGTCAATGTCCCACGGCTTGACGATGATGAGGTCGCCGGGCTTGATCCACTGGCGGCGCTTCATCTTGCCGGGGATGCGGGCGAGGCGGGATTTGCCGTCTTCGCACATCACGATCATCTTGCTGGCCCCAAGAAGCTGGTCGGCGATGGCGAACAGTTCCTTGTTCTTGTGGTCGGGCAGGCGGTAGCGGATGGGGCCGTCGTCGGCTTCACCGCTCTGGATGGCTCGAGCTTGGGCCATGGCGGCACGGTCGGCCTTGCGGGCCGCCTTGCTGCCGGTGGCGACCGGGGCTGCGACGATGTCGCGGTCTCCCATGTCGGTGTTGTCCTTGTCTTCACTCACGTGTCGCTTCACTTCGAGATTGGATAAAAGGATGGTGGGGGGCCGTCGCGGAGTCCTGGTGGGGATTTCCCGGGCGAACTGGGGGTTTGTGGGGTCTCGCTGAGCGTGACGGTGGGTGCGCCGGTGGCTCTTTTTTTGCGGTCGCAGATCTTTGGGGTCTCGGCCCCCGGCGTCGCCAGGCCCCCGTCGGCGCCGACGGG
>JBFJNL010000047.1:0-15010 GCA_041618195.1 Thermoplasmatota archaeon | reverse complement strand
TCTGCGCCAACACCCCGAGCGGCGAAGTCACCGACGACAACGGCTGCGGCCTCGCAACCCAAACCGACACCGACCTTGACGGCGTCATGGACGGCGCAGACCTCTGCGCCAACACCCCGAGCGGCGAAGGTGTCGACGCAGACGGCTGCAGCGTGATCCAACAGTTGGACCGCGACGGGGACGGTGTTCTCGACGACGGCTCGGACCTGTGCTCGGGCACGGCGCTGGGCGCCCAGGTCGATTCGAACGGTTGCAGTGCCCTCCAGTTGCTCGATAGCGACAACGACGGCGTCAACGACCAAGAGGACCGATGCCCCGGCACCGCAGCCGGAGCGCTGGTCAACACGGTTGGTTGCGCGGCGCTTCAACTGCTTGACAGCGATGGCGACGGCGTCAACGACCAAGACGATCTGTGCCCCAACACCGCCAACAACGCGGTCGTGAACGCCTCTGGTTGCGTGGCCGCAACGACCATCCCCCGCCGCGGTGGCGGTGGTGGTGCGGCAGTCAAGACCCCGGTCGTCCCGGCCGCACCTGAAACCCCCGCGGTCTTCGAGACCCCGGAGGTACCCGCGGTCGAGGTCGTGACGAGCGTCGGACCGAACTCGTTCGACGCCACGAAGCACGTGACGGTGCAGCACTCGAAGAAAGGTAACGTGGTGTCGTGGACCGCTGTCCCCGGCGCCGCAGGCTACCAGGTCTGGGCCAAGAACAGCCCCTGGGTGCTGATCGCTACGATGGGCCCCGACGACCGCGGTTTCATCGATGCCAGCGGCAAGATGACGACGAGCTACAAACTGACGTACTTCCTGGCTGACGGCTCAGGGCAGGCGCAGTATGAGTCCGAACCGACAGACATGCCTGGCTGGAACGCCGCCGAGACCCAGTCGGTCGAACGTGCGCCTAGCCTGGTTAGCTCCCACGCATGGGCGTGGTGGGTGCTCGCGGCGCTCGTCGCGGTCATCGTGATGGCTGTGGTGGCCAAGAAGAAGTCGGCCTAGGTCAGGCCCGGGATGCGGCGGTACCTGCACGCCGGGTACCGCCGCATTCCTCAGACCGCGACGGCGCGGATCGAATCCCCGCAGGGTAGATGCTACACAACGGGCGAGGTCAAAGCGGCGATTCACGGCGCGGCATCGGCGATGTAGATGTTGCGGGCCTCTGAGTAGAACTCCAGGCTCCACCGGCCCCCTTCGCGGCCGACGCCGCTCTGTTTCATGCCACCAAACGGCACGCGTAGGTCGCGCACGAGCCAGTCATTGATCCAGACCATTCCAGTATCCAGGGCTTCGGCGATGTGCTGGGCCCGAGCGTCGTCGGCGCTCCAGACGCTGGCAGCGAGGCCGTACTGGACGCCATTGGCGAGTCGGACCGCTTCGTCGTCGTCGGCAAAGGACTGCACGGTGACCACGGGGCCAAAGATCTCCTCCTGGACGCAGCGACTGTGCTGCGGCAAGCCTGTGATGACGGCGGGCTCCAGCCAGGCGCCGCCATTGAATGCGAGGCCCATCTCTGGCCTGCCGCCCCCATGGACGGTGCCGCCTTCTTGGCGCGCGATCTCCAGGTACGCCGCGACCTTGTCCAGGTGGGCGCGGCTCACGACGGGACCCAAGCGCGTCGCTGGATCCAAGGGGTCGCCGACCTTCATGGCAGCGACCTCGGCGATCAGGCGCTCGGTGAACGGCTCTGCGATGGCTTCGTGGACAAGGATGCGGCTGCCGCACAGGCACACTTGGCCCGTGTTGGTGAAGCCTGCCCGCACCGCGCCCGCGACGGCGGCCTCGATGTCGACGTCGTCGCAGATGATGGTCGGATTCTTGCCGCCCAGCTCGAGGCTGAGTTTCTTGAACATGGGCGCCGCCGCGCGGGCCACGATCTTGCCCGTGGCGGTGCCGCCGGTGAACGAGATGGCCGCCACGTCGGGGTGCTCGCACAGCGGCTGGCCGACTTCGGGTCCGAGGCCATGGACGATGTTCAGCACGCCGTCCGGCAGACCAGCGTCTTTGGCGATGCGGGCGAGGGCCGTCGCGGTCTGGGGCGTCATCTCGCTGGGCTTGGCGACGATGGTGTTGCCCATCGCCAGCGCCGGCGCCACCTTCCAGCTCAGCAAGTACAGTGGCAGGTTCCATGGCGTGATGAGTCCCACGACGCCCAGCGGTTTGCGATGGGTTCGGTTGTGGCCGCTTTCCATGGGGTGTTCTTCATCGACGAACGTCCGGGCGTAGTCGGCGAAGAAGCGGAAGTTGCGCACGGCGCGGGGAATGTCGAGCGTGGTGCTGGTGGCGATGGGCTTGCCGGTGTCTTCGCTCTCCATGCGCGCCAATTCATCGAGCCTGGCTTCCAGCCCGTCGGCGATGCGATCAAGGATGTCGCAGCGGGCATCGCGGCCCAGGGCGGCCCACGCAGGCAGCGCGGCCTTGGCGCATGCGACGGCGCGGTCCACGTTGTCGGCGCCGCTGCGGGGGATCTGGCCGATGACCTCGCCGGTCGCTGGGTTGATGTTGTGGAGGGTGCGGGCGTCGCATGACAGCGTCGGCTCGCCGTCGACGACGTTGCTGATGATCACACGTACTCCTTCCAGTCGTAGTACCAGCGGTCCAGGTCCGGATCCCATTCATCCCACGTCGGCACTTGCTCCAATTTGTCCAACAATGCAGGCGGCACGACGCCTTCGACGATGAACGCCTTCTGGCGGTGCAGTTTGTACGGGTTGCGCAGCTCGAAGCCAAGCGTGCCCAGGATGGCGCGCGCGATGTACCACGTCGCCTGGCTGTTCCACCCGTGCGCGATCTTGACGACGACCCCGAGGCCGTGCGGGTAATCTGGATGCTGAATGGCCATGCCCAGGAGGCCGTCGGCGCCTTCCTTGGCGATGACCTTGCCGCCGCATGATTTCAGGATGGTCGTGTCGAGCCGGTTGAAGCCGCCCACGAGGTCAGGGTGGCGTACCATGGCTTCCCAGATCCAATCCTCATCCGGCTTGCCGGCAAGGCTGGCATACAGGCTCGCCAGTTCGGCGACGGTGTTGCTCAGGGTGGGAAGACCACAGCCGTCGCGGGCGACGCGCAGGGGTTCCCAGTCCGCGCCCAGGTGGCGTCGGACTTCCGCCATGTAGGCTTGGAACCATTCGTGCTGCGGCAGCAAGTAGCCGATACGGGGCCAGCCCATGTCGCGGCAGCCCTTGAGGATCGCCGCGTGTTCGCCGCTGCACGTGTGGTACCAGCGACGGGGGCGGCGCACCTGGCGACCGAACTGGACGAGTGGCACATCAAGGGGTGCCTGCATGAGACCCCATTCGGTCTCGTGGAGAAGCGATTGGGCCGCGGCGACGTGGGTGACGTCGCCGTTATGGCTGGCGACGCTGATGGCTTTCTGTTCCCACGTGCAATCCGCGAGCACATCGGTGAAGACCTTCATCATCAGGGGCTTCATCATGCTGCGGCCGTAGCACAACACGTTACCGCCGAAGCTGTGCAACACCTTTGGCGGTCCATCGGGTTGGCCGACCGCCCAGGCCACGGCGCCGTGGATGGTGGTCTCGCTGATGCCGTTGCGGCGGTAATCGATGAGCGGCTCCCAGTCAACGTCACGGCCGGTGGGGATGCCCTCTTCGCGTTCACCCAGCGGTGTCTTCGGGAACTGCTCGGAGCCCGGGCCGGCCGCGACCATGCTCGGTTGCATCAGGCGGCCACCTTCGTGAGGCGCGGCGCCACCTTCTCCATGAACGCCTCCATGTTGCGGATGACGCGGGGTGAGTCGTGATTGAAGAAATCGAACCACAACATCATGCGGTCGTCGCGGTGGTACCGGGCAGCGAGTTGCGCGGCCACATCGTCGGCGTTGCCGATGACCGCGTTGTCAGCGGCGTGTTCGATCTTGGCTGGGTCCAGGGTGCCGGTGAGCGCGTTCCAGTACGCCGAGAGGGCGGCCTTGGCTTCAGCCTTGGCAGCTTCGCGGCGCTCGTCGGGCGTCAACCCGGCTTCCTCGTTCAGGAACACCATGACGGTGCGGGGCATCATGCGGCGTTGCCATGGCCCGCCGTCTTTGTGGTAGATGGTGCGCATGATGGCATGGGTGCGCTCGATGATCTCGGGCGGCGTGATGCTGAGGTTTGCCACCTGGCAGGGCAGGTACTTGTTGGCAAGGGCGGCGATGCTCGGGTCGTGGCTGCCAGCGACGAGATGCAGGAGTCGGCGATCCCAGTCTTGGGGCACGATCTTCAGGGCCTCGAAGACGAAGCGCTTGGGCAAAACGACATGGTCGACCAAGTCGGGGGCGTCGCGGCCTTCGGGGCCACCATCGTCGTCGTCGGGGATGATGGAACTGCCTGCGCCGCCAGCGGCGGTCGGCCCGAAGCTCGGGGACGGGGGGCGCTGTTCGACGACGGCCGCCGCGACGCCGGCGGCACGGATGCGTTGCCAGTCCTCGCTTGTGCGGCATTCGGCCTCCGTGATGGTGCGGGCGGGGATGTCGGCACTGCTCAGTGTCTCGCCGGCGAGCAGGCGGCAAAAGATCTCGGTGGCCTCGTGGAAGATCTTGCCTTTCAGGAAAGGGTACGGGACGGCGCATTCCAGGTCGTCACGGGGGACGTAGCCGTGGGCGCGGTTCATGTAATCGAAGCGGCCGGCGCTGAAGCCGACATGGATGGGGCGCGGGTCCGGGCGAAGGCCTTCCAGGGCGCAGAAGTAGGCGATGCGTTCGGCGGCGGCGATCGGCCCGCCCCCTTGCAGGATGTTCATGACGGCAGACCCGACCTCGATGCCGCGGCCGTCATTGGAGCGGCTATCGTCGCCGCCGGTACGGGCGTGGATGGCGTGGGCGGACTGCAGCATGTCGCAGTTGAGGCCGATCTCGCCCTGCCAATGCGGGACGACCGGGTGTGCGCCGAGCTTCTGCACTTCGCTGCTCAGGTGGCTCTCGGCCAGCCAAGCGACACCGTAACCCAACCGGTCGGCGGCGACCACTTGGTCGAGCCAGTGGCGGAACATCGTGGCTTCCTCCGGCGTGTGGCCATCGACCGGCGTCTGGCTGATGGAGAAGAATACGTCGAATTCCACGGACGTCGTCGCACCGACGCCGGCACAAGAAAGGTTGCGTTCCAAGACCTCCCCTGGACGCAGGTGGAATCTAAGCACTGGTCTGCTGAACGACCTACAGGCACAGTGCGCTCCCTCCGCGTGACTTTCACCTCGGTGCGGATAACAGACGGGTTGTTCCCTGAACTCCGAAGAGCCCTTGGTTCAGTTGACGGCCGCCTCGCGGCGGTGGTCTGAGAGATGGGTAGGTCGTGTCTCTCACCCGACTGATTTGGGGGCCGCGGTCAAGCGGCCAAGCTCTACATGGTCGCCAGAGCAGGTATGCTTTGCGACGAAGGCCCCTGGCCGCACGGGCGCCTGGCCAGAGTGCCTCGCCGTCGCGCAGGGCGGCTATTCCGGACTGGTGCCTTCGACCATGGTCACCGTCTCGCGGACGGTCCACAGGGCAGGCCAAAGGCTCTGCTGGATGTCCTCTTCGAGTTGGTGGACGGCGTAGCCCTTGAGGCTCTTGACGTCGCGGCCGATGATGCGCTTGACGAGCTGCAGGTGGGCTTGGCGCCACAGGCTGATCTCTTGGTCGAAGTCGGTCATGGCTTCGAGCAGGGCGAACAGGTCGCTGCGATGGCCGGCCTTGAGATAGATCGCCTCGAGGGTCTCGCCTTCGCGCTCCAACAGCGCCTCGACGTGGGGCCAGACAGTGGGGGCCTCGCGCTGGATGGCGCGGAAGCCGGGGGATTCGGATCCGCTGCCGGTACCGAGCTGGCGGCGGACGCTGTGGAAGTCATTGGGGGCCATCGTGTCGAAGATAGCCAGGTGGTCCTTGTTGCCGTGGATGACCTTGCGGCAGCGCCGCAGCAGACGGACGGCCGTGTACAGGTCGCCGCCGTCGAGGAATTGCTTGACACGCTCGAGTTCGAAGCGCACCAGTTTGAGCCACAACTCGAAAGCCTGGTGGACCATCGTGAACATCATCTCGTCGGGGTGGGCCATGTCGGCCGGATCCTGCTGTAGCGTCAGCAGCTTGGGGATCTGGAGGTAGCGTTCGTAGTCGGTGTCGCCCTCGCCGCTGAGTGCGGGGCCGGAGTGATTCACGGGGCAACCGTGACCTGTTGGGTAGTTCATGTTTCACCCGATGTACAGAAACGGACAACCCAATGAGTGATTATGCTTGCCTTTGCACGCAAGGTCGCGGGGCTTTGCGCATGGATTTATATCTGCTCGGAACGAAGGAGATAGCATGGGCCTAGTCAAGTTCGCCGCCAAAGTCACCTGGAAGACCAGCAAGTTCGCGGTCAAGCACGTCGTCATCCCCCTCGCATACACCGCCGCATGGGCCGCCGCCATCAGTTGGGCCGCGGACAAGATCCGCGAGGACCAGCCGACGGCCAACGGCCGCGTCGAACCGGTGATCAGGCCCCAGCGCTGAGCACAGCCTCCTGCAGGCACCCTCATCCAAGCGCCCGCCCCAGGACCACGTATTTGACCCCCATGGCCGGGCCCAAGAGGCCATCAGCGACAGCGGCAAGAGCGCAGTATGCCGATGGGCACCCCATGAGCGAGAAACACATCGGCATCGTCGACCACTACTACCCCCGCGCCCACGCCGCGACGGTGGACTTGGAAGATGGCGGCCTCAAGGTCGGCGACCAGATCCACATCGTCGGGCATGGCACAGATCTGACGGAGACCGTGAAGACCATCGAGATCGAGCACGAGCCGATCCAGAGGGCCCGCAAGGGCCAGGTCGTCGGCGTCGGCGTCGATGGCCCCGTGCACAAACACGCCGATGTCTACCTGATCGAGTAGACGGCGACTCCCACCTTTTATCTCAGCCAGCGATTTCCGCAGCCCGTGGCAGTGGATTTCACCCTCACGGACGAACAGAACATGATCCGCGACATGACGCGGGCATTCGTCCAATCTGAGATTGAGCCGTACGTGAAGCAGTGGGAGCGCGATGGCGACCACCCGCCTGAGATCTACGACAAGATGGCCGCCCAAGGCCTCCTGGGCTCGCCGTTCCCCACCGAATACGGCGGCGGCGGCCTTGACGCAGTGAGCTACGCCATCCTCACCGAGGAGCTGGCCAAAGGTTGCAGCAGCCTGCGCACCAGCATCAGCGTCCACGGCAGCCTCGCCGGCTCCACCATCAAGTACCACGCCAGCCAGGAACAGAAAGACCGCTGGCTGCCCGACATGGCAGTCGGTAAGAAGCTCGCCGCATGGGCCATCACCGAGCCCGGCAGTGGCAGCGACGCCGCCGGCATGCAGACCACCGCCCGCAAGGACGGCGACGAGTACATCCTCAACGGCCAGAAGGCGTGGATCAGCAACGGTGGTCTCGCCGACTACGTCATTGTCTACGCCAAGACCAACCCCGAACTCCGCCACAAAGGCATCTCCTGCTTCCTCGTCGAGAAGGGCACCCCCGGCTTCGACGTCATCGCCATCGAGAGCAAGAACAAACTCGGCCTGCGCAGCAGCCCCACGGCGACGCTTGGTTTCACCGACTGCCGCATCCCCGCCGCTAATTTGATCGGGAACGAGGGGGACGGCTGGAAGAACGCCATGTTCGTGCTCAACCACGGCCGCCTGAGCGTCGCAGCGGGCGGCGTCGGCATCGCCCAGGCAGCCATGGATGCAGCAGTGAAGTACGCCATCGACCGCGAGGCGTTCGGCCGCCCCATCGGCCGCTACCAACTGGTGCAGGCCATGCTCGCCGAGATGGACATGAACATCCAAGCCGGCCGCCTGCTCGTCTGGCACGCCGCCCGCACCCGCGAAGCGTACGACCGCGGCGAAGCGACCCGCGACGAATGGACGCAGTCCGTGAGCCGCGCCAAGTTGTTCGTTGCCGAGATGAGCCTCAAGGTCTGCGAGGACGCCATCCAGGTGCACGGGGCCAATGGCTACACCGACGACTTCCCGGTCGAGCGCTACTGGCGCGACGCCAAGGTGCTCGGCATCTACGAAGGCACCAACCAGATCCAGCGACTCATCTTGGGCCGCCTCATCACCGGGCTGAAGGACTGACATGGACCTCAAGAGCGTCGTCGACAGCCTGCTTGACAAGGCGCAGGCGGCCGGTTCACTCGAGCGCAGCGAGCACGACAAGGACTACCTGAAATCGGACCTGAAGCATTTCGGCATGACCGTGCCGGACGCACGCAAGACCGCCAAGTGGCTCCTCGCCGAGCACCCGGATCTACGCGCAGAGCCTTGGGCCTTGGTCGAGGCATGCTGGGACACCGGCGTGTATGACCTACGCTCCATCATGTCGTTCTACCTCGAGCGAGCGACACTAGGCCCTGAAGCTGCCGAGCATCTGGAGCGCCTGCTGGCCCGCTGCCACACCTGGGCGTTGGTCGATCAACTTGCAGTCCAGGTCGTGCCCCGTGCCAAGCCCGATTACGCCACAATGTCTCGTTGGGCGCACCACGACGACTTCTGGCTGCGCCGCGCGGCGTTGCTGGCCGACCTGAAAGAGCTGCGCGCCGGCAAGGGCAACCCGGGCCGCTGGGCCAACCTGGCCAAGCCCAATCTGTCCCATGACGAGGTGTTCATCGCCAAGGCCATCGGCTGGGTGCTGCGCGAGATCGGCAAGTACCGCCCTGACTGGACTGCGCAATTCGTCGAGGCAAACAAGGCCGAGATGTCCGCATTGAGCATCCGCGAAGCGACCCGCCACCTCGACGAGTAATCGAGATTTGGCGCCATCATGTCCTTCACAAGGCGCGGGACACCGATGGCCCGGCGAGCCTGGTTTTCCGGGCATAAGTTGCGCCTCAAGGCTTATACGACGTCCCTCGCGTGGAGCCGGTATGGTTGATGCTTGGAAGGTCACAATGATGGCCCTGATGATGGTTGGATTGTCTGGCTGCGCCGATGTTGGCGAACCCCACGACGCATCTGAATCCGCCGACGTGCACGGCGCCGAAGTCGGCGACAACAACGCCACCAACGAGAATGTGACGCTGGCCGAGATCATGCCAGTCGTCTCTATCATCGTTGACGGCAACGTCACGGAGCTCGTCAACGGCACCTACGCGCTGCCGGCCGACACGAACATCACGTTCGACGCCACCAATTCCACGGGCAACATCACCATGTTCGAATGGACCATCGGCAACCAGACGCTGAACGGGACCGTGATCCAGTTCGCGTTCCCGGCAGGCAACCACACGGTCGACCTGACGGCGATTGGTGCAGCCAACCAGACGGCCGCACTCAGTCTTGCCATCAATGCGACATCCATGGGCCCGGCCGCGCCGGAGCTCGTCGGCTCGAGCGACATCTCGTTTAGCAAGGCGGCGTCGACGTTCGTCAACGGCGCGTGCAACACCGGCACCCAAGAGCTGACGTTCCCCGACGGGACCGAGACGCAATACCTCAAGATGACGCTCGACCCATCCTGGACCGGTGTCGCGCTGAGCATCAACTACAAGCTCATGCTGCGCGACGCAGACGGCAACAATGTGGCCAGCGCTTCGCGCGCCGGAGGCAGCGACAACTTCGTGCTCGAAGCCAGTGACCTGGCGCTGCCCGGCGGCGTCTACACGGCCATCGGCGAGGTGTGCGCGACCATGGGCCCTCAGGTGTCCTTCACGGTCGTCGGCCAAGCCGACCACTACGCATAGTCCGCCTGGCAACACCTCCAGACGCCATCGCTGAGCATCAGCGAAGCCACCCGAAACCCTCCAGACCCATGACACTGCGCCTCGCGACCTGCCAGAAGCTCCTGCCCCATTTCCATGACGACGCGCCGTTGCCTGCGGCCTTTGCCCGACGGGGCATCGAGACCGCCGGTGCCGCATGGCAGGACATCGATGGCAGCGACCCGGTCGCGGTGCGCAGCGTCTGGGACTACACGCTCGACATCCCCGGCTTCCGCGCCTGGCTGGACCGGCTTGACGTCGCTGGTGCCGTCTGCATCAACCCGACGAGCGTGATGCGTGCCAATCTGGACAAACGGTACCTCCTCGACATCGAGGCGCAGGGACACGCCATCGTCCCGACCATCGTGTTGGAACGCTTCGACCCCGAACGTATCGCGGCGCTCGCCGACGCCGAGGGTTGGGGTGCCGCAGTGGCCAAGCCCATCCATGGCGCCGGCGCCGAAGGCCTGGCGGTCGTCGAACGCACGGGGGTAGTCCACGCTTTCGATCTGAGCGGCAACACGTGGAGCGACGGCTGGTCGGCGACCCCCCAGGGCGCCTGCCTGGTCCAGCCCAAGCTGGAGTCCATCCGCGACGGTGAATGGTCCCTGCTGTACTTCGGCGGGGTCTATTCCCACGCCGTGCTGAAACGTCCCGCCCCAGGCGACATCCGTGTCCAGGAAGAGCACAAGGCCACCAGCGCGCCCGCCGAGCCGCCGGCCCACGTCCGCAAAGCCGCCGACGCCATCATGCGCGACCAGGGTGACGTGGTGTACGCCCGCGTGGACGGCGTCGACGACCCAGACCTCGGCTTCGTGCTGATGGAGTTGGAGATGATCGAGCCCGAGTTGTTCTTCCGCTACCACCCTGCAGCCATCGAGCGCTACTGCGATGCCGTGGCCGCTATGCTGCACGCTGCCTGACCGGGCATGCGCGACGGGTGCCGGGCACGAAACATGAAGACCAGCGCGTGCAGTGCGCCGCTATGCCCGCAACGCCCGTCGTGCGCCGTGTCAGCCACATGACCCTGATCGTCACCGACCAGGACGCTGCGATCGCGTTCTACGCCAAGGCGTTCGGCACCGAGATCCGTGGCGACAATGAATTCGAGATGGGTGGCCAAGCGATGCGCTTCGTCACCGTCGGCATCCCCGGCGACGACCTGGAGATCTCCCTGCAGTTACCGATGGCGATGCCCGGCCATGAGCCCCCCAAGGCAGGCGACAACAACATGACCGTGGTGGCCGTGGATGACGCCGATGCCGCCTGCGCCCAGTGCACGGCCGCCGGTGCGACCGTGGTCTCCGGCCCCGAAGACCTGCCGTGGGGACGCAGTGCGGTCATCCGCGACCCCGACGGCAACCCATGGAACCTTGTGCGAGCGAATCAATAGGCCATTGATTCTGTTTCTCATTCGTGTTTCCAGCGCTGGGTCTAAGTAGCTGTAAGAAAGCGTCAGGGTATGGACGCCAGAACAACACTCCGCCGCCGCGTTGGCGACACGCCCCTTCTGAAAGCGCCTACACTTGCCGAGAAAGTCGGCCTGCCCGGGCTCCACCTCAAGATGGAAGGCGCCAACCCCACGGGCACCCAGAAGGACCGCATCGCGCGGCTCGAGCTCGGCGACGCAGCAGCGCACGGCGCCAAAGGCGTCAGTGTCGGTTCATGTGGCAACTTCGGCGTGGCCATCGCCCACGCGGCGTACGTCTACGACCTCGAGTGCCACGTTTTCGTCCCCGAAGACTTCCGCGGCGAACGCATCGCATTGATGGAAGAGCTCGGCGCCACCGTCCACCGCGCCCCCGGCGCCTACGAAGACGCCGTCGTCGCCAGCCGCCTCTACGCCGTCGAGCAGGAGCTGTTCGACGCCAACCCTGGTGGCCCCAACACACTGCGCACCCTGGCAGGCTACAGCCGCATCGCCGAAGAGATCGTCCAGCGCCTGGGCAAGACCCCCGCCGCCGTGGGCGCCCCCATCGGCAACGGCTCGACGCTCGCCGGCGTCCACCTCGGCTTCCGCACCGCGTGGGCCCAGGGCCGCGCCAATGAGATGCCGGCCTTCTTCGGCGGCAGCAGCCAGGGCCAGAACCCGGTCATCACCTCCTTTTCACGCCACCAAGAACGGTGCACCCCGCTCGACCCGCGCTCCATCACGGAGACCGAGGTCAACGAGCCCCTCGTCAACTGGGATGCCTTGGACGGCACCGCCTGCCTGACGGCCATCCAGGACAGCCGCGGCTCGGCCTACGGCTTCACCGACGAGGAGCTCATGGAGCTCCATGCCGCCCTGCTCGAGGACGGCGTCGAAGCCCACCCTGCCAGCCTCGCCGCAGTCGCCGCTCTTCGTGCCGCCGCCGATGAAGGCCTCATCGCCCGCGACGCCCTCGTGGTCGCGGTCATGACCAGCGGCCGCCCGCAAGTGCACGTAGAACGCATGGTCCGGCCCGCCGACCTGACGCCGTTCATCACACTGATGCAGGAGAACCTGGGACGCTTCGGCGACCCCAGCCATGAGATGCTCGAGGCCATCGAAGCCGCGTTCAAGGACGGCTTCGTGATGGAAGCCAGAGACGCCGACGGCACCCTTGGCCACGTCGTCCTGACCCCCATGGAGTTGAACGAGTTCTTCCCGCGCTACCACCTGAGCTACATCGCGGTCGGCACCAACGCCCGCGGCAAGGGCGTCGGCAGTATCCTACTCGAGGAGGCCATCCGCATCACGGATGGCGACCTGAGCCTGCACGTGGACACGGACAACGCCAACGCCATCAAGCTGTACGAGAAGTTCGGCTTCCAGAAGAAGTACTACCGCATGCTGTACAAGGGCGCCCGGGCCAGCCCGGTCGACCCCAGCGCCGGAAGCGGCTGGAACGAAGAAGAAGCCATCACGCTCTGACGTATAGATCCCGTCGCATGCGGGGCACGAACGCCATCAGCACCGCGATGCGCGTCAGCGCCGTGCGGTCCATGTGGCCGTCCGTAAGGAAGCCGATGGCACCGGTGGTCCCGCCGATACGCGGATCGTCGGCGACCGGCCCCAGGATGTCCGAGACCATCTCGCCTTTCAGCGCACGCTCGGTCACCCAATCGGGGTAGTGGAACGCGGGACCCCATCCATCAGTGGTGAGCCCGTTGCGGTCGACGACGAACGCACGCTGCAGGTCATAGTAGGTATCATTGCCCGGCTCCGTCACCAGGCCGGCCTCGATGCCGATACCATAGTCGGCCTCCGGCCAAGCAGCCAGCGCCGCTTCGGCGCGGCGGCGTGCGCCAGCAGCGGTCTCGTCGCCTTTGGGCTGCTCTGGCACCCCAGAGGCCGTGGCGACACCGCGGGCGTCGACATCCAACTCCAGGATCGCTGCGAGCTCCAGACGCGCCGCATCCACCTTGACCGGGTTCTGGCTGCCCACCGCCAAGCGGACGGGCGTCAGGCGCTGGCCGTACGCGTCGACGTCGCCGTTGGCCATGCGGGTCGAACTGATGGGCAGCAGGTCCTGGGCGATGACGTGCGGGACGACATGGACCTCCAACAGCGGCAGCCCCGCGGCAGCGCGTTTGTCATTGATCCGTGCAGCGCCCTTGACGGTCTCAGGGCTGACCACGATGACGTCGTAGTCCCCCGTGGCGGCCGGACCCTCCGGGAGGTCCAGTGGCCGCACGGTGAGGCCTCCGCCGTAGCCAGCTGCCTTGACGTGGTACTCGACGGCAGCGATGCGCTCCTCCACGGGCGGCATGTCGCGTTGACGCTTTGCCAGCTCGCCGACGGTAACGCCGACGAACAACTCGGTCGCCCGCTGCGCCGCCGCCTCCAACAGGGCCGCGTGCCCGGCATGGAACGGATGGAAGGTGCCACCGAGGCAGACGCGCATGAGCCAGGCATGGGTATCCGAGCGCCTTGAGCCCACCGGTACGCCCAAGAGCCCGACGACGGTGGCCTATTGTGGATTACCGTCTCGCCGTCGTTGGATGCGGCAATATGGGTCAAGCCGTCGTCCGTGGCCTGGTGGCCAGCGGCTGGACCAACAAGCATGACATCGTCGCGACGAACCCCGACAAGGACAAGGCCAAAGCATTGGCCATCGAACTGGGCATCGCCACCGACACGGACAACGCGCTGGCTGCTGCCCGGGCCGACATCATCCTTCTTGGCGTCAAGCCGCAGATCATCAAGTCCGCGCTGAAGGACCTGCGCGGCATCATCAAACCAAACCAGCTCGTCATCAGCATCGCCGCCGGCATCAGCACCCGCTTCATCGAGTACTACCTGCCAGACGTACCCGTCGTCCGCTGCATGCCGAACCTGGCCGTGACCGTCGGCATGGGCGCCACGGCGATGAGCCCCGGCGCCAACGTGAAGCAAGAACACATGGACACGGCCCGCAGCATCTTCGAGGCCGTGGGCACCGTCGAACTCGTCGGCGAGGGCCTGATGGACGCCGTGACCGGTCTGAGCGGCACCGGGCCGATGTACGTCTTCCACCTCATCGAAGCGCTTGCGGACGCCGGCGTCAAATGCGGACTGCCTCGCGACATCTCCTCCCGGCTGGCGATGCAGACGGTCCGCGGCAGCGCCCGCCTGGCACAGACCAGCGAGCTGCACCCGGCCGCGCTCAAGGACCAGGTCACCAGCCCCGGAGGCACGGCTATCGCGGCGCTCCACGTCCTGCGCAAACAGGCGTTCAGCGCCGTGCTGATGGATGCCGTAGAGGCGGCGACCCGGCGCAGTGCCGAGTTGGGAGAATAGAGCCAGCGGAGGGATTTGAACCCTCGACCTGCTGTTTACAAGACAGCTGCTATACCGCTAAGCCACGCTGGCGTAGGCCTCGCGACCATGCCGGGGTCTTTAGGCTGCACGGATGGCGACGGCCTCCACGGGCCGACGCAGCCCGCAGCGCTCATATACGACCCCCTTGTCGGCGGATTTGTCCCCACCCGGGGGACGACGGCTTCGGCCGCGCAGCTCGCCGCTGTGGCTTAGAGGTATAGCGGCTCCTTGGTAAGGAGCAGGTCGTGTGTTCAATTCACACCAGCGGCTCTTTGGGTCCTCGTGGACCTCCTTGCACCTTCGGGTGCCGATCACTCAGATGAGCGGTCGCTCTATCGCGTGACGGTGTCCGATCGGCGCGAGGCCGTAACAAAGGAAGGAGAGGAAGAGGGAACGATGCCGGCTCAGGCGAACGCGAAGTCGACGGTCTGGCTCATGGCGAACTCAGCGTAGCTGTAGATGAACAGCCAGGCGGTGCCGTCGGGCACCTTGCCGCCGCAGGGGCCGCTGCTGTTGTTGAGATTGGCCAGCACCGTGAAGGCCTCGTCGGTGAC
>JBFJNL010000046.1:0-15319 GCA_041618195.1 Thermoplasmatota archaeon | reverse complement strand
GCGGCACTGATGGCCTTGTAGGCCTCGCCGCCCGGCGGTTTGACCTTGAACCATTCCGGCAGGCGGGGCTTGCCACTGGGGCTGAGCCCGGGGCTGCCTTTGGGGGCAGGGGTGCCTGCCGCGCCGGCCATGGGAAGGTTCGGTAGTCCCGTCACGGGGTCGCTCCACTATGCACCCCTCGATAAGCGTTGGGCGCTGGGCCATGAGGGCCGTCTCGCCGGCCTTCCCTGCCGCCCCTCTTTTGAAGTCCAGCCTCGTCGCCGGCCATAGTGAGCATTCGCGTCGCCGTCCTGCTGGAAGATCGCTGCCAGCCCCGCAAGTGCAACCAAGAGTGCATCCGGTTCTGCCCGCCCGTCCGGAGCGGGGTCACCGAGACCATCTTCATGGGTAGCCACGGCAAGCCCACCATCAGCGAAGAGCTGTGCATCGGTTGCGGCATCTGCGTCAACAAGTGCCCCTTCGACGCCATCCGCATCATCGGGCTTCCCGATGCCCTGCACGATGACCTGATCCATCAGTACGGCAAGAACGGCTTCCGCCTGTTCCGCCTCCCGGTGCCGCGCATCGGCGCCCCCGTCGGTATCCTTGGACCCAACGGCATCGGCAAATCGACGGCCATGAAGATCCTGGCCGGCGAAGAAGTGCCCAACCTCGGCAACTGGGAAGAGGACGCGAGCTGGGATCCAGTCCTGCTGAAGTACCGCGGCACGGAACTCGGCGAATACCTCAAGGAAGTGTCGTCGGGCAAACTCGTGACGGCGCGCAAGCCGCAGTACGTCGACCACATCCCGAAGGCCTTCAAGGGCAAGGTCAGCGAACTGCTCAAGGCGGTGGACAAGGACGGCCGCTGGGACAAGGTGGTCCCCAAGCTGAACATCGACCACATCATGGACCGCGCCCTAGACCAGGTGAGCGGCGGCGAACTGCAGCGCATCGCCATCGCAGCCACCCTCCTCAAGGAAGCGGACGTCTACTTCTTCGACGAGCCGAGCTCCTACCTCGACATCCACGAGCGCCTGCGCGTCTCCAAGGTCATCATGGAGCTGGCGCAGACCAAGCGCGTCATCGTCATCGAGCACGATCTGGCGGTCCTAGACTTCCTGAGCGAGAACATCCACCTATGCTACGGTGAGGAAGGTGCCTACGGTGTGATGACGGCGGCCAAGGGCGTGCGCAACGGCATCAACACCTACCTCAACGGCTACTACCCTGAGGAGAACATCCGGGTCCGCGACGAAGCCATCAAGTTCGAACTCAAGCCACCCAAGCACAGTGCGGACCTGGACACGCTCATCAGTTTCCCGCGCCTGGTGAAGAAGCTGGGCGACTTCACCATCGAGTCGGAGCCTGGCGAGATCCACGTCGGCGAGGTCGTCGGCGTCGTCGGCGCCAACGGTACCGGCAAGACCAGCTTCACCAAGATGTTGGCCGGCGTGCTGAAGCCCGACGAAGGGGTCGTCGAGACCGAGGCCCGGGTCAGCTACAAGCCACAGTACATCACGGCGGACTTCGAAGGCTCGGTCAAGAACCTCCTGCTCACCGAAGCCCCCGATCTGTTGACGAGCGGCTTCACCAAGTCAGAGATCGCCCACCCCCTGCAGCTCAAGGCGCTCCTCGAGAAGGACGTCAAGCGGCTGTCCGGCGGCGAACTGCAGCGGCTCAGCATCGCGTTGTGCTTGTACCGCGAAGCAGACCTGTACCTGCTCGACGAACCGTCGGCGTACCTGGATTCCAACCAGCGCATCCAGGCGGCCAAGACCATCCGGCGCGTCATGGAGAAGAAGGGCAAGTCGGCGTTCATCGTGGACCACGACGTGTACTTCCTCGACCTAGTGAGCGACTCCATGATGGTGTTCGGCGGCGAGCCCGGGATCCGTGGCGAGACCAGCGGACCGCATCACCTGCGTGACGGCATGAACCGTTTCCTTGCGGGCGTCGACGTGACGTTCCGCCGCGACAACGAGACCCACCGGCCGCGCATCAACAAGCCGGGCAGCCGCTTGGACCGCTCCCAGCGTGAAGCTGGCGAGTACTACTACGCCGCCGAAGGCTGATCGCTCAATCCGCCACGGCGGATCCGTCCGGTCGCTGCGGCGCCGCGACGGCCTCCAAGCGGTCGCTCTGCCGGGCCACAGGCCTGGGCGGGCGACGACCGCCCCGGGTCCCTGCCCCACCCTGGTTTGGCGGGTCTGCTATGTGTTCGATGACCGCGTCTGGATAACGCTCTTGCAGCAGGCGCGTGAGGCTGGCGGCATCGACGTCGGCCGGCGTTCCAATGACGATGTGGGTGGGCACGGCGCTGGCGAGCAAGCGGCGGGCCGCGCGCCATGACGAGACCGCCAGCAGACGCGTCCCCTCAGACGAGGTGCGGCCGATCCAATGTCCGCGACGGGGCGTCGCATCGATGACGACACGCGTCGGCGGGCCGTTCTGCGGCTCGAGCGGCACGTCGATCTGCAAGACCGTCGGCGGACCGATGCGCACCGAGACATCGCCCCCCATGCGTCGGGCATTGAGGCGGGCCGCATACAGACCCAGCCCAAGCTCAGGGCCGGCCCCCGGGTCTTCAAGCCCGAAAAACGGTTGGAAAAGGTCCGCCTGACTGGCTTGGATGGGATTGGGCAACACCACGCGGTAGCATGCTACCATGCCACGGACACGGATCTGCACATCCGGCACGCCTGGCACGCTCGTGACGGCCCACCGCAGGGCGGCCTCCAGGATCTCTTCGATGTGCACCGGATCCGCTTCGAGCACCGCGTCGCCCTGGGCCCGACACTGGGACACGCCGGCGGCTGCGGCGGCCTTGTCGTGCAGGGCGGCAAGCCGTTGCGGCGATGCCAGCAGCGCCGATGGTCCGGTCTGGGCCTTGTAGGCGTACGTGATCTGGTCGACGGTGGCACGTAGGCGCTCGACGGCGGCGGCCATCTGGGCAAACCGTGAGACGTCGACGCCACGCACCTCCTTGGCCAGGATGCTGGCCTGGAGGCGGATGATGGTCGTCGGGTTGAGCAAGCGATCTGCCAGGTGGTTGATGAGCCCGGTGCGTAGCGTGTCTTGTTCGGCCTCTGTCGAGCGCCGCCGCAAGCGATGCTGCATGGCCTCCCGCGTGGCCCGGGCGATGCGTCGGGCGTCGGCGCAGTCGATGGCCAGCCACAACGTATCCGGGGACAGCCTTGCCTCGGCCAGGTACTCGTCGGCCCCCGCGATGATGACCGCACGGGTCGTCACCAGTTCGTCCGGTCCGACGACGACGACCGGGGCATAGCGGGCGAGGCGCGCCGTGGCCCTAGCCGCCAGCGACCCGTCTTGCCCGGCCTGTAACAGAATGACGTCGGCGTCTAGGCCGGCCAACTCGGCTTCGGCCTCGGCGACGCCGTGGACTGTGTGCACGGACCCCCGTTGGGCCACGATGTCATCCCACGACGGCACCTGTGGCCCAGCCTGGACCACTAGGATGCGTCGCATGCTCCTGAATCGGCGGGGAACCCTAATGAATCCGGCGACAACGGGCTTGGTGACCAGGCCCCTTGGCAACGGATTCAAGTATCATCGTGGCAGGCGAACGGTGAAGGTGGAGCCTATGCGAGGCTCCGACGCCACTTCGATGGTGCCGCCGTGTGCTTCGACGATGCGCTTGCAGGTCGCCAGCCCCAGCCCGCTGCCCGGGAACTTGGACAGGTCGTGGAAGCGCCGGAAAGGTTGGAACAGATCGTTGGCCCGGACCAGGTCGATGCCGATGCCGTTGTCGATGAAGCGCAGCTCGAGCCAGTCGTCCTCGACCGCCGCGTCGAGATGGACCCGATGTGGGACCTTGTGGCGGAACTTGACGGCGTTGCCGAGCAGGTTCTGGAACAGCTGCCGCAGCATCAGGGCGTCGCCGTGAACGCTTGGCAGGCTCTTGAATTCCAGGTGGATGTCCTGGCTATCCAGTTCCGACGCCAGGTCCGACAACACATCCCCGAGGATGGTGTTGAGTTCCACTTGGCTGCTCTCGAACTGGTGGGCCCCGATGGCCGAGAACGCTGCCAGGGCTTCGACCAGTTCGTCCATGCGTTTCGTGCTGGCGATGATGTTGCGGATCAACCGGACATCATCGTCATCAAGACGGCCGCGGATGCGCCGTTCAAGCAGGGCGGCGAAGCCCGAGATGCTGCGCAGCGGGGCGCGCAGGTCATGGGTCGTCGCCCGGGCGAAGTTACGCAGATCGACATTGGCGTTGAACAGCTCCTGCACCAGGCGTTTGCGTTCCGCTTCGTTGGGCTGACCGGCTGTGACGTCGGTGAAGATCACAAAATGGGCGTCCAGACCACCGTAATGCCCCGAGCTGACACCGTACTCGAGGATGCGCTCCCCGGCCGGGCCCGGCCACGCGACCATTGATGGCTCGCCGGGGCGCAAGGGCTCGTTCTTGGGCGGGAACGGAGCGCCGGCGATGAGCTCGTGGGCAGGGCGCCCGAGCATACGGGCTCCGGCACCGTTGATGTAAGCCAACCTGAGTCTGCCGTCGGCGCTGAGTGTGTTGATGGCGATGCCGACATGGGCGGCTTCGGCGGCGCCGTCGATGGCGTACATCAGGTCTGGCGCAGCGACATCCGCGACGCGGAACGTGGAAGTGCTGGCCGGGGGCGCTTCGACCCAGACGATGATGCGCTCTTCGGCGGCGAGAAAAAGGCCGGTCACGGCGACGGATCGTGGTAAGCGGCCGGGGGACACGAGACGTCCGCATCCGGGGACCGGCATCGGGCGGCGGACCACTTTTTTCTGCCATTCTTCGAAGTCGGCGACCAGGAGGCCGACCTCGGACAGGTGACGTCCGACCAGTGCGACCCCCCCGGCGTGCCGCAACAGGGTGCGAGCGGCGTCGGTGGCCTCGTGGACCTCCCCCTGGAGATCGATGCAGAGAGCTGCGGGGGCCTCCTCTGGCCCTGGCGCGTCAAACGTGGCGTGCAGCCATTGGGAACGGGCCTGTCGCGGCGTCGAGCCCTCGCTGAACAACTCCAGCGTGGTGCGGCGATGTGCCGGGGATCCTTGGATCGGCGCAGACCCATCGGGGTCACTGCCGGAGGCATCCGTGTGGGGATTCACGGTATCGTGGCCCAGCGAGCCGCGCCACCTTTTCTAAAGTCATCCCTCACATCGGGTGGCGACGCCTTGAAGAGCTCTGCTTGACTCGGCGGTTTGTGGACGAAGAAGCCGTTGGCCTCATCGCGTGGATCCTGATCGGCCTTGGCGGCCTCATCGTCGCCGTCGGCGCGGCGGGCGGCATCATGTACGCATCCGACACCATGGTCGGCGCCGTCGTGACGCAGACCGAGTGTGGCGCCAATATCTTTGGCTCTCCCAGCAGTTCCGTCACCGTCGAGACCAAGTTCCCGGTGCCGGGCGTGACCCACACGCTTGAGGAGTTCGACAACGACAAATGCCGCCTATTGACGGAAGGTAAGTCGTACGCTGAATACTACATCCGCAGCGGCCGCACCATCCTGTACGAAGAACAGGACGGCAACTGCGTCTACGATTCCGCCAAAGGCCTGGGCTGCTAAGCCGCCGCGCCGCTCAAATACCGGCCCCTTGTGGGCCGCCTCATGGCCTTGAAGGAAGGGGACGTCATCCGCTTCGACTACACGTTGTGGGTTTCCGGTAACGAAACGCCGCTCGACACCAGCGATGAAGAGCTTGCCAAGAAGACCGGCATCCACCGCGAGCAGAAGGCCTACCAGCCGCTCACCATCACGGTCGGTCGCCGCCAGATCATCCCTGGCCTGGAGTCAGAGATCGTCAACCTCAAGGTCGGCGAGACCAAGACCATCGAGGTCGCCGCCGCAGACGCCTACGGCGCCCGTGATGCGACCAAGATCAAGGACGTGCCCATGGCACAGTTCCGTAAGCAGAAGGTCCAGCCCCAGCCCGGCATGGAGATCAACTTCGAGAACCAGCGCGCCGTCGTCACCCGCGTCGCCGGTGGCCGCGTCCGCCTGGACATGAACCACGACTTGGCAGGCAAGGACCTGCGCTACGAGGTCAGCCTCAAGGAGACCATCACTGAGCGCGAGCCCAAGGTGGCAGCCGTCCTCCAGACGCTGTTCTCCGGCGGAGCCGTGTTCGACCTCACGGATGACACGTTGACGCTGGAGGTGCCCCAACAGGCGCTGTTCGACCAATCCTGGACGCAGGCGAAGTTCCGCGTCGTCAACGAACTCAAGATCGCCGCCGGCGAACCGCTCGTCGTCAAGCTCGTCGAGACCTACCCCGCCATGCCCTCGGCCCCCGCCGAAGGCACCAGCGAAGAAGAGTAAGCGCCACCCGGCGCGTACTTTCACCCACCTTTTCCTCTTCTTCTTCCCTTTGAGCCGGATGGTCCGGCATGCGCAGGCCCACGGCCCGCCCCATCTCCCGCGCCACCCATTGCCGCGGCTGCGGGGCCCGCCACGACCACCACTTGCTGTTCGAACCGGCCGCATACCATGCCCTCGCCGTGCACCGCAAGGTGTTCTGCTCCTCGTGCGGAGGCCTGGCATTCTACGTGCCACGGGGCCTGACGACCGCCGCGTAGCCGACGCGCCCGCCAGGCACCGGCAAAAAGGCGTTCCCGGCAGCCCTCCACCACTCCTATAAACGGCTCCCATGTCGCCCGCCATAATTAGGAGGGATTAGGCTGACCAAGACCCACTTTCAGTGTATCGTCGTCGGAGGCGGCATGGGCGGCGCGACCGCTGCCATCCGCCTCGCCCAAAAGGGCGTAGACGTGCTCCTCGTCGAGCGCGCCGATGAAGGCGGAGCCAAGAACCTGTCCGGCGGCATCCTCTGGGGCAATGACCTCAGCAAGGTACTGCCCGACTGGAAGGCCGAGATGCCCGTCGACCGCCCGGTGACCAACAAGAAGGTCGGCCTGCTCAACCCCGATGGCAGCGCCTTCGTCATGGACTACCACGACCCGACGCTCATCGAGAACGGCGTCGGCTACGCCGTACTGCGCGCCAAGACCGACAAGTGGATGCTCGCCCAGGCCGAAAAGGCCGGCGCCACCGTCGTCACGGGCGTCAACGTCGAAGCCCTCCACAAAGTCAACGGCCACGTCAAGGGCGTGCTCGTCGGCGGCGAGGCCACCACCGCCGATGTCGTCATCGTCGCGGACGGGGCCAACAGCCGCCTCACCCTCGAAGGCGATCTTCGCCACGGCCGCAAGAAGCTCGACGCCCACCACATGGCGCTCGGCGTCAAGATGGTCATGAAGCTCGACAAGGCGACGATGGAAGACCGGTTCGGCATCGGCGCTGATGGCGGCATGGCTGGAGAATTCGTCGTCGGCCGCACGGACGGCGTCATGGCCGGCGGGTTCGTGTACACGAACAACGACACCCTGAGTGTCGGCGTCGTCATCAACACCGCCACGCTGAACCTCGGCAAGGGCAACAACCTGAGCAGCCACGACATCGCAGAGGACTTCCGCCTGCACCCGTACATCCAAGGCCTCACGAAGGACGCGGAACTCGTCGAATACGGCGCCCACCTGGTCCCCGAAGGCGGCTACCAAGCGTTCTCCGAACTGTACGCCGACGGCGTGCTGGTCGTCGGCGACGCTGCCGGTTTCTGCTTCAGCAACGGCATCGTCATCCAAGGCATGAACTACGCCATCCGCAGCGGCATCTGCGCCGCCGACGCCGTGGTCCACGCCATCGAGAAGCGCGACTTCACCGAAGTGACGCTCCGCAAGTACCTCCACATCCTCGAAGAAGAGGGCATCATCAAGGACTTCGCCCGTTTCAAGAACGTCGGCAAGGCCCTGTGGAACCCTCGCCTCTTCAGCAAGTACCCGGACATGATCAGCCACATGTTCCGCAACATCCTCTCCTCGGAAGGCGAGAAGAAGAAGATGCGCGCCCACATGTTCGACGCCATGCAGAAGGCAGGCGTCAGCAAGCGCGAAGCACTGCAAGACGCAGCACTCATGGGAGTGAACCTCTGATGCAATCGACCAAAGTCAACATCAAGGCCCGCCTCGGCTCGACCAAATACGTCACCGACGCAGAACACTTCGCGCACATCACCATCGACCCGGAGATCTGCAAGACGTGCCCGCACGAGATGTGCATCAACGTCTGCCCCGCGCAGTGCTTCGAGACCATCGACGGCGCGATGAAATTCACGTACGAAGACTGCGTCGAATGCGGCACCTGCGACATCGCGTGCACGCCCGGCTCCGTGAAGTGGACCCACCCTCGCGGCAACTTCGGTGTCAACTACAAGTACGGGTGATCGACGATGAACGACGCAATCCTTGGACGACCCATGCACATCGTCGTGTGCATGAAAATGACGCCCGACGCCACCGACCTGACGATCGACCCGGTCAAGAAGACCCTCGACCGCAGCCAGGTCAAGAACATCATCAATCCCCCGGACGAGAACGCCTTCGAACTCGCCCTTGACTTCAAGGACAAGTTCGGTGCCCAAGTGACCGTGGTCACCATGGGCCCGCCGTTCTTCGACGTGATGCTCAAAGAGACCGTCGCCCGCGGCGCTGACCGCGGTGTGCTGATCACGGACCGCGCCTTCGCCGGCGCCGATACCTACCCTACCAGCCTGACGCTGGCGGCCGGCATCAAGAAGATCAGCCGTGAACACGGCGACGTTGACCTCATCCTGTTCGGCGAGGAGACCACCGACGCATCGACGGGCCAAGTCGGCCCCGGCGTCGCCGGCCACCTGGACACCGAACAAGCGACGTACATCCACAGCCTAGATTACAACCCTAAGACCGGCCTACTCGCGGCCAACCGGAGCATCGGCGGCGGCCACGAGATCCTCGAGATGCCCCTGCCTGCCTGCGTGACCTGCGAACTGGGCATCAACACCCCTCGCCTCGCTACCCTGAACGGCAAGCTCCGTGGCCACGCCACGGAACTGGTCGTCTGGCCGTTGTCCGAGCTGACCGACATCGCCGAGCCCACCTGGGTCGGCCTCAAAGGCAGCCCGACCATCGTCGGGAAGGTCGACATCAGCAGTGGCGACGAGCGCGACTGCACCACCGTGAGCGACGCCGCAGCTGCGGTTGAAGAACTCATCACCCGCAAAGTGGCGGTGCACCAATGACCCACAGCGAAGCGCTCTGCTCCGGCCGGGACTCCTGGATGACTGCAGAGGTGCCAGAATGAAACAGAAGAGCCGCTACGACAGCATCACCCTGCGCCCGGCCAAGGCCGTCGATTCCTTCGACGAATACCAAGGCGTCTGGGTCATCGTCGAGCAACGGGAAGGCAAGATCCAGGACATCACTCGCGAACTGCTGGGTGCTGCCCGCCCCATGGCGGCCAAGCTCAACACGACCGTCACGGCCGTGCTGCTGTGCGAAGCCGACGACGGCATGAGCCAACAACTCATCGCCGCCGGGGCCGACACCGTCCTCGTCTGCGAACACCCCATCCTCAAGACGCCCCTGGCCCGCCCATCCACCGACGTGCTGGCACGGGTCATCAAGGACCGCAAGCCCGACGTCGTCCTCATCGGCGCGACCCACACGGGCCGTGACGTCAGCAGCCGCGTCGCCGTCAAGATCGACGCCGGCATGACCGCCGACTGCACCGAACTTGACGTCGACCCCCTCAACTCGGAACTGTTGGCCCGTCGCCCCGCCTTCGGCGGCAAGATGCTGGCCACCATCCGCTGCGACCGCCACCGGCCCCAGATGGCGACGGCCCGCCCCGGTATCTTCGTCCCCCTCGACAAGGACGAAAGCCGCACCGGCGCGGTCGAGGCCATCGATGTCTCCTACCTCGGCGACGTGGAATACGCCGCCAAGGTGGTCGAGTTCGTCATCGACGAGAACAAGATCGACATCACCAAGCAGGACGTCCTCGTCGGCGTCGGCCTTGGCATCGGCGGCCCTGATGCGTTGCCTCAGATCCAGGCCCTCGCGGACGCCCTCGGCGGCCAAGTGGCCTGCACGCGCCCGGTGGCCGACAAAGGCTGGATGCCTCGCGGCCAGCAGATCGGCCAGACCGGTCTGTCGGTCCGCCCCAAGCTGTACATCGCCGTCGGTATCAGCGGCGCCATCCAGCACATCGAGGGCATGAAGGAAGCCGGTACGGTCATCGCGATCAACACGGACCCCAACGCCCAGATCTTCCAATACGCCGACATCGGTCTCGTCGGAGACTGGAAGGGCCACGTGGACGCACTCACCAAGGCCGCCGAATCCAAGGGCCTGGCCGCCATGAAGTGGCTGGTCCCGGTCAAGGACAGCCTCGGCGCCGACCGTGAGGCCGCCGCTGAGCGCGCCGCCAAGGCCGGCAAGACGGCCCCTGCACCCAAGGCCGGCACACCCGCGCCCGCGGCCAAGGCGGCCAAGACGGAAGCGCCCGCCAAGGCCGCAGCGCCCAAGGAAGCGCCCGCCGCCAAGGAAGCGCCCGCCGCTCCCGCGCCGACGCCTGAACCGGCCGCTCCCGAGCCGGAACCGGCCAGTGCCGAATTCACCGGCGACGTCAACGACGCCGCCGCCGTCAAGGCGTGGGTCAAGGACAACGTGCCGGAAGAGAAGAAGGCCTGGGTGGTCGCAGCCGACTGCATCGTGTGCAACGGCTGTGAAGCGGCCTGCCCCACCGGAGCGGCCGTCATCGCGGACATCGCGCAAGTGGACCGCGACCTGTGCATCGCCGACGGTGCCTGCTTCGACGCCTGCCCGACGGATGCCATCCGTCCCGGCCTCGAGGACACCGCCGTCACGGCGGGTTGGCCCGCCGGAAGCCGTCTGGCCAAGTGATCGACAAAAGCACCTTAGGTGCCTCACTCGGTGCGTCCAGCATGGAGCTTTTTGCGCGCCACCACGTGTTGGCCCACTTGGGCGTCGACGGGCAGCGCAAGCTCGAACACACGACAGTGCTCGTGGTCGGTCTGGGCGGACTAGGCTCCCCGGTCGCCCGCTATCTGGCCGCGGCCGGCATCGGACGGCTGCTGCTGTGCGATTTCGACAGCGTCAGCGCCAGTGACCTGCACCGCCAGATCCTGTTCGGGCCCTACGACGAAGGCATCTCCAAGGCCGAGACGGCTGCGCCCCGGCTCGCCCAGACCCACCCAGGCAGCATGGTGGAAGCCATCGCAGCCCCGTTCTCGCCGGAGATGCTGGACGGCGTCGACATTGTCGTGGACGGCACCGATGAACCCGGCACCCGCATGCTCGTCCACGCCGCTTGTCGGGCCGCTGATGTGCCGCTGGTGTGGGGGACCGTGGAAGGCTGGGACGGCCAGGTCACCACGCTGGCCCCAGACGGCCCGTGCCTGGACTGCTTGTTCCCCGACGGCCGCGAGGCGCACTCCTGCGCGGAGACCGGTGTCTTCGGGCCCCTGGCCGGCTTTGTCGGCACCGCCATGGCCCTGGAATGCGCCAAGCTGGCGGCCGGCCTCCCGACCCTGCGCGGGCGCCTCTGGGTCATCGACGGACTGGAGAGCCGCGTCGATACGGTGCGCTACGAACGGCGGGCCGATTGCCCGACCTGTGCCGAGCCCGCCAAATAAGGGGCGGTCCATGGCGACCGGCTGATGAGGATCTGGTTGGTCTCGCACGCGCACACGGTCACCACTTTCGGGGCCATGCTGGCCGTCGCGCTGATCATCGGCGGCACGCTGGGGACGACCACGACGGCCGGACCGGCCTTGTCGACCATCCCGTCGCCGCCCATCGCCCTGCCGGGCCCTGAGGACGACCAAGACCTCGACACCTACTCGGACGCCGTGGACCTGGTCGATGGCGACGCCCACGTGCGGCTGAGCCTCGAACGCTTGGATGCCCCGGCCATGGCACCCTATTTCGTGATCGGCACCCAGGACGACCACTGGCGCATGGGGGCAGGTCGGGAGCTCGAATGGCGCCACATCGTCGACCCGGACCCGCTGGGCTACGATATCGGTTCGCCCGCCTGGACCGCCCACGCCATCCGCACGGGCGCGTGGTGGTACGCCGCGCCGATGGTCGACGAAGACAAGATCGTCGCGACGACCGGCCAGCTCGGCGACGATGTGCCGGATGGCGTCGAATGGCCCCAGGTCTTCAACGTCAATGTCCGTGACGACGAGCCACAGGTGACGGTCCGCATCGAGCTCATGGACGCTCGTTCGACGCCTGACCGCTTGGTCGCCACGTGGGACATCGTGGTCGATGTGCCGAGCGGCACATGGCGTAGCGCGGACGGCGGCTTCAGCGCTGACCAGATGGGGACACTGCGCAAGGGCATCGTGTCATTGGACGTGCGTGCCTCGGTGCACGCTGGCATCCCCCTCGCCATGCAGTCGGCCATGGCCATGCGTTGGGCCCCGGAATTGCGCTTCAGCGCCGAAGAGCGCTTCTTCCCGACCAGTGGCGAAGCACTCGGCCGATTCCACGGCTACGGACGCAACGCCCCCGCGGACGCCGATTTGCGCACATGGACCCTCAAATTCGACAACGGCCGCGACGGCTACGTGCTGCTGCTCGCAGACTTCAGCGGCGATCGGATCGTGGACTTCCGGGACGCTGCGTTGATGACCGATATCCTGCGCGAGGGAGGTGTCGCTCCGGACACCATCTATGCTCACGTCCTCGACACCACCGGTGACCGCGTCGTGGTGCAGTACTGGTTCGTCTACATGTACAACTTCGTCCAGGACGAATCTGGGGACGCGGTCGAGGCCCTCGCCCATAACGGCGATCGCGAGTTCGTCCAGCTCACGTTCGCGTCGCGCGCCGATGCCCTAGACGGACTGCCCGAAAGCGTGGCGTACAGCCAGCACTACCGCGGCATCACCATCCCCAACCCGACGCTGACCCAGGCGCCTTTTGGGGCCAACAATACCCACCTGCTTGTGTACCCGGCCCGGGGCAGCCATGCGTCGTACCCGGATGCCGGCGACGACCGGCGCTTCCGTGCCGCGCTGGTGGGCTACGGCGACCAGTTCGATGGCACCGGCGAGGTGTGGACCGTCGACGACTACGCCATGGAACTGCTCAACAGCCAGTCGTGGAGCTTCGGGCACCTATGGGGGCCCCCCACCCGCCACAGCCGCGACCTTGGTATCTCCACCAAGCCGTTCCTGCAGTATGCGTTCCGTTACCCCTTCATCGACCCGTTGTCCTGGGAGGAGCGGCTCAAACCGGTCCAACAAGACGACCTTCAATCGTGGTACGGAGGCGACGCATGAGCGAGCTGCAACCAGCATGGCGCGTCCGCACCGCGCAGACCCTCAACGGCATCGCCCTCTTCGCCCACCTCATCCATGGCACGCGCGGGCTGGCCATCGGTGGCGCCGGGCTGCTCGTCCTTGGGCTCTGGCAGCCTCTGTTGCCCGCCGAATGGAGCCGTTTCTGGTTGGTCCTACCCGTCTTCGCGGTCCTCATCACCGGACTCGCCACGCTGCCACGCGAGGGGGTCGCGGTGCAGCAACGGGCCCGCGCCCTGGTGCGCCATGACGACGCAGCACGCCGGCTGGCAAGGACACTGCTGTGGCCCATATTGCTCCTCATCATCCTGACGCCACGCATCTTCCTGGCAATCTTTGGGATCCCGCACCTCACGCCACTGACCGGCTTGACGATCCCCAGCGTCCAACAGCGCTTGACCCACGTGTTGCTGTTCGCAGTCATCCTCATCGTCGTCGCCTATATGCGCAGTACCCGCCGTTATGCCAGCCACGTGCTCGCCAAGCGGCCACGGGAGCTCAGCCGCGACGACCGCAGCCACCAGGAACGTGACGCGCTGCTGTGGCTGGGCCTCGCGCTACTGGTGGCGTACTTGTTCCTCTTGCGTTCGTTCTGGCAGCCGTTCAGCCTGCTGCAATGGCCGCCTGACCTGGACAGCATGCGCGTCGGCGTGCGCGGCGTGACGAGCATCGTGTTCAGCATCGCCGTCCCGATGGTCGCCTTCACCACCGTCAGCGGCCACGCCAGCCTCATGCGCGATCTCATCCGCAAAGGCATCTGGCAGGAGCACCCCGGGGTGTTCGGGCTCGCTGCGGCCCATGTGGCCGCCGGGCTGGCCTGCGTTGCGATGCATGCATACAACCTGCTATGGATCGCCCAGTACCGGGCTTCGGCTCCGTTCTAGCTGCTCAAGCAGGCCAGACGATCGAACGCTTCGCGGTCGGTGGTCATGGCCGGGTTGCGCTCGACCTGCACCGTCAAGGGCTCGCTGGCCCGGGATGCATAATCATGGCCCGGCATGACGTGCAAGTCATCGCGGGCGAGCCCCCGGAGGCGCTGCATGGATGCAAACATGGCATCCGTGTCGCCGCCGGGGAAATCGGTGCGACCACAGGTGTCGATGAACAGCGTATCCCCGCCAAACAGCGCTTGCGGTCCCGCCGGCATGGACGCAATGAAGCAACTGCCTTCGGGTTGATGGCCGGGCGTGTGCAGCCATTGTAGGTGCGTATCGCCCAGCGAGATGATGTCGCCGTCGACGGCCAGCCCGACAGAGGCCCCGGCATCCAAGGCGGCACCCACAGCGGCGTGCTGGCGGGCCGCTTCATGGACATAGACGTGTGTGACGCCTCGTTGGACCGCTTCGACCGCCCCGCCGATGTGATCGCCGTGGCCGTGGGTGAACAAGGCATGGCGGATGGTGTAGCCGTCGCGTTCCACGTCCGCAAACAGCTGCTCGAGGCCGAAGGTGCCATCGATGATGGCGGCCATCTTTGTGCGCGGGTCGCCGACGACGTAATGGAAATTCTCGTGGGGCCCCGCCAGGACCTGTCGGAAATAGAAAGGGAAGTCCGGCGCATCTGCAGTGACGTCCTTGTAGGCCACGGGCAAGCCACGCTAGGCCGGGTACTTGGAAGCCACGGCCGACGCCCTCATCTATGGGCCCTGGGTGGCCAGCCACATGTCCGAGACCGCACGCCCGATCCCCATGGCCGGCGCCCCCCAGGGTGGCCCCAGCGACCCGCGCGCCGCTGAGCGCCTGAAGCGCCGCTTGCGCATCATCGAGAACATGAAGCGCATCAAGCACAAGTTCATCGTGGCATCCGGTAAGGGCGGCGTCGGCAAGTCCACCGTGGCGTGCAACCTGGCCGCCAGCTTGGCTGCATCTGGTCACAAGGTCGGCCTGCTGGACATGGACCTCACGGGCCCCAACATACCGACGATGCTCGGCATCCGCGACGCCGAAGTGCGCGAGATCGACGGCGCCCTGCAGCCCGTCAAGGTGACCGACAATCTGTCGGTCATCTCGATGCAGTTCCTGCTCCCGGATCCTGACGAGGCCATCGTCTGGCGCGGCCCCATCAAGATGCAGATCATCGGCCAGTTCCTCGGCGACGTCGCCTGGGGCGAACTGGATTACCTCATCAT
>JBFJNL010000045.1:0-15758 GCA_041618195.1 Thermoplasmatota archaeon | reverse complement strand
GCCACTTCGGGAAGGTGGCCGACATCCAGTTGGACCATGTTCATGTTCACCGGGCCCATGATGGGGCAGCATTGGCCACCGACCAGGAGGCCCCCCTCCGCCCCTATGCTGCGGCTGAGTCCATCGCCGTAGCCGACGGGCACCACCGCGATCCGGGTGTCGTGCCGGGCGCGTGAACTGGAGCCGTAGCCGACGTAGTCGCCGGCGGGGACGTCCTGGATGGCCAGCACCCGGCTCTTCCAGCTCAGGCATCGGCGTAGCTCAAGGGCGGACGGTCCGGGACTGACCTGGTAGCGTCGGCGAACGTCGGGTGTGGGCCACAAGCCGTAGGCGGCGATGCCGACGCGGACGATGTCTCGGCGCCAGCGGGGTTCGGCGATCGCGGCACTGCTGCTCGCCACGTGCCTGAGAGGCATGGGCATGCCCGCGTCGAGGATGCGCTGCTCCAGATCCTCGAACACGGCCATCTGGGCCTCGATGCGGGGGATGTTGCGTTCGTCTTCGGCACCTGCGAGGTGCGTGCACAGGCCGCGGACCTGGATGGCATCCGTCTGCTGCGCCTCGACCAGGATGGTGAATGCGTTCTCCGGCAACAGGCCGGTGCGGTGCATGCCGGTCTCCACTTCGATGTGGATGGCCATCGGGTCGCCGCCAGCTTTGACGTGTTCCTCTCCGGCCGCCAGTGCGCGGGGCCATTCGGCGATGTCGTTGAGCCACGGCTCGACGCGGTTCTCGGCGGCCCAGCCCCAGTCGCCGACGTGGCCCATGATCTGTACGCGGCTGGACGTGGTGGCGTCGCGGACCCGTGAGGCCTCGTTGGCGCTGAAGACGGCGAATTCGTTGACGCCGACGTTTTCGGCGATGGGCACCACGGTGTTGACGCCGTGGCCGTAGGCATCGGCCTTGATCACCATCGCCAAGCGAGCGGGGGTGAGTTCGGCCTGCAGCGCCTGGATGTTGTGCGTCAGTGCATCGGCATCGATCTCGATCCAGCTACCGGGCGGCGGTCTCATGACATGCCTCCCAGCGCGACCCAGAATCGGATGCCGTGTTCGAGGAGTGCGTCGGGGAAATCGTAGCGGATGTCGTGCAGGGCGGGCTGCGACGTGCCGCTGCCCAGACCGACGAGAGCGCCGCCGAAGCGGCCGACCGCATGGCCGAAGTCCTCAGACCATGAGAACGGCGAGTCGAGCCGGACGGACTCCAGGCCAGCTGCCGCGGCCGCCGTAGCGACGGCTGCGAGGCTGGCTGCCGTGTTGCTCGTCTCCGGAAACGGATCGACGGTGTCGATCGTGTGTTCCACGTCGTCCGGGATCGTCGCGACCCAGCTGGCGTACATGGCGGCGACGGCGGCGTCGCTGCCGCGCAGGGTCGCGGCGACGACGGCATCCCCCGGGCTGGTGCCGTACGCCTCTTCGCCGAGTCTGGCATGGATGAGCGTCGCGAGTGCACCCGGGTCACCGGTGGCGGGGCCGAGGTCGCCGACAGCGTCGGCCAGGGTGCGCATGGCGGCATACGGGCTGTGCCCCTCGTGCGGGCTGGCGGCGTGGGCCGGTCGGCCTATGAGACGGATGCGGACGCCCGTGCTCGCCAAAGCGCCGGGAGTGATCAGGAGCTTCCCGAGCGGCTCGCCGGGGATGTTGTGGATGCCATAGGCGGCAACGATGTCCGCGTCCGCAAGACGCGGGTCCTCAAGGCAGCGTGCCATGCCGGTGCCGTCTTCCTCGCTGGGCTGGAACAAGGCGATGATGGCGGGGTGGCCGGGGCGCCAGTGTAGCAGGGCACCGGCAAGCATCGCCATGTGTCCGTCATGGCCGCACCGATGGCGGGGGCCGTCGGGGCCAGGCAGCGCATCAAGATCGGCGCGCAACAAGGTGGCCGGGCCATCTCCCAGCCGCGCCAGGAGGCCGTGGCCACCGACCCCCGTCTCGACCGGGATGCCGTGGCTTTCCAGGAACGCCTGGACGATGCCGGCGGTGCGGCGTTCGTCGCCACTGACCTCGGCGGCGGCAGCGAGCGCCTGCCTCAGCGACTGGACCTCGTTCAGGATGGTGCGTGCCTCCGCGGGGAGTCTATGCAGGTGGTCATGGGCAGCCATCGGACCCCTCTCATATCAGGCGTCCCGTCTTTCATGGCCCAATCATTAAGCCCGCCACGTCCATCGACCGCCATGCGCGCCTGGCAAGTGCTCCTGATGGGCCTTTTCGCCGTCCTGGCCCTGCTTGACTTGGCGGATGTCATGGAGATCGCCGCCTGGCGCGCTGAGTACCTCGCGACGACGCCGGGCATCCAACCGCAGATCGACGCCTCCTTGGTACTCTTGTTGGCGAGCTTCGCCGCAGCCACCACCGCCCTGTTCGCGTTCTCCCACCGCTTCGTCGCGGCGGCGGCGCTGACCGTGTGGGCCGGCGCCCGAACCATCGCCATCTGGTGGGCCATCGAATACCAGCGCTACTGGGATGCCGCCGGCTCGACGGGCTCTGCAGGGTTTGTTCCTACGACGATGGCCACCGCCGTGCTGTTCATCATCGCCGCCGCTTTGGCGTGGTCCCGCCGCAGCGCTTGGCTCGCCCTATGGGTGGCCGCCGCCGGCTTCGTCGCCCGCGCTGCCGCCTACGAGATGCGTTTGGGCGGCGACGCCATGTGGCGCGCCCACATCTGGGTCCTGTTTGGCGGTCTTGCGGTCCTCGCCGGCCTCGGGGCCTTGGCGGCAAAGCGGCCAGATCCCCGGCTGGCCAACGCGGCGGGCATCGTGGCGGCGGGCATCGTGGCGTGGCTGCCCATCCACATCTGGCTCACCGTCGTCAACAACCATGTCCAGCAAGGGGCCCTCGTCATCGACCAAGCGGCCGGCGTCGCCGCCTTCGCCGTGCTGACCACGGCCGGCGTGCTGGTCGTGCTGGGCCTGCGGCGCGGCGCGGATCCGCGCCCGCTGAACGTCATCGATTGACCGGGCTTGGGTCACCCCAGCACTTTATACAGCCCCCTCCTCGCCGCACAGGGTCGATGGCAGTCAAACGCGCCCTTCTTTCCGTTTACGACAAAACCGGGATCGTCGAGTTCGCCAAGCGACTCGCTGACCAAGGCGTCGAGCTCATCTCGACCGGCGGCACAGCCAAGTTGCTGCGCGCCGAAGGACTCGCTGTCAAAGACGTCAGCGAGCTCACCGGATTCCCTGAGATGATGGACGGACGCGTCAAGACGCTCCACCCCGTCGTCGCCGGCGGCGTACTGGCGGTCCGCTCCAACCCCGAGCACCTCGCATCCCTCAGTGAGCATGGCATCGGTACCATCGACATCGTCTGCGTCAACCTGTACCCGTTCGAGGAGACCGCTGCCAGCGGTGCCGAACTGGCTGAACTCATCGAGCAGATCGACATCGGTGGTCCGAGCCTACTGCGCGCCGCAGCCAAGAACCATACTGACGTCCTCGTGGTCACCAGCCCAGACCAGTACGAGGACGTGGCAAAGGCCGTCGTCGAGGAGACCGACCCGGTGCTGCGCCAGACGCTTGCGCTGCGCGCCTTCCAACTCACCGCCCGCTACGACGCGGTCATCGCCCGCGTACTGAGCAAGCGGTTCGGCCTGACCGATTACCCGGAGCACCTGGTGTTCGCCTACGACCGCCGTGACGTCCTGCGCTACGGTGAGAACAGCCACCAGCGCGCCGCCTACTACGAGAAGGCGGGCCCCCGCAACTACATCGAGCCGAGCATCATCCGTGCCAAACAGCTGCACGGCAAACAGCTCAGCTACAACAACATCCTCGACGCCGACCTGGCCCTGGAATCCGTCAAGGAATTCCCCGAGAAGGCCACATGCGTCATCATCAAGCACGCCACGCCGTGCGGCATCGCCACCGCGGACACGCTCCACCAGGCGTGGGAAGACGCGCTCGCCTGCGACCCGTACTCGCCCTTCGGCGGCGTCGTCGCAGTCAACCGCCGCGTCGACATGCAGGTCGCCGAGGACCTCTCGAAACTCTTCCTGGAGATCGTCGTCGCCCCCGGCTTCGACGCCGACGCCCTCGAGCGCCTGCAGAAGAAGAAGAACTTGCGCTTGCTCGAAGTCCCTGGTCTCCAGGATGAATACCATCGCAGCGGCACGCAGATCCGCAGCATCACGGGCGGGCTGCTCGTGCAGGACCGCGACCTGAAGCCGTACGACGTCTCGCAGTGGCAGACCGTCACCAAGACCAAGCCCACGGATGAGCAGACCGAGAGCATGCTCTTCGCCGCTCGCTGCGTCAAGGCCATCCGCAGCAATGCCGTGGTATTCGTGCAAGGCACCAAGACCGTCGGCATCGGCGGCGGACAGACCGCCCGCGTCGACAGCACCACCATCGCCACCCACAAGGGCGCCGACAAGATCCGTGGCAGCGTCATGGCCAGCGACGCATTCTTCCCGTTCCGTGACGCCATCGACGTCGCGGCGGAACACGGCGTCAGTGCCATCGTGCAACCGGGTGGCAGCATCCGCGACGACGAGGTCATCCAGGCCGCCGACGAAGCCGGCATCGCCATGGTGTTCTCCGGCCAGCGCTCGTTCAGGCATTGAACCCGGAACCGCCACGTCGCATCTTCTGGGCAAAGCCTTGAAGCCCGCGACCCTCCCCGGTCGCAGTGACCCTGCGCATCGCCGTCCTCGCATCTGGCCGCGGCTCCAACATGGTCAGCCTGCTCGACAAGATCAGCGAAGGCCTCGTAGATGCTGAGGTCAGTCTGCTCGTCACCGACAAACCCGGTGCCCCGTGCCTGCAAAAGGCACGGGAGGCCGACGTCCCTGCGCTCCTTGAACTGCCTCGCGCCCCCGGTGAATCCCGCGACGACTATGATGCGCGACTCATCACCTGCTTGCAAGCTGAAGCCCCCGACCTCATCGTCCTGGCGGGCTTCATGCGCATCCTCACGCCGGCGTTCTGCCAGGCATTCGACGGCCGCATCATCAACATCCACCCGGCGTTGCTACCGAGCTTCAAGGGTGCCCACGGCGTCGCCGACACCCTCGCCGGCGGCGCGCGCATCGCCGGCTGCACCACGCACTTCGTCACCGCCGACCTAGATGGAGGCCCCATCATCCTCCAGGCCGCCGTCGCCGTCCTCGAAGGCGAGACGGCCGAGGAACTGGCCGCCCGCGTCCTCGTCCTCGAACACCAACTCCTACCCCGAACGGTCCAACTCATCGCCGAAGGTCGCGTGGTCGACGTCCGCGGCCGCATCGTCATCGCCGACGGCGACTCGTGGATGGGCGAAGTGCCCGTCGTCGCGGATGCCCTCTACCCTGCTGCGTTCTGATGTGGGACTACGCTGACGCCTTGGCCTGGCTGTACGCCCGCCAGGGCAAAGGGATCAAACTCGGCCTCGACAAGGTCCACCGCCTACTTGGTGGCCTGGACGATCCCCACCACGCCTTCCTGTCCATCCACGTCGCCGGCACCAACGGCAAAGGCAGCGTCACCCGTTTGATGGGCGAGACGCTGCGCATCGCCGGTCACCGCACGGGCATGTTCACCAGCCCGCATCTCGTCCACTTCACCGAACGCATCGTCGTCGACGACGCGCCGATCCCCGACGCCGAGGCGGCCCGCGGCCTGGCCATCATCCGCCCCATCGTCGATGCCCTCGATGCGGACGACGAACCACCCACGTTCTTCGAGATCACCACCGCCTTGGCATTCTGGTGGTTCCGCGAAGCCGGCGTGGCTTGGGGCATCATCGAGACCGGGATGGGTGGACGCCTCGACGCCACCAATGTCGTCACGCCGCAGCTGACGATCATCACCAATGTCGACGTCGATCACGCTGCGTTCTTAGGCGACACCATCGCCGACATCGCGTACGAGAAGGCCGGCATCATGAAGGACGCGGTGCCCTGCGTCACCGGTGCCAACGGCGACGCCCTGCTGATCCTCAAAGCCATCAGCCACGGCCGCCACGTGCCGATGAGCGTCCTGGGGGAGGACTACCATGTCCTGCCCGACATCAACGGCCTGCGCCTCGTCACCCCCGGTGGTGAGGGCCGCTACGACCTGGCGCTCGCCGGAGAACACCAACTCAGCAACGCTGCCCTGGTGGTCGCCGCGACGCAAGCGCTGCAAGCGCAAGGCGTCGACATCCCGGCCCACGCGCTGCGGCAAGCCCTCGCGAAGACCACCGTCGCGGGCCGCCTGGAGACCTTCAGGTGGGGCGACGAACGCCTGATGGAGGTGCTCATCGATGGGGCCCACAACCTCGCCGGTGCAGGCGCCCTGCGCTACCACCTAGGCCGCACCGATTGGGCCGGCTTCGCACTCATCACAGGCTTCAGCGCCGACAAAGACTGGCGCTCCATGCTCGACCAGTGGATGCCGTTGGCAAGCCATGTCTACGGCGTCCCCTTGCGCAACACACGTAGTCTAGACCCGCAGCTCCTGGAGCCAGTGGTCGCTGCCGCGGGCTTCCCATTCGATGCCTGCACGTCGGTCGAAGACGCCCTGCACCGCGCTGCCAAGGGCGGCGCCGAACGGGTCCTCATCGCGGGCAGTCTGTTCTTGATCGGCGAGGCGCGCGCCTTCCTGACAGGACAAGGCCTCGAGGAGGTCCGTGGTGACCAGTGAGATCTACCGCGAACGCCACGAACTGACGTGGATGGAACCGCTCGATGCTTACCGCCTCCTGCGGCACCGGGAAGCGATCCTGCTCGACGGCCTCGGTGCCCACCCGGGTGCCCGTTACGCCTACGTCGCGCTCAGCCCCGTGTGGCGTCTGACCATCCGTGCCGGCCAAGCCGAACTCGAGACCGCGGACGGCGTCGAACACAGCAACGACACGCTTGCCCTGCTGGCCCGACTGGCCGACCGCATGCACCACGACGTCGACGAACCCGAAGGGTTCACCGGCGGGCTGGTCGGGTACGTCGGCTACGAAGCCCTGGCAGCCATCGAACCGACGCTGCCGGTCCATGCGTCCGGCACCCCGGATGTCTGGCTGCGACTATGCCGTGACGTCGTCGTGTTCGATCGACAAGCCCGTCAGGCTTGGCTGTGGGTCAACGAGATGCGCGATGGGCCCGAAGACGTGGCTGGGCGGGCCGAACGTGCCGAACGTGCCGCGCGCATCATCGAAGACCTCGCGCAGCCCCTCGACCCATTGCCCGAAACAGCGGCGTCCGGCGAATGGCGGACCAGCCTCACGCAGCCGGCGTTCGAATCGCAGGTCGAGGCGCTCAAGGAGAAGATCCTCGCGGGGGACCTGTTCCAGGCCAACCTGGCGACACGCTTCAGCCTTGACGGGGAATTGGACCCGGTCGCTCTGTACGCGCACCTGCGCGCCAACAATCCTTCGCCCTACATGTGCCTCATCGAGGCGGAAGACCATGCGGTCGTCTCCTGCAGCCCCGAGCAGTTGTTCGAGGTCCGCGACGGCCGCATCGCGTCCCGCCCCATCGCCGGCACAAGGCCGCGTGGCAAGGACGCCGACGCAGACATGCGCAATGAGGTCGAGCTGCGATTAGACCCCAAGGAGCAGGCTGAACACACGATGCTGGTCGACCTGCTGCGCAATGACATCGCCAAGGTCGCCGTCCCCGGCACCGTCCAGGTCCCGGAGCGCATGAGCGTCGAGCGCTACCGCCACGTCATGCACCTGGTCAGTCGCGTCGAGGGTGAGGTGCGGCCGGGCACCGGCTTCGCCGACTGGCTCGCGGCGATGTTTCCGGGCGGCACCATCACGGGCGCGCCCAAGCATCGGGCCTGTATGCGCATCCACGAGGCGGAACCCGTGGCGCGTGGCCCGTACACCGGCTCGGCCGGGTTCCTGAGCTGGAGCCACAACGCGCACTGGAACATCCTCATCCGCACGCTCGTCCTGCACAACGGGGCGGTCCATGCCCATGCCGGCAGTGGCATCGTCGCCGATAGCATCGCGGAGCGGGAATGGCATGAAGCCGGGCACAAGGCGCAGGCCCTTCTCGAGGCGGCGACAGGTATCGGCCGGCCGGGCGGCGATCGTCTCGGGGAAGTGAGCCGTCATGATGCTTGGGCCCCCAGGGTGCCGGGCCACGTCGCGGATCGCCGGGTGCTGGTCATCGACAATTACGATTCCTTCACCTACAACCTGGCCGACTACTGCGCCGCCCTCGGTGCCCAGGTCGAGGTGATCCGCAACGATGTGCCATGGCGAGACGTCGTCGAAGCCTTTGCGCCGACCCACATCATCCTCAGCCCTGGCCCAGGCAGGCCCGAAGACAGCGGCACGTGCCTCGAACTACTGCGCGACCCGCCTGGCGTCCCCGTGCTGGGCGTCTGCCTGGGGCATCAAGCGATGGGGTTCGTCAGTGGTGCCGACATCTCCCTCGTACCACCCGTGCACGGCAAGACCGCCGCGATCTACCATCACCATACAGGCCTCGTGTCAGACCTGCCGGTCGCGTTCCAAGCCGCGCGCTACCACAGCCTGGTGGTGGGACGCGACGGGCTGGCCGCCGAGTGGACCATCGATGCGTGGCTCGACGACGGCACCATCATGGCCATGCACGACGCCCAAAAGCAATGGTATGGGCTACAGTTCCACCCGGAATCGATTTGTACGGATGAAGGGCTGAAAATTTTGGAGCGGTTCCTTGCCATTGGCCTACGTTGACGGCGCGGTCCTTGATCTCGCCGAAGCCCGCATTCCCCTCGACGACCGAGGCCTACTGGTCGGCGATGGCATCTTCGAGACCATGCGCACGATGCAGGGAGACGTGGTGTTCCGCGATGCTCACCGCCGTCGCTTCGAGGCTGGGTTGCAGGCGCTTGGCATGCCGGCCACCGGCGAGTTCGATGCGGCCATCGATGGGTTGATCGACGCCATGGGTCCAGGCGACGCCTACCTACGCGTGCAGGCGACAGCTGGGCCGATGCTGGACGTCCCCGGCCCGGGCATGCCCCGCGTCACGGGCATCGCCAAGCCCTTCCAAGGCGCATCCGCCGAACGCATCGAGCACGGCGTCCGGCTCGTCACGAGCCCCTACAAGATCCAGCACGATTCACCCCTCGCCGGCATCAAGCACATCAGCTTCCTTCCCTACATCGCGGCCCGCCGTGACGCCATTGCGCGCGGCGCGGACGACGCCTTGATGTGGAACACTCGCGGCCGCCCCATCGAGATCAGCACCGCCAACTTGTTCTTGCGCCGCGACGACACCATCTACGCGCCAGGACCCGGCGAAGGGGCCGTCGCCGGCGTCACGCGGGCGGCACTCATCGGCATCCTACGCACGATGGGCTGGCAGGTCGATGAGGGCGCACCGCCATCAGCCGGCGCCGACGAGATGTGGATGACCAACACCACTGGCGGCGTCGTCCCCGTGCAGAGCGTCGATGGCAAGCGCGTGCCGATCGGAGACCTGACTCGCGCCTTGCAGGATGCCTTCGAGGCCCACATGAGGTCGGCATGACCTGGACGCTGTTCAGCGCCCGCGGCCACGACTGGGAGGTCGATGCACCGCTCATCATGGGCATCCTCAACGCCACGCCGGACTCGTTCAGCGATGGCGGCGAACTGGCCGGCGCGGCCGTCTTGGCGGCGCGCATCGACGGCATGCTCGCCGAAGGCGCGGATATCTTCGACGTCGGTGGCGAGTCGACCCGGCCCGGACATGTCCCGGTGCCGGCTGAAGAACAGATCCGTCGCGTCGTCCCCGTCATCCAAGCCATCCGAGAACGAGCGCCGGATGCCTGGGTCAGCATCGACACGCAAAAGGCCCAGGTGGCCCGCGCCGCCCTGGAGGCCGGCGCCGATATCGTCAACGATGTCAGTGGCCTGGCTGAACCGGCCATGGGGCGGCTGGTGTCGAACAAGGGCTGCAGCCTCATCGTCATGCGCCGCGACGATTGCCACGGCGACATCATCGGCTCGTGCCGCGACCAATTGCGCTCCATCGTCGTGCGCGCCCAATCGTCTGGGATCGCGACCGATCAGGTCATCGTCGACCCAGGCCTGGGATTCGGTGCACGCCCAGGTGGGGATCCGGTGGACAACCTGGCATTGCTGGAACGGGTGCGCGACTACGCCATGGGCCGGCCGGTCTTGATCGGCGCCAGCCGCAAACGGTTCATCGGCCAGATGGCGGGCATCGACGAGCCCGTGGCCCGTGACCCGGAGAGCGCCCGCCTGGCGCGCGTGGCCGTGGATGCGGGGGCAGCCATTGTGCGGGTGCACAATGTGGCGGCCACCCGGCTTGCACTCGATCAGTGAGTGTGGCCGTCGTCTTCGTGGGCGGGGGCCTGCGGCGCGGCCTGGTGATCGTCCTCGCCCTCGTGGTGGTGGCTGTCGATGAGCTCCACGTGGGGCAGCACGGGGCTGGTGCGTACACCGTAGTCGCCCGTCGGAACGAGCGCCTGCACGGACGTGATCTTCGTGATCTTGGCGTGGACCTCGATGGGCACTTCGACGAGGGCGGCCGGCGTGCTGCTGAAGGCCCAGACCGCTTCGGTACCTTGCAGACCGATGGAACGGTAGGTGCCGGCGGCCAGGTCGAGAGGCGTGCCGAGCGGGTTGGCGGCGACCGCGAAGGTCTGGCCGTCGACGGGTTCGAGGATGAACGTGTATGTCGTGGGGGTGACGCGGGCGACGACCTTGCTGCCGACGATGGCGGCATCGAAGTCTTCCCCGTCTTGCAGGGTGACCTGGGCCTCGACGGTGGTGTTATCGAAGCTGGTGACGGCCGCAGAGACGACTTGGTCGAGTTGGAAGACCATGCCCACGGTCGGCGTGCCTAGGCTGCTCTCGAATTGGCCGCGGGGGATGCTGCGCATCATCTCGCCGCCGCCGAGTTCGGCAGGGCGGCGCACGGTGGTGCTGAATCCGCGGCTGGGGTCGTCGTTGCTGAGGATGGTGGTGGTCTCGTTGACGCTGATGCCGATGAGGCCGCGTTCGACATCGAAGCCGAGGCCGCTGGTGCCGGCGCCCATGACGAACTCTTTGTTGACGCTGAAGGACATCAGGAGGCCAAGGTCGCGAACGGCGCTGTCGAAGGTCGCCTTGTGAACGGCCTCGAAACCGCCGGTGCTGGTGGGGATGAACAGGCTGTTGAGGGGGGCCGGCACATCGTTGCCGAGGCGGACCTTGACCTGCGAGTTCAGCGCGACGCCGTTGTAGTGGGGGGCGCCGCCGATGTCGACGACGGGGACGGTCTGCAGGCTCCAGACGAGGGGCGTCTGGGTCGCGGGGTCCACGACGACGTACTGGATCGCGACCGAGTCACCAAAGTCGGCAGACCCTTGGGGGATACCGAAGCAACCGGAAAGCGCGATGACCAACAAGGCCACGACAGCGATACGCATCAGATGGTCCGACTAGGGGGGCCCATATGGCGGTTTCGTCAGATGCGGGCCTTGACGAAGCGTTCCAGGCGGGTGAACGCGTCGCCCAGGGTGTCCATGTCGGGCAGGATGACGAGCCGGAAGTGGTCTTTCCCGTATTGCTTGTCGAAGCCGCTGCCATGGACGGTCAGGACCTTCTCGGTGTTGAGGAAGTCAAGCACGAACTCCTTGTCGGTCTTCCACGGCCCGTCGGCGAGGCAGTCGATCTTGGGGAATGCGTAGAACGCCCCATCCGGCTTGGCGCTGCTGATGCCCTCGATCTCGTTGAGGCGTTTGACCGCGAAGTCCCGGTGCACGCGCAGGGTGTCGTTGATCTTCTGGATATGGTCCTGTGGGCCGTTGAGGGCCACGGCGCCGGCCTTCTGGGCGGGGGTGCTGGCGCAGATGCGGTTCCGGCACACCTTCATGACGCCCTCTTTGATCTGAGACAGGCTGCCGGTGGGGTCGTTCCACAGGCCGTAGCCAAGGCGCCAGCCGGGGACCAGGTAGACCTTGCTCATGCCGTTGAGGGTCACCATCGGAACATCGGGGGCCACGGTCGCCGACGCCACCTGGGTTCCGTCGAACGTCATGTCGTCGTAGATCTCGTCCGAAATCAGGAACGCCTGGTCTTGGTGCTCGCCCACGAGGTCGGCGAACTGCTTGACGATGGACTCCGAGTAGAGGGCTCCGGTCGGGTTGTTGGGGTTGATCATGCAGACCGCCTTGGTCTTGCCCGTGATCTTGGCGCGCACATCGTCGATGTCCGGCTGCCAGTCCTCCTCTTCCACCGTCCGGTAATGCACCGGGGTACCACCGAAGTATTTGACGAGGGAATCGTAAGGCGGGTAGGCGGGGCCCGGGATCAGCACTTCATCGCCCGGAGCGACGCTGGCGCCGAGCAGCATCTGCAACACCTCGGTGACGCCGGTGCCGACGACGATGTCCTCGATGGCGTAGTCCATGCGGTTGCGGCGCTTCTCGCGTCCCTGGATCGCGGCCAAGAACTCCGGGTCGCCCTCGCTGGCCGTGTAGCCGTTGTGGCCGGCGCGCATGGCGGTCTCCAACGCGTCGATCATGTGCTGGGGGGGCTGGAAACCGTACGGGATCGGGTCGCCGATGTTGAGCTTCAGGACCTCGTGGCCTTGTTTCTCGAGCGCGCGGGCGGGGATGACGACGTCGCGGATGGCGTACTCCATCTGCATGCTGCGTTCGGCGGCCACCAGTGGGCGGGCGGTCAGCGGGTCCATGAGCCGGGCCACGCTGCCTGATAAGAAAAAGGCGAGCGTGACAATAATGCTCAAATGGCTGGACGACGCGCTGGTGCCTATGCGTTTCCTTGTCCTGCTCCTCGCCGCTGCCACGGTGTTCGCCGGCTGTGCCGATACTGCGGCTCCCGTGACCGAAGATGAATTTGGGCTGGAAGAAGATCTGGTCGCCACCAAGGACACCGGCGTCGTGCGCGGCGTCGTGGTCGACAACACCATCGTCCCGATTCCGGGCGTACTCGTCGTGCTCAAGGGCACCGAGCTCACCGCCACCACGAACGCCGAGGGCGCCTTCGGGTTCTCCAATGTCGCCCCAGGCAGCCACTTCCTCGAGGTCAGCAAGCTGGCGTTCCAGACAGTCCAGGCCAGCGTCCAGGTCGAAGCCAACGTCGCGGCGCCTCCCATTCTGCGCATCGTCATCGAGCGCGACCCCAGCACCACCCCTTACGTGATCCCGATGCACTTCGCCGGCCACATGGGCTGCAGTCTGTCCTACATCGCCCTGTGCGGGCTGCCTGTCGTGCAGGACCTCAGCGAGGACTCGTTCCTTGCCACGTTCCCCATCGATGGGACCCCGCAGTGGATCAACCTGGAATCCGTGTGGGAAGGCACCCAACCCACGGGCAACCAGATGAACCTCAACATGGGCGCAACCCCGGCTGGTCCCGCCACCACCTTCGACACCGCCCAGGGCCCCTCGCCGCTGCTGGCCACCGCTAACGAGACCACGCTCATCGCCGCAGGCGTGGGTGCTGGCAACGACCTCGTCGGCCGCATGTTCGCCTGGGAGATGGAAGGCACCGGCATCGACGACCACACAGGCCAATGCGTCTACGTCGTCCTGACCACCTACTGCCAAGGACCCGGCATGGCGCTCGACCAGGACTTCGACTTCTACGTCCACGCCTTCTACAACTGGGTGCCGGCCGAGGACTGGCGCTTCACCAGCAACGGCGAACCCATCCCCCCGTACTGATCGGACAACCGGGCGACGGATTCATTTATGAGGCGACTGGAGAAGTGGGTCGCATGCGCGTCCCCTTCGCCTTTGCTGCAATCGCGGCCCTGATGCTTGCCGGTTGTGCCGGCGCACCCGTCGACGAACCGGTCGACGACGATCTAGGGTTGGGTGAAGGCCTCGCCGCCACCAAGACGACCGGCTACATCCGCGGCGTCGTGGTCGATGAGACCATCACGCCCTTGGCGGCGGTGACGGTCACCGGCTCCGACGGTCTGGTCTCCTCGACCAATGAGAAAGGCGCCTACGCTTTCCCGGACCTGACTCCGGGCAATTACTGCTTCAACTTCACCAAGATCGGCTTCGATGAGGTGCGCGCCTGCGCCGTCGTCCAGGCGGGCATCGAACCCGAAACGGTGCGCACCCAGCTCACCAGCAACCCCGCCCTGCTGCCGTTCGTGGAGCCATTCAAGTTCAAGGGCATGGTCAAGTGCGGCTTGAGCTACATCGCGGCCTGTGGCGCTGCCGACATCGTCGGACAGGACGTCGGTGACAAGTTCATGGCGACGTTCCCGCTGAGCAGCGTACCGGACCACATCACCATGGAAGCGGTGTGGGAAGGCACCCAGCCCACCGGCGGCAACTTCCAGCTCCGCCTCGGCCACTCCCCCGCCGGCCCCGCCACCGTCGATGCCACGGCCACAGGCCCCAGCCCCCAACAGGCCTGGGTCAACGCCACCACCATCCAGACGGCCGGCCTTGGCCCTGACAGCGACCTTGTGGGCCGGATGTTCGTCTGGGAGATGGAAGGCACCAACATCCAGCAACACACCGGCCAATGCGTCCCGGTCGTCTTGACCACCTGGTGCCACGGCCCCGGCGTGGCCATCGACCAGTCGTTCGACCTGTTCGTGCACGTCTTCCACGGCTTCGCGCCGCCACAAGAATGGCGCTTCACCGAGGGCGGCGCGCCCGCGGTCCCCGCCTGATTCAGGCGACCGCATCGATGCGGACGGTCATCCAGATGGGGCCGACGAGCCAATCATATTCATGGCGTTCGAGCACCGCGCTCTGCACGCCGCCCACCGGCGTACCCTCCAGCAGGTCGCGCAGCTCCTCCTTGTAGGCCGGCACCTCGGCGACGCCACTGGGTGGGGCGCTGGGCCCGAACCACCATGTCTTGGTGGTGAACGGCGAGAAATCCCCGTGCAGGTCGTACATCTCCCAAAGGCTAAGGGGCGCATTGGTGGCCAACATGTGGCCGCTGCTGACGAACAGATAGAACGTCACGTCGGCCTGGTAGTGGCCAGGGCCGAAGGCGCCCGTCGTGGCGTTCCCAGCGGGCAAGGTGAACGCATCTGCGCCTTGGGGCTGGCAGTCGCCGCCTGTCAGGCACACGGTGTCGCGGCCGTCCCAGGTCCACGTGCCGTTGAGGAGGCTGCCTGCGTGCAGGTCGAGGATGCCGCCCAGGTCATGGCGGGGTGTGGCATTGTAACGCAACAGCACGCTGTCGTGATCCGGGGTCCCCGGGTCCGGGATGAGGACATAGGGCGTGTCGATGCGGGCCTCGGCATCGCCGCCGCGCGTCAGGTCAGGCGGGTCCGGGTCCCAGAACCATACCGCTGTGGCGACGATGAGGCCGAGCACCACGGGGACGGCGAACTCACTGAGGCGCATCGCTGGGGGCGCCGGTGGTGGCGCTGACGTCGTTGCTGGTGACCTTCTCACCCGCGCTCAGGTCGCGGATCTTGCGCACCGGGACGCCGCCGTAGATGGCGTTCGAGTCGAGGGTGCTACCTTTGGGGACCAGGCTCATGGCGCCGACGTGGCAGTTGTCGCCCATCGTGACGCCGGGGAAGATGTTCGTGTACTGGCCGACCGTGCAGTTCTTGCCGATCTTGATGGGGGCCCGCACGAGCTTGTTCTTCTCGCCCACGTGGCCGAGGATGCTGGCATTGGCGCCGATGACCGTGCGTTCGCCCACCTCGATGATGTCCAGGTCGTAGACGTGCTGCGTGTTGAACACCACCTCCTTGCCGATCTTGGCGCCCATGGCGCGCAGGAACCAGGGGTAGATCGTAGTGGTCCGGGCGTAGCGGCCGAACACGGTGTTGAAGACGAACATCAGGCCGTTGTGGTTGTACCAGAACCAGATCTTGAATGAGTAAATGGGAATCGAGCCCTTGTGCGGTTTCCAGCCCATGGCCAG
>JBFJNL010000044.1:0-15857 GCA_041618195.1 Thermoplasmatota archaeon | reverse complement strand
CGTCGGCACCGTCGGCGGCGTCACAGCGCTGCACCCCACCGCCAAGACCTGCATGCGCATCCTGGGCTCCCCAGACGCCCGACGCCTGGCAGGCATCATCGTCAGTGTCGGCCTCGCGCAGAACCTGTCCGCGCTGAAGGCCCTGGCCACGGACGGCATCCAGAAGGGGCACATGGCGCTGCACGCCCACAACATCGCCCTGCAAGCAGGGCTGGCGGGCGAGACGGCAGCACAGGTCGCCAGACAGATGGCGGAAGAAGGCAAAGTGTCCGTCTCACGCGCCCTCGAGCTCGCCGCCGCACGACCATAACCATTATTGGGTCACCAACGGCTTCGAGGTCGTGTCGAAACTGGCGCGCCTCCTCGGGGAACGGATGCGCATGCTGCGAGAAGACGCCGCCGCCGTGGCAAAGGTCGTGGAGGAGGCCTTCGAGGGCCACAGCGAGCTCGATGACGACATTTTGAATCCCCACCTCCGGCAGGTCTTCTACGACCTGCAGGACGAACACATCCTCAGCATCCGTCGCCAGGAGTACGAAGCCGATGGCCGGCTGCGCCGCGGCTACTTCTGGTCGATTGATGAGACCCCCCGGCTGGACCGCTGGGCACCGAAGGCCGCCCCCGCCGATCCGGACACGAAGATGTACGAGGATCTGCGCGACGCCGCGTGGCAGCGCCGCCCACCTCAGGTGTGACCCGGCGGGCGCCGCTTGTACCCCTGCTGCTCGCGCAGGACGCTGGCGCGGGCCTCGCGGCGACGGGAGTCGCGACGAGCCGCGTCGAGCAAGGCCCGCCAGGCAAAGACCGTCAAGCCCACTGCGAAGCCACTGGCCACGACCAAGAACACCCGGAAACCCATATCGTCCGCACCTTCGAAACTGAGGATGGGCGACAGCGGGGCGGGCCTCAGGCCCGTGAACACCAGGAAGGTGTAGGGCACGGTGAGCACCATCGCCAGCAACCCGAACACGGTGATGCCGACGTAGACCCTGCTGGGGACCACGCCTCAACGTTGATTTGCTGGACTTCAAGCGTTTCGGTTCCGTCGCATTGATGAAAGGGGCGCCCGTGGGCCCCCGCATGGGCAAGATGTTTGGGACCAACGGTGTCCGCGGCCTCGTGGGCGACACGATGACTCCGGAGCTTGCGCTCCGCCTCGGCAAAGCCGTGGGCACGTGGCTCAACGCCGGCGACAGCGTCGCCATCGGCACCGACGCCCGCGCCAGCCGCGACATGCTCAAATCAGCCTTCGCCGCCGGCGTGCACAGCACCGGCGTCCACACCGTCGACCTGGGCATCTGCGCCAGCCCGGGCATCCAACTGTATGTGCGCGACAGGCAGTTCGCGGCGGGCGCCATCATCACCGCCAGCCACAATCCCGCCGAATGGAACGGCATCAAACTCATCGCCCCCGACGGCACCGAGACCTCCGCCGATGAAGAGGCGGCGGTCGAGGACATCTACTTCTCCAAACAATTCCGGCAAGCGACGTGGAAGGACGTCGGCACCGCCCAGCACGCGGACGACGCCATCGCGCACTACATCGACGCGGTGCTGAAGCAGGTCGATGTCGAAGCCATCCAGGCGGCCAAGCTGAAGGTCGTGCTGGACCCCGGCGGCGGCGCCGGTTGCGTCACGGCCCCTCGATTGATGGAACGGCTCGGCGTCGACGTGGTCCGCCTGAGCTGTGAACTGGACGGCGCTTTCTCGGACCGTCCCAGCGAACCGACGCCCCAGAACAGCGCCGCATGCATCGCGGCGGTCAAGCAGCACGGTGCCGACCTCGGCATGCTGCAGGACGGCGATGCCGACCGCGCCGTTTTCATCGACGAACAGGGGGGTTACGTGTGGGGAGACCAGAGCCTGGCACTTGGCGGACTCTGGGAACTCAAGCGCCACCCCAAGGGCAGCATCATGTGCACGGCGGTCAGCAGCAGCAGTTGCGTCCAGGACGCCGTCGACGCAGCCGGCGGCAAGCTGGAATGGACCGTCGTGGGCAGCCCTGTGGTCGCCCGGGAGATGCTGCGCCTCGGCGCGGTGTTCGGCGGCGAAGACAACGGCGGCTTGATGTTCACACGCCACCAAGTGTGCCGCGACGGCCTGATGGCGATGGCGTTCATGCTCGAACTCATCGCTACCACCAAGCGTCCGTTCAGCGACCTGGTATCGGATATCCCACGTTACTCATTGGTCAAGGAGAAACTCCCGGTGCCGGAGAGCGCCAAGGAAGCCGTGCTTGCGGCCTTCAGGGATGCCGCGGCCGCCGAGGATGGCATCGACCGCGTCGATGACCGCGACGGCGTCAAAGCCTACCTAGCGGAAGGCTGGGTGCTGGTGCGACCCAGCGGCACGGAGCCCATCTTCCGCGTACAAGGCGAAGCCAAGGACATGGAGACCGCGACCGCCCTTGTCGGGCGGTTCAAGGCTGTACTCGAGGGCTGCATCGCGCAGGTCGCACAGCCGGCCTAAGCCGGCCAGTCGGCCACGAAGCCCGGATCCGCCAGCACGTCCAACAGCAGGGCCTGCATTTTGTCCATCATCGCAGCGCTGAGTTTGTCCGGCGTGTCCTGGCTGGTGTGCCAGTACGACGGGAACCCCTCCGCCAGATCGATGATGTCGACCGCGGGGACACCGTCTTCGATGAACGGCACGTGGTCGTCGGTGACGCCCGTCTGCTTGTCGACGAAATTGGCCCCGAGCCCATGGGCGGACGCCTTTGACCAGATGAGGTCGACGAGCGCCGGATCGGCGTTGACGCTGTTGGTCTCGCGGGGGAAGCGCGCCGCTTCGTCGCCGACCATGTCGAGCAGGATAAGGCGGTCGACGGGCAAGGTGCGTTCCCGGCTGAAGTGCAGGCTGCCGGCCAGGGGGTGGCAGTCGTTGAAGCCGTCTTCGGCGTCAAAGAACACGACCGCTATGTCGAAGGGGAACGTCAGTCCTTGGGCGGCGATGGTGCGTTGCATGGCAAGCAGGACCGCCATGCCGCTGGCGCCGTCGTTGGCGGCAGGCACACGGCCACCGTCCGAGGCGTCCTCTTTGGCGTCCCAGTGGGCGGCCAGGACGACCAATTTGTCGCCGCCTTCACGCACGGCCCACAGGTTGTGGAGTTCAAGGGTCGCGACGGCGGCCTTGTCATCGGCGGGGCAGGCGTCGATCCAGCGACCAGCCACGCCCTTGTCGGCGATGGCGTCGTAGTCGGCACCGGTGAAGGTGGAGCGGCCGACGGTCCAGCCATCGACATCGAGGGCCTTCGCCAGCCAGTCTGCGGTGCAGGCATGGCCGTCGTCCTCCGGCACACGGGGCCGCAGGACGCCGGGGGACTCGTAGACGATGGCCTCGACCCACGCCAAGGCCTCACCGGCGCCGCGTGCTGGCGCTTCGTATGCTTGCGCGGGGCAGGTGGGGTCGATGGGGGCGGGCACGTCGTCGTCGACGCATCCCGCGAAGGCGACCATCAGAAGGATGGCGAGGACGACCTTCACGTGGCGACGCTCCGCTTCCATACGGCCCAGGCGAAGAACGCCACGAGCCCGAAGAGCAGGATGTTGGTGATCCAGGCCGCGGCGACCAGTCCGGTGATGGCGAGCATACCGTAACCGGCGATGGCGACCGTGGCCATGCTCAACGCGTAGGGCAACTGCGTGCGCACATGGTCGATGTGGTCGGCCTGCGCCGCCATGCTCGACATGACGGTCGTGTCACTGATCGGGCTGCAGTGATCTCCGAAGACGGCGCCACCGATGGCCGCGGCCAGGGCGGGCCCGAGCCACGCTTCGCCGCCGGTCGCGAAGGCGACAGGCATGGCGACGGGGATCATGATTGCGAAGGTACCGAAGCTGGTACCCGTGGCGAACGCGATGATTCCGGCCAATAGGAAGATGACCAGCGGGACGGCAGCGGGGTCGAGGCCATCTGCGACGGCGCTGGAGAGCCAGGATGCCAGTCCGACGCCTTCGACGGCAGCACCGATACCCCACGCCAGGCCGAGGATCGCCAAAGCCGGCGTCATGGCTTTGACGCCTTCAAGCGCATTGTCCGTGAAGTCGTCCGGCTTCATGCCCTGGAAGGCGTAGAGGGTCATCGCGAAGAGCAGGGTCAGGAAGCTGCTGATGGCCAAGCCGAGTTCGGGAAACGGTGTGTTCTGGATGGCTTTGCCGAGCGTGTCATTGACGACGTACGGCTCGCCTGCAGCCAGTGCCGCAGCTTGCCGACCAGCATCATGCGGAGCCCAGCCCATGACCGTCAGGACCACGATGGTCGCCACGATGAGGAAGAAGACCGGGATGAGCAGGTTGCGGGCCTTGGGGGCAAGGCTGGGCTCGATGGCGTCCAACTCGCCGCTTTGCAAGGGCTTGGCGCCGTCGCGGGACAACTTGCCCTCGAGCATCGCGCGGCGCTCGGCCCTGGCCATGGGGCCGAAGTCGGTGCCGGTGAAAGCGATGAAGAGCACGAACGCCACGGTGAGAATGGCGTAGAAATTGAACGGGATGGCGGACAGGAAGATGCCGAACGAGCCCGTTTCAGTGGTGAAATGGCCGGCGTTGCGGGACTTGCTGACCTCACCGATGATGTACCCGGCCCAGGTGCTGATCGGGATGAGGATGACCATGGGCGCCGCGGTGGAATCGATGAGGTAGCTGAGCTTCTCACGGCTGATCTTCATGCGGTCCGTGACCGGTCGGAAGATGCTGCCGGCGGCAATGACGTGGAAGTAATCGTCGATGGCCAGGAACATGCCACCCAGGGACGAGAACACCATGCCGCTGCGGCGGCCGGTCTCATGAGACAGGAACCACTCGCCAAAACCCTTGACGCCGCCGGCGCGCTGCATGATGGCGACCAAAGCGCCCAGGAATACCGTGAATGCCAGCACGGAAGCGTGTCCGGCGTCGGCGAGTCCTTCGACGATCCACGTGACCATCTGGAAGAAACCGCCAGCCATGGCGGCGAACGCCACGGTCCAACTGGAGCCCCCGCTATCGAGGTGGGTGGCACCTGCCACCATGATACCGGCGACGAAGATGCCCAGCAGCAATGCTTGGAACACCTTGCGGGTGAACATCGCGAAAAGGATGGCCACGAGGGGCGGAATCAGTCCGTAGGCTTGGAAGTCGGCCACAGTGTTCGATTTGCGCTGAGGCTTAGGGGTTTCCCATCGCGGCGCAGCCCCCTTTTACAGGGACCAAGGTGCCCCGTCGTGGGCATTGACCTCGGCGACGTCGTCGTGAAACATCCGACCAGCGTGGATGCATGGAAGGGCAAGCGCGTCGCCTTCGACGCATGGAACATCCTGTACCAGTTCCTGAGCAACATCCGCCAACCGGACGGGACGCCGCTCAAGGACCGTCAAGGCAACATCACGAGCCACTTGGCCGGCATCCTGTACCGGACGAGCAACCTGGTGGAGGCGGGCATCAAGCCGGTGTTCGTGTTCGATGGCAAGCCTCACATCCTGAAGCGCGAGACGTTGGCCACCCGGTCGGCGAGGCGTGAGACCGCCACCGGCGAGTACGAAGAGGCCCTGGCCAGTGGCGACATGGAGAAGGCGTTCAGCAAGGCGCAGCAGACCAGCCGCATGACGCCCAAGATGGCGGAGGAGGCCATGCAGTTGCTGCGCGCGCTGGGCATCCCGGTGGTCCAGGCCCCCAGCGAGGGCGAGGCCCAGGCGGCTTGGATGTGCGCCGCTGGCCACGTGGACGCGATGGCGTCGCAGGACTTCGATGCGCTGTTGTTCGGGACGCCTGTGCTGCTGCGCAACCTGACCCTCGGGGGTCGCCGGAAATTGCCCGGCAAACAGGTCTGGGTCGAGATCACGCCCGAGCGCATCGATCTGGCCGAGAGCCTGGCCGGCATGGAGCTCGACCGCGAACGCCTCATCGACGCGGCCCTATTGGTCGGCACTGACTTCCATCCCGGCATCAAGGGCATCGGTGCCAAGAAGGCGCTGCAGATCCTGCGCAAGGAAGGGACCTTGGAGGCCCTCCTGGAGCGCCTGGCGGCGGACCCTTCGTCTGCCGCGTCTGCCGTCGAACGCGCCATTCTGGAGCAGCATGAGGCCTTGATCGAACGCGAGACGGTGCGGGGCATCTTCCAGGATCCTCCACACACCGAGGACTTCGACCTGACAAGCACCGGCGTCGATCGGGCAGCCGTGCTGGACATCATGGTCAAACAGCACGATTTCAGTGAGGAGCGTGTCGAGGGTGCCCTGAAGCGTTTCGACGCGGGTGCCGCCAAGGCCAACCAGCAGACCCTGTTCGATTTCTGAGAGGATTCAAGAGCTTGGTCCCCGCATGCGGGCTGTGCGCAGTGTCCTGGTAGTCCTTCTCGTCGTCTTGGCGGGGTGCACGAGCCTAACGCCCTCCCCGGCTTACGTGCCTTTGCCCAACGACGTCCCAGCGCCGCCGCCGGCTGACGACTTCGGCCCGGTGAGCTTCGTCGAGCCCGCCAAAGGCCTGCCCCAGGTCGAGGTGAAAGGCCGCGTGGTGACCACCGACGGGCGTGCCATCCCAGGCGCCCTCCTGTGGGTGGAAGGTGCCGATCTGCGCGAACCCGTCAACAACATGCCATCCTACCTCGCCCGCCGCACGCAGACCTTGTTGCGCACCGGCGACGACGGCGGCTACAGCTTCGTGCTGGACAAGGGCTTCTTCTTCCTGACGGCGTCAGCACCGGGGTACCACATGCACCGCTTCCAGCCCGACTTGGATCAGCCGGTGGTGCGACACGATGTCGTGATGCGCCGCGATACCATCGAGGTGGTCGGCCACCGCGGCGCATACTATTACGCCCCCGAGAACACAGAGGCCAGCCTGGTCAAGGCAAAATGGCTGGGCATCGACATCGTCGAACTCGATGTCCGCATCACCAAGGACAACGTGCTCGTCGCCATGCATGACCGCGACCTGTTCCGCACCACCGGCTATTCAGGCGAGGTGCACCAGACACCCTACGCGACCATCAAACGATTGGAGGCAGGCGCATGGTTCGGCGAGGACTTCCGAGGGCAGAAGGTCCCGACGTTGGACGACATGTTCGCATGGGCGGAGACGCACGACATCGGACTGGTGCTCGATGTCAAGGTGCCCCATGACGATCCGGTCGCCCGCGACAGGACCTGGGAGGGGACCCTGGACGCGGTCGAGCGCTGGGGTTTCGAAGACCGCGCCATCTTCAGCTCATTCAACAAGGACGGGGTCCGCGCATGCGCCGCCCGCGAGACCCAGCGCTGCGCGTACATGACCAACGACGAATCCAAGCAGCGTACCGCGGTCCATGAGGCGTCGTCGCTGGGCGCCTCTATGCTCATGCTCAGGCGCAGCATGCCGGACGTGTTCATGGTGACCCAGGCCCGCGACGCCGGCATCGAGCTGCACGTTTGGGGACTCAACGCACCGGCAGACTGGGCGCGGATGCAGGCGCTCGGCATCCGCTCCTGGGGCACCGATCGCCCCGGCTACGTGTTGGATCACCTGAACGCATCATGAAGCCCCCCGCCGTTTGCGCGGTCAACCTTATCGTAGGCCGGCACCGATGAGGCGGCGTGGCATCTCGGTTCATCCCGGTGCGGCGGCAAGAACTGCTGGGCGCACTCGACCAGGGCAGCGACCCTGCATTCGCGCGGGCCGCCGAGGTCCTGCACCACGTGTTGCGCTTCGAGGCCGAGACGCGGGGCGAAGCCCTGCGCCGCGCCTACGCAGGTTTCGACCCGGACCCGCTCGTTCCGTCCGCCGGCGGCGACCTGGACGGTTTCATGCTGGCCGCCGAGGCCATTCTGGAAGAGGCGAACTTCGAGCCCATCGAACGGCCAGAACTACAGGCGGCCTTCGATGAGAAGAGCCTGTTCCCGCTGGTGTCCGAGGTCGATCTGGCCGAGTACGAGGTCCTGCGCATCTATCGGCGCGGCATCAGCCGACGCATCGAACGCATCCGCGGCTGGCGGACACTGTGGCGTTGGAAACCCCGTGAACTCATCCTCTATGACCGCTTGGTCGTCATCCTACGGTTGCGGGCCGAGGCCCTCGCCGGCAAGCGCACGACGCGCATGGAAGGCATGGAGCCGGGCAAGATCTACATCAAGTCCTTCAAGAACATCCCGACGGCGGACGTCGAGATGGTGTTGCCCAATGCACGGTTGCGGCTGCGCGGCATCGACCGGCTGCTGGTCGGCGGGCCCATGGTCGCCGGCATCGGCTGGACGTTGTTCCAGAGCATCGGTATCCTGGCGGCCATCGCCACCGGGGCGTTCGCCCTAAGTCTCGACGATCCCCGCGTCCGTGCCGTGGGTGGCGTCCTTCTGGTGCTGGCGGGCTACCTATGGAAGACCCACGGCAAGATCAAGAACACGCGGCTACGCTATCTGCGCACGCTCAGCAGTGGCCTGTACTTCCGCAACCTTGCCAACAACGGCGCCGTGCTGGAACAGGTGCTGCGGCTCGCGTCGGACGAGGAGGAGAAGGAGGCATTGTTGGCCTTCGCGCTGCTGCAAGGCGGCGCGATGACCGCCAAGGCGCTGGATACGGCGGCGGAGGCGTGGATCCGCGAGCGCACCGGCCGGGCGACCGACTTCGACGTCGCCGATGGACTGGCGTGCCTGGACGGGCTTGGCCTTGCCAAGCGCCGGGCCAGCAAGTGGCATGCCGTCGGCCCGGAAGAGGCTCTGCAGATCCTTGATGCCCGTTGGGACGCGGCGTTCTAGCTGAGCGGATAGACCGGGTGGTCTGCCGTCGGTGCGAACGTGTACATGCCCATGTAGACGTCGGCCGCGTACAGGTGGCCCAAGGGGCCGCGCTCGACGTCCATGTAGGTGGGCGCGTCCAGTGTCAGGCCAAGACCGCAGAGCTGCGATTCGATGGTCTGGTGCACGGGGTCTTGGGCGGCTGTCTGGGTGCCTTCGGCGTAGACCGCGTAGGCGATCTCGGCAGGGTCGGCGCGCAGGTCCGGGTGGCGGAAGTCGAGCTGCCAAAGGCCACCATGGTAGGTGCTGATGGTCAGGATGCCATCCTCGTGGAAGCGCGGGTTGTGCAGGCTGAAGCTGGTGCCGAGGGCGGTGTGGTTGCCGGGGTTGGCCCAGGTGCCGATCCAGTCCAGTTGCAGGGGCGACGCACCGGTGGCGTTGCGCAGAGGCGTGCCATCGAGGATCCACATGGGACTGACGTGATCGAGCCAGTCTTCGCTGCTCAGCACCACGATGATCTGGCCGTCGAAGAAGCCGACGTCCGCCGTGTGGAAGTAGTACTCCGGGCCCGCAGCGCGGTCGGGGAGGTTCCACTCGCCCAGCAGGACCGGGTTGAACGGATCCGTGACGTTGTGGATCGTCAGGCCACCGTTGCCGTTGGCGGTCAGGGCCCAGACGTCGCCCCAGGGGGTGTCGCGCAGGTACAGGTCGTGGTTGACGGTGATGCTGGCACCGGTGTTGATGAGCCTGGCACCGGTGTTCTCGTCGGGGGCGATCTCGTAGATGTCGCCCTGGATGAAGACGTAGTCGTGGTCGTTGATCTCGTGCACGGCGATGCTGTGCGCGCCGCCGGCTCCGAAGTTGCCGGGGTTGCCGCGGCCTGCGCCGCCGACCGTCAGCACATCGGCGATGACGGGCGTGGTCTTGTCACGGGTGTCGAAGAGGTAGACGCCGATGGGCACCGGGTTGACCTGGCCGAGGCAAGTGACGGGTTCCGTGCCCATGACGACGTAGTTGCCGTCCTTGGTGGCCTCCATGCTGCGGTCGCCGCCGATGGCACCGGGCAGGTTGACGCTGCCGACGAGGTCTGGGTGGGCGGGGTCGGCGAGGTCCCAGATGGCGAGGCCGCCGTTGATGGAGACGGTGTTGGCACCGTAGATGGCACCGAACAGGTGCCCGGCCTGCAGGTCGAGCGCGTGGACGCCGGCGATCTGGGCCTGGTTCTGCATGAGGTGGTCGACGTCGGTGAAGTCGTAGTTCCACAGGAATTTGTGCTGCGCGACGCTGGTGTGGTCGTGACCGGCGCCTTCCGGCATGGGGTCTTCAGGGAGCGTGTAACGCTGGGCGGGACCGAGGTCCGGGTCGCCCCCAGAGCCGTCATCGTTGTCCGCGGGGGAACTGTCAAGGCATCCGGCGAAGAGGATCGTGGCGATCATCATGCTGGCTAGCGCACGCTTCATAGGGCGCCTTCACGGCCCGGTTCCCATAACGATTGCGTCGATGGCGTTTGAAGCCGGGAGATCACATCGCGTCAGGAGCGGGGAGGCCGAGGGCCGCAAGGCCACTTCGCAGTGCCTCCTTGGCCACGCCGAAGCTCCAGACCCGCAGACTCTGCATCTTGGGGTCCTCGCAGTCTAGCACTGGGTGGTCGCGGTAGTACTCGTTGAATGCGCCGGCCAACTCAAGCACGTAGTGGCAGAACTTGTGCGGTGCGTCGCTGCTGGCGGCCTCTTCCAGCGCCGGGACGAAGTGCGCGATCTTCATGGCGAGGCGGATCTCGCCGTCGCCCACCAGATCGGCGTCGAAGACGGGCGCGATGCCCTCGGCGCGGCGCAGCAGGCTGGCGGCGCGGGCGTGGGCGTACATCAAGTACGGGGCGCCACCCTCGAAGTCGAGGGCTTCTTCCCAGCGGAAGGCGATGGGTTTCTCGGCCTGTACGCGGGCGATGTTGAAGCGGATGGCCGCGATGCCGACCTGTTCGGCGATGTCGTGTAGTTGTGCGTCGCCGAGCTCGTCGCCGCGGCGCTCCTTGACGGCATCGTAGGCACGGGACACCGCTTCGTCGAGCAGATCGTCAAGGAACACGACGCGATTGGCGCGGGTGCTCATCTTGCCTTCTGGCAGGCTGACGAAGGAGTAGAAGACGACATGCGGGCGGGGATGCCCGAGCTCTTCGAGGGCGACACTGACCTGCAGAGACTGCAGCCGATGGTCTTCGCCGAGCACGTTGATAAGGTAACCTTCGTCGCCGTGCGATTCGACCTGTTCCGCCTTCCACTTGTGGTAGGCGACGTCTCGGGTGGCGTAGACGCTGGTCTGGTCCTTGCGGGTGAAGAAGAACTTGGTCGACTTGTTGCCTTTGAGTTCGGCTTCCATGTCCAGGTAGTTGGCGCCGTCCTCTTCCTGGTTCCAGCGCGGACTGTTCTTGAGACGGGCGATGGTCTCCTCGACGTCGCCGCCCATGACCAGGTCGGATTCGTCCTTGATCGAGTCGTAGGTGACGCCGAGGCGCTCGAGGCTCTGGCGCATGCCTTCGAAGCACGCTTCGTAGACCGTACGGACATCCGCCAGCAGTTCCGGCGGCGCGGTCTCGAGGGTGGCGACGAGCTGCTTGATCTCTTCGGCCACCGCCGGGTCGCGTTCGCGGACCTCGTTGGCGGCCTGGTAGTAGCGCACCAGGTCGTGGTCGGGCTTGTCCCGGCCGGCCGGCGGCAGTTGAGCCCCGTCGATGTGCTTCTTGCCGTAGTAGAGTTGGGCGACCTGGCGACCCAGGTTGTCCATGTAGTATTGGGTCTCGACGTCCCGGCCCGCCGCACGCAGAAGGCGGGCCAGGGTGTCGCCCAGGATGGGGTTGCGGGCGCGCCCGACGTGCAGTGGGCCGTTGGGGTTGGCGCTGGTGTGCTCCAGCAGGATCTTGCCGGGCTTGGCGGGCGCGGTCAAGGCGGCCGAGGGGTTGCCCAGGATGGCCGCGGCGAGGCGGCGACGGTCCATGAACACGTTGACGTACGGGCCGACCGCCCGCACCTCGGCGATCCAGTCGTCCGCCGCGATCGTCGCCGCGAGATCGGCCGCGATGGCGGCCGGCGCCTTGCGCAAGGCCTTGGCGAGCATGAAGCACGGAATGCCGGCGTCGCCCATGTCCGTGTCAGGAGGCGTTTCCAGAGGGAGCGTCGCTTCGACGCCCCAGCCTTCCAGGGTCGCCGCCACGGCGTTCGTCAGCTGGGCGCGGAAGGCGCTCAGAGGGTCCACATAGGGGCGACAGGCGCACCGCGTATCAGGGTAACGAAGGCCGTGGGGCATCGTGCGCTTTAGAAGGGCGACATCGGTGCTAGGGCGTGGAAGAGGTCACCCTCACGGTCCAGGGGAGTTCGGTGCACGGCCAATGGCATGCCCCGAAGAAGGTCAAGCGCGCCGCCATCCTCATCCACGGTTTCAATTCAGACCTCCGCGAACTGGGCACGCTGCCGGCGTACCTGGCGGCCCATGACATCGGCGCACTGGCCATCGACCTGCGCGGCCACGGCCGTTCGCAGGGCCAGCGCGGCCGCATCGACCTCGAACACGCCATGGAAGACGTGGAGGCGGCCGTTTCATGGGTCCGAGAACGCATCGGGCGCAGACCATTGGCGCTCGTCGGGCACAGCCTCGGCGGCGCGCTGGCGCTCGGCATCGCCGCCCGCCGGGATCACTTCGACGCACTGGTCGTCGCGCACCCGGTGAACTGCCTGCTGGATGAGCTGGGCATCGCAGAGCGCAGCCTCTACCACCTCCTCGGCCGGCGAGCACAGCGCCGCGCCATCCGCGGCAAGGCCACGGGCCACCTGCCCCGCCGCCCAAGCTACACCGATGGCTACGTGGACCGTGCGCTCGCCAAACAGGCCAGCAACGAAGGCTACCTGCAACGCCACGTCTACATGGGCAACTACGCCTTCGCCAGCACCATGGACGCCTCGGACTGGGCGCGGAGCACGAAGGTCCCGACGTTGGCCATCCGCAGCGCGTGGGACAACACTGTCCAGCCAGCGCACACGATGGACGTCGTCAACGCCATCCCGGACGTGCAGGTCCTGGATCACGACGGCGGGCATGCGTGCTTCCGCGACATCGACCGCGGCCGCGTCATGGAGACCACCGCCCAGTTCTTGGGGGATCACCTGTGAAGGGCTACGCATTCTTCGATTTCGACAACACCATCATCCATGGCGACGCCGGCCCGATGTTCGGTGCCTGGCTGTTCCGCAAACGCCGCGCCCACATGAGCCAGAAGCACCGCCGACCGATCGCGGCGGCCCGCAAGACCGCTATGTGGGCCCGCGTGCTGCCGTTCGTCGGCTGGATGAGCGTCCAATCGGGCTTGTACACGCTGGGTGCCGTGCGCCGCAGCACCGTCGTCCTCAACGCGTACCGAGGACTCAAGGGCGTGCCCGTCGCGCCGCTGGACGACCTCTTGGAGGAGTTCGCTAACGAGCACATCCCGCCCCTGGTCTTCCCACATATCCGCGCTGAAATGGAGCGCCACATCGCCGCAGGACGCGAATGCGTCATCATCACGACCGGCATGGAGATCCTGGTCAGCAAGTGCATGGCGTTCCTCCCCCAAGGAGTCCAACTGATCGGCTGCCGGCTTGATGAGAAGCGCGGGCGCCTGACGGGCAAAGTGCTCAGCGGGCCACTGTACGGGGCGGACAAGGCCAACATCATGCTGGCCTTCTGCCAAGGCTCGGACGTGGACCCCGCCGATTGCTGGGCATACTCGGACCACTATTCGGACAAGCACATGATGGAGGCCGTCGGGCACGGCGTCTGCATCAATCCGCGCAGCCGGCTTCGCAGCCTGGCCGCCAAACAGGGCTGGACGGTGCTTGACCTGCCAGACCCGCGAAAAAAGTAGACGAGGAAAGAAGGGAGGAGGGCGGACCAGCCTGCTTAGGCGGTCTTCGGCTTGCGGACGCTGTACGTGTACATGACGCCGAGCAGGGCGACCAGGATGGCCAGGTAGATCAGGTTGCTACCAGAGGTCAGACTCTGGCCGCTACCGTGGCCACCGAAGATCATGCCGAAGAGCATGGGGACGGAGAGCCAGGTGTTCATGCGGCTGGCGAAGACGGCCTTCTTGGCGAGGGGCGCGTTCTGCTTCTGCAGGTCTTCCTTGTTGTCGGCGCCGCCGGCGATGGCCTTGTTGTTCGTCATGATGACCTGCTGAGCGGGCCAGATGATGAACCAGACATTGTAGGCCATGATGGTACCGAACAGGACACCCATGGCGATCATGAGCCCGGCGAAGCCGTTGTCGAAGAAGTAGCCCATCGAGTTACCGGTGGCGGCAGCCCAGGTCTCCATTTTGGAGCCGATGAGCAGCAGACCGAAGACGAAGGTGAACGCGGCGCCCCAGCGGAACCAGAACAGCGTCTTCAGCATGATGTGCATGCTGGCCTTCTCCGTCATATCGACCGTGAACGGCTTCTTCATGTCGAATTTCAACAGGGGCAGGTTGACCAGGTTGAAGAAGTACAGAAGACCAATCCAGGTGATGCCGGCCAGGACGTGGAAGTAGCGAAACAGAGTCTCGTTATCGGCAAGTGCCATGATGGCCGGGATGGGACGCGGACTTAAAGGCAGCGTGAAGAAAAAAGGCCGTCACTGAACGGGACGCGAGCGCTATCCGCGGGCGGCTTTGGCGAACCCACCGGGCAACGGGCCAAGCCGGCGCTCGATGAAGTGCAGTCGGTCTTGGCCCCAGTAATGCTCGACACTGTCGCCATCCACGAGCACCGCGAACGGGACGCCGGGCGCGCCGTCGGCATAGGCCCGATTGGTGGCTTCGATCAGGGCCTGTTTGAACCGCAGGTCATGACCGGCCCCGGCACCGGGCAGCCCTGTTACCTTCGCCAGCGCGTCGAGGACGTCGGGGTCGCTGATATCCTGGCCGTCGCGGAAGTACGCCATGAACACCGCTTCGCGCCAGGCATCGCCGAGGCCGAGTTCGTCAGCCAGGAACTGCATGCGCAAGGCCTCGATGCTGCGCACGGGCATCGCGCCGGGCTCGCCGGCGGCCGGCGGTTTGAACGGCACGCCCATCTCGGCAGCCACACGCGCCAGGTCCTCGATGAGGTAGCGTGCCTGGTTGGGCAAGGCCATGTTCGGTGCGCTGCCGTCCATGCGGAAGATGTGCGCGGCACTGACCGGGACCCATGACACCTCGGCGGCTGCGTATCGGCCCGGGTGGAGCCGCAGGCGCTGCCAGGCAAGGTACGCGTAGGGGCTGCCGAAGTCGTAATGGATCCGCAGGTCCACGGCGAGGCATCACGGCCGGGGAGTTTAGTCGTCGCGGAAGACCACCTGCAGCGTCCCGCTCCACAACGGCCCCATCTCGTGGTGGAACACGGGGTAGGCGACGGCGACGCCGGCTTCCAGGTCTTTGACCGCGTGGTGGACGGCTTCGATGAATGGTCCTGGAGATTCGTCGGCTTCGACGAGAAAGCCGCGGGGCATGCGTTGGATCCGCACGCCGGGCACGGCGCTGAGGCCGATGCGGAGGTTCTTCTCGATGGTCTTGCCCAGGTCACCGGAGAGCCAGGCTGCGTAACGGACGGGTACAAGGATTCGGGCATCCATGCACGGGGATGGATCGGCGCAGGATGAGCGATGCTGGAGGGCCGGTGGATTCGGGCAGGCCAGCGCGTGTCCTATCGGACGCGGCCCTACAGCTTCTTCACTTGGTACTTGACGATCGACTCGAACACAGCACGTCCATCGCCGACATCATGACCGAGGCCGGCGTCGAGGCCGGTGCGGGTCCAGTCCGGGTGGCCGCGGCGGTAGAACACGCGCTCAGGGTGAGGCATCATCCCGAAGACGGTGCCGTCGGGGTTGCAGATGCCGCTGATGGCGTGTGCCGCACCGTTCGGGCTCCACGGGTAGCTCGGGTTGTCGTTGCCCTCGGGGTCCGTGTATGTGAAGACGATCTGGTCGTTGTCGGCCAGGCGCTGGTAGTCGGCTTCCGAGGCCATCAGGAACTTGCCTTCGGCATGGCTCGTGATGACCGTGCGGACATCGCCTTTGGGGATGTCACTGGTGAACTTGCACAGGCCATTGTTGACGTGGCGCAGCATGCTGGGGCGGCATTCGTAGTGACCGGAGTCGTTGAGGTGCAGGGAAGCCGTCGGGATGTCCCTGAAGG
>JBFJNL010000043.1:0-16438 GCA_041618195.1 Thermoplasmatota archaeon | reverse complement strand
GTGGAGGGCAGCGCCGGCGAGGGGGTACGCTTGCCTAGGATCAAGGTCAGTCCCGCGACCAGCAGCAGAATCCCGGCCAGGACCGGGATACTGGTCAGGATGGCTTTGCCAAGCCACAGTCCGACGGGGTTCGTGATGAGCAGCAACAGCGCCGTGACGAACATGGTCCCGCCGACCACGGTGGGTCCGGGAATGGTGTTCATCAGCATCAAGAGCCCAACGATGAGCAGGCCGATGCCGAGTGCGACGGCGCCGATAGGGATGTTGATCAGCCCGCCCAGGAGCATCGTCGCCAGGACCATGCTGCCGGCGCCCCACATGGCATCGCGGGTCGTCACGTATGTCATCGGGCCCCATCGCTCGCGGCGGCTACTTAAGGCGCTCCGGACAGGATTCGAACGATGCACTCGGTGGCTGAGCTAGCTTGCCTTTTCGCTGACGCCAGCGGCGCGCAGGAAGTCGTTGACCGCCTGCACGTAGTCCTCGCCCTGTGCATCCAGCACGGCCTGGGCGGCATCCTTGAGGACCAGGCCGGCCGACGTGGCGTCCTCGTCGAGTCGACTGCTGAGTGCCACGTCACCATCAAGCGCCGCCAGGAACGCTGCGATGTGGCCGGGCGGGACCTTGGCCGCGTCGAGGGCCTTGCGCACTGCATCGAGCGCCCCGGCTCGGCCGCGCAGTAGCCTGCCGCGGGCGATGGCATCGATGCATTGCACTTCAGCGCCCCCGGAGACGGCGGGCAGAAGGCGATCGACACGGGCCAGTTCGGCTTGCTCGTGGGCCTTGCGGACCACGTCGTGCGCTGGCATGCGGCCGCGCGCGGCCAGCAAGCGCCTGCAAGCGTCGGCGGGTAGCATCGTGGCGATGGCGATGCCGAGCTTGCCTTCGAGCGCATCGAAGACGTCGGCCCCGTGGCGGGCCTTGCCGACGAAACCATCGGCCGTGATCGCGCGCAGGGCGGGCTCCTCCCATGCTTCATGCTTGACGGCTGCCAGGAAGGCCTCCTGGTCTTCGCCCAGATCGCGGTCGCCGAGGACGTAACGGCGGCCGGCCTTGCCATGCTCGGTGCGCCACGCGGCGACGCTGCTGTCCGACAGGGCGCGTTCGTCCATGATGCCGCCCCGGTACGACGCCAGTGCGTCGCGGGACGGCTCGGTCTGTTCACCGTTGGGTAGCACGACGACGACCTCCACCGGATGGCGCTGGCGCGGACCGGCGTACCGGGCGCTGACGGCCTTGTGGACGTTGCCCATGCCGGGCCCTGGGTAGATGCGAAGCGACGGGCCGCCACGGAAATCGAGTCGTACGTAGGCACCTTTTGCCTCGCCCAGAGCGTAACCGCCCTCGACCGGCCGCAGCGGGGCGTTGACCTCGGTGGCCAGTTCGTCGAGCCACGCTTCCGGAGGTGTCGGTGTCGGGCCGGTGCACCAGACCTTGGACCCGGCGAAGAAGTGCAGGCCGTGGAGTTTGGCCATGTCGCGATACGCCATCAGCAGGGCACGGGGCTCGTCGTGGTTGTGGACGCCGAGCATGGCGGCACGACTGACGTGGCCCCGGGTCAGGAAGAAGCGGCGCTTGCCGCCGATCTTGGTGTCGATCAAGCGAGGCACCGCTTCCAGTTGCGCGATGGCGCGGCTGTGGTAGACCGCGCCGACGATGCCCTTGTCGCGCTTGTCGAAGAAGCTCGGCTTGCCCGCGGCGGCACGTTCGAGGCCGGCGCGCAGCTTGGCGATGGGCTTGGGCTCTTCGCCGGTGCAGACGGGCAACAGGCGCAGCGGGTCGTCGACGGCTTCACGGACGCGGTCCAGGAACTTCTCTTGGGCGACACCGGCTGCGGTGCGGATGCTGGTGCGTTTCTTGCGTCGTTGTGCCATCACGCTTCCCCCGTGGGCGGTGCCGCGCTGCCTGTGCTGGCCTTCAGGACGAAGGGACCACCCACGAGGTATACGGCGGTGAATGCAAGCTGTGCCATGAGGCCGTAACGGCCGATGTCTCCGGGGAGCAGGAACAAGGCAATGTTGGCCAGGATGATGGCGACGCCGGCGACGCCGATGGCCCCGCGCAGCTTGGGGACGGGTAGCCGGCTCATCATCAAGATGGCCAGAGCCAGCGCGAGCACCGGCGTCCACAGGACCGGAAGGCCCAGCAGAACGCCGCTGCCGAGTGCGATGGCGGCGCCGGGGGTGCTGAGTCCGTAGAAGTGCGGCAGCCCCGGCATGCCTTGGAAGCGGGCCAACCGTAGCACGCCGGCCGCGGCGAACAGGGTGGCCGCCACGATGACGGGCGCGGTGGTGCCGTAGTGGGCCATCAAGACCGCGGCGGGCGCCGTGACGAACGTGACGACGTCGGCCAGTGTGTCGATGACGTTGCCGAGAGGCCCGCCGCCGCCACCGATCCGTGCCAGCGCGCCATCGACGCCATCGACGATGACGGCGGCGAAGACGAGGTGGAACGCGAGCGCGGTGTCTCCGGCGATGGCCATGGCGATCGCCAGAATACCCATCAAGACGTTCACCAGCGTCGCTACGTCGGCGGCGCGGATGTCTTTCCACAGGGGTCCGATCATGCCCGGTCGGCCACCTTGGTCAGGTTGGTCCGGACCCTGTCGCCGAGCTTGACGGTCCACGTGGTGGTGCCCTTGGGCACGATGAGGTCACAGCGGCTGCCCAGGCGAATGAGTCCGAGGCGTTCGCCGCGCTTGACAGCGTCTCCCGCCACCGAATAGGGCACGATACGACGCGCCACGGCGCCGGCGATCTGGATGACCTTGACCGGCCCGATGTCGGTCTGCAGGAGCGTGATGACGCGTTCGTTGCGGTCGCTGTCCTTGTTGAATGCAGGGACATGCTTGCCGGGGATGTGCGTGACCTTCGTCACGTTGGCATCCAAGGGGAAGCGGTTGACGTGGACATCGAACGGGCTCATGAAGATCGCCAGACGGTCGGCGGGACCGATGTCCGGGTCATCGATCTCGTCGATGCGAACGACCTTGCCGTCGGCCGGGCACGCCAGGCCATCGTGGGGCACGGCACGGTCCGGGTCGCGGAAGAAATACCAGAAGAACAGTGCGAAGAAGATCGGCACCAAGCTCAGCTCGACCAACCAGGGCATGCCGACGGCTGGGCCGACACCGGCCATGAGGATGGCCAGGCCGATGGGGGTCACGAGCCAGGTGGCGCCACCATGTGCGATTCGGAACAACAAGCGGCCGACGGAAGGCACCCTTAAAGACGGCGCGAGCCGCGCTCAGGCCTCAATGGCGGCCGCGTCGGGGCGACGGCGACCGAACTTGAACGTCCGCTCGATCGGGCCGTCACGGTCAGGCAGATCCAGCACTTGGCTCAGGCTCTTGAAGAACTCCGGGAAGAACCGGAAGACCCCGAACGCGATGCCGATCATGGCCAGCAGGCTGCCGCCCTTGCCGATGGCGTTGTGCATGGTCCAGAAGCTGGAATGCCCTTGGCCGAAGAACCAGATGATGCCGGTGTTGCGGACCAGGTTCAGGATGTAGATGATGGCGCCGACGATGAGGCTCATCTGTAGCTTCTTCTTCCAGTGCGCTTCCGTACCTGCGAACAGGCCGACGAAGAGCATGATGCTCTGGATGGCGGTGCACGCGAGGATGATGCTGACCGGCACGACGCCCTGGGCCTCGGCCTTGTACAGCATGGCGTGCTCGAACCAGCCACTGGGCTCCGGGAAGTAGGTCCGGGCCTGCGCGCCGACCGACGCACAGTACTCGCCCACGGGGCCGCTGTGGCCTGGATCGCAGTAATAATCGGGGTAGAAGAACGTCACCGGGCCGGTCGTGTCGGTCTTGTCGACGACGAACTGGATGTTGGCCTTGTCACCTTGCCCGAACAGATCCAGCATCCACTTAGTGTGGTTGCCGACGATGTGGATGAGCCAGAGGCGCAGGAACGTGATCTTGGCGATCACGAAGTAGGTGCCTGCGGCGACGAACGCCGTGACGTTCAGGAAATGCAGCGCCTGCGTGTCCGACTTGCGCAGCAGATCCAGCCAGTTCTGGTATGCCAGGTACGTGAAGAAGTACGCCCCGAAAAGGGCGAACGTGTAGTTGACGATGTCTTCGTCTTCCTTGGCGAAGAGGTCCGTGGCCGTGAGGCTCCAGTACAGCCCGAAAAGGAGCCAGCCGACGAGGGTGAGGCGTTTGCTCCAGGTCTGGCGGAAGAATCCGAAACCGAGCAGCACGAGACCGGCGAACAAGGGCACAAGGGTCCATTGCTCCCAAAGCATGGAGGGGGCGCGGTCGACGAACAAGGCGCGGGCCAAGAATTCCGTGAAGGCCACCATGCCGGAAGGGCCGCCCAGGCCCCACGGGCTGAAGCGGTAGGAGAAGAGCAGGCCGGCAAGCAGGATGAGGGTCGCGCCGCCTATCCACATGGCCGTCACGCGGCGGGGGTCAAGCGATTTCTCGATGTCTGCCTCGGCCTCGTGGGCGAACGGGTGCGGGCGCGTCCGCTTCGCCACTTTGGGGCTGGTACCGCGCAAGCGCTCCCACACGCTGGCCGCGTGCTCTTGGGAGACGGTCTTGGCCTCGTCTTGGCCTTCCATTAGGTCGTTTCAGCCTCGTGGTTCCTAAGTGCCTTGTGGTCGGGGAGCATGAACCTCCAACGGGCAGCATTATCAGTCGTCAAGGGCTTGTCCACTGGAGATGGCGCGGGTCCTGCTGGTAGATGACGACCTCGCCGATTTGACGTTGCTTCGCCAGGCCCTGCAAGAGGCCCGTCCCGGGGTCGACGTCCGGCCGGCCCGGACACGCGCTGAGGCCATGGCGCAGGTCGACGGCGTGGATCTTGTCCTGCTCGACCTGAACATGCCCGGTACCAGCGGTTTTGAGATCCTCAAGGAGATCCGTCATGGGAAGCGCCCCTGGCAACCGGTCATCGTCTTGACGACGTCCGCCGCGAGCAGCGATATCGACAAGGCGTACGAACTGGGGGCCAACGCCTTCATCACCAAACCTGAGGACCTGATGATGACGATCGACGCCATGCGGGTCATCTGCGATTTCTGGCTGCTGCACGTGACGATGCCCATGGGGCCATGATGCGGGTCGTCAGCCTCGTCCCTTCACACACGGAGTCATTGCACGACATGGGGTTCGCGGACCACGTCGTGGGACGGACCCGCTTCTGCATCTTCCCGAGTCCTTGGGTCGACTCCATCCCGCATGTCGGAGGCACCAAGGACGCAGACCTCGCCAAGATCCTCGCCCTTGGACCGGACCTGGTCGTCGTCGACAAGGATGAGAACCCATTGGCGCTCGTCGAAGCCCTACGGGCAGCCGGCATCGAGGTCCTGCACTCCGCCATCGATGACGTGGCCGACGCGGCAGCGTTCTTGGTGACCCTGGCCGACCGCATGGGTGACCGCGTTGCCGGCGAAGCTGCGGCGGCGGCCATCGAAGCGGCGCTGGCGAATGTGTCTGCGGGCGAGCCGGTGCCGGTATGGTGCCCGATCTGGCACGGCCCGTGGATGACGTTTGACAAGACCGCCTACCCGCATGCCATGTTGGCTGCGGTCGGTCTGCGTAATGTCTTCGCCGACCACGAGGGCACCAAGTACTTCGAGGTGACCGGCGAGGACGTCAAGGCGGCTGCTCCTGCGTGGACGCTACTGCCCACCGAGCCGTTCCCGTTCCACAAACAGGTGGCCAAACTGGACCTGTCGGATCTAGGTGACCTGGGCGAGCCGTCCCGTCGCCGCATCATCGACGGTGAGGCGCTGACGTGGTTCGGGACGCGTACCGCTCGAGGCCTGGACGAGTTGGCCCGGGTCGCGGCGGAGATCCGAGCAGCTTAGCTTCGGCGGCGCAGGGCGACCAGGCCGAGAGCCACGATGGCGAACGCCAGGGGGATCGGTGATTGCTTGCCGGCGTCGCTGTGTAGTTGCGCGTTGCGCTTGGCTTCGTCGTAGGGGCCCAGGCCACCGCGTAGGTCTTCGTAGTCGCCGCCTTGGCTGACCGAACGGCGGTCGATGCTCTGTTTTTCTTGCGGCGGTGCACCGGCCGCCATGGGTTCGGCTTCGGTGTGCATGACGTCGCCGCTGTACGCGTAGCAGCAGCCGCCGTAGCGTGATTCCCCGGCGGTCAGCACGACATCGAACGGCATGTCGGCGCCCTTGGGGATGTGGACGACGCCTTGCCAGGGCAGGTAGCCCTCCGCCCATACCTGGATGTGGTGGTAGCCGCCGCGGACGCGCATCTTGTAGCTGCCGTCGCCGTCGGTCTCGGCCCCGCCCCAGGCGTAGGTCTCTTGGTTGTTGAAGGACACGAAGGCCTGGGTCACGGCCTTGCCTGCGCCACCGTCGATGACGTAGCCGCTGACCGTCGCATCGGCGCCGGGGCGCTCGCGCAGGGTGAACGTCATGGGGTTGTCGGCGTTGGCGTGCAGGACGCGGGTCTCGGTGTAGGAGAAGTACTCGGGTCCGCAGCCGCCGGCGTAGCCACCATCGCTGGTGTGGCCTTCATCGCACGCTGCGTAGCGGTCATGCCAGACACTGATGACCGCGTAGCCGGGGGTCACGTTACCGGTGAATGTGCCGTCGCTGTGGACGGTGATGTCACAGCCAGGGTCGTAGTAGTACGGGTCTTCGTAGTATGCGTCGCCGCCGTACGGCTCGGAGGCCGGCATGGCCTTGGGCGTGTCGGAGCCGTATCGGGTGTCGATGCTGCAACTGTAGAGGCCGTATTCCGGGTGCTGGATGCTGATGCTGACCGGCGTCACGGCCTGGCCGGCGCCGTCGACGATCTTGCCGACCAATCGGGCGGTCTTGTCGGGGAACTTGGCCAGCTCGGCGTCGATGGTGGCGGTCTTGCCCGCCGCGACCTCGGTCCACTGGTAGACCTCTGAGTGGTCCGCCTTCGTGAAGCGGATGCTGAGACTGCCGGCGTAGACGTTCACCTGGTAGTTGCCCTGGGCGTCGGTGGTCGTCCAGTTGCGGTAGTTGCCGTATTGGAACTCGTTGCCGACCCTGCGTTCCCATTGGTCGATGATGACATCGGCGCCAGCGACGGGTGCGCCGTCTTGGTCGGTGACCTTGCCCTTCAATCGGGAGTCCTGGCCCGCCAGGGCACCAAGCGTCACGTCTAGGCGGCTGCCGTCGACGAAGACCTCCTGTTGCAGGTAACCTGACTTGCCGGCGTCGACCTCCATGGAGTAGTGGCCGGCGTCCAACTTGGCCATGTATTTGCCGGCGGCGTCGGTGCGGGCGGAGGCCCATTCGGGGCCCCAGAAACTGACGCGGGCGCCCTCCACGGCTGCGCCCTTGCTGTCCGTGATGGTGCCCTCGACGACGATCGTCTGGGGCTTGAGAATGATGACGACTTCATCGGCAGGCGCGCTGATGGTCTGGCTGGCGGCTGTGAAACCGGTGCGGCTGACGGCCAAGGTGTAGTCGCCCTGCGCGACGAGATCGAAGACGAACCTACCCCAATCGCCGGTGGTGACGCTCTGGTCCACCACAGGTAAGCCCGCCGGGCCGCCGGTCAAGCGGACGATGGCCCCGGGCAGGCCCTGGTCGCAGCCCTCCCCGTTCCATGGGCTGGCCATGCAGACTTCGCCACTGAGCGAGGAGACGGGCTGGGCCTGCACTGGTTGTACCAGGAAAGCCGCAGAGGCGAATACCAGGCCGACGATGATGATGGGCAGGACGCGCATAAGGACTGGTAATTTCGAAGTGCTAGATAAGGCCTGGATGGACGTTGGGAAGTTTCCGACCAAGGGAACCGCTATCCCGCACGGTGCGGTGTCATGGCTGTGAAAGGCGGCATCGATGAAGCAGGCCGTGGACCCGTCATGGGTCCCCTCGTCGTCGCCGGCGTCGCCTGCCCCGACCCGGCCATCCTGGTGGAGATGGGGTGCAAGGACAGCAAGCGCCTGACCCCCATGAAGCGCGAACGCCTAGCTCGCCTCATCGAGAAACACCCGGACACCGTGGTCGTGGTGCACAGCCTGGAACCTGAAGACCTGGACGAGGAGCGAAAAACGATGACGCTCAACGACATCGAGGTATTGATGTTCAGGGCCGTCGCCCTCGAGCTGGGTGCTGCCCACCTGACCGTCGACGCGGCGGACGTGGATGCGGCCCGCTTCGGGCGCAACATCGCAGCCGGGCTCGATGGCATGATCGTCGTCAGCGAACACAAGGCGGACGACAACCACGTCATCGTCGCCGCCGCCAGCATCATCGCCAAGACCCGCCGCGACGCCGCCATCGACGACCTCAAGCGCTCGCTCGAGCGACGCATCGACTTCGACATGGGCAGCGGCTACCCCAGCGACCCCAAGACCAGGGCCTTTCTGGCGACCTGGGTGGAGCGCTTCGGCGACGTCCCCCCAGGCACCCGGCGCAGTTGGAAGACCGTGGAAGCCCTGTTGGGGCCAAAACAAGCCGGTCTCGACGGTTTCGGATCTGCCACAACGGCTTAAGCCCGCGTCCTGCCTGGGCAAAGTATGCGTGCGTGGCTGAGCGTTCTCGTGATGACCGGCGTCCTGTTTGCCGGTTGCGCGAGCACCGATCCCTCCCTGAGCAAGGACCCCTCCGACATCGAGACCGCCGACCACGGCCCCGACTTCAATTACACCGGCGTCGACGCCACCGGCCTACCGGTGCCCGTGCTGTTCTGCGTCCAGGACTACGCCGTCACGACGTACTCCCCCGAGCCCGGCGACTCTGCCAAGTGGACCGACTTCGAGAGCCTCGATGGCGAACGCTGCAACCTTGAGATGACCCCCGATCAAGGCCGCGAAGGCAACGAAGTGACCATCGCCGTCAACCCCAAGGACCCCCGCAACATCGTCGGCGGCGCCAAGGACTACTACCCGGCCGACGCCGGCGAATGTGTCTGGGACGGCGTCTACGTGACACATGATGGTGGCCGCACGCCCTTCGAGGACCGCTCCTTCGATGGCAGCCCATGGCGCCTGCGCGAGGGCGACCTCGACAACTACGAGCCCAACTACGCCAGTCAGATGTGGTGCACCACCGACCCCGTCGCCTACTTCGACGTCAACGGCGAACTGTACTACCTCCTGATGGCCTACCAGGCCGACCCGGTCACCGGCAGCAAGGCCTGCGAGGCCGAATGCCCCAACGGTGCGCTGAACGACTGGGCCTTCAACCGCGCAGTCCAGATCATCGCCGTCAGCAGCGACGGCGGCGACAGCTTCCACACCTTCACCCCGGTCTTGGAAGGCACCTTCCCCGTCAACTTCCACGACAAGGGCTGGATGGCCGCCAGTCACGACGGCACCATCCACGTCATGTGGCTGGCGTTCTTCGTCCCCGGCAACCAATACTGCCGCAGCACCGACGCCGGCCAGACCTACCTGTGCAGCGAGATCATCGCACCGCAGTTCCTCGGCTCCGGCCAGGGCAGCTTCCTCGAGGTCGGCACCGGCGGCGAAGTCTACGCCTCCTGGTACAGTGGCGGCATCCAGATCAAGCGCAGCCAAGACTACGGGGCCTCGTGGGACGAAGCCCGCAAGGTGGTAGACACCAACCCGCAGAGCATGCCGGGCCTGAGCGACCGGGACCGCCGTACCGGTTACCCCGCCATGGCCACGGACCGCGGCATGGACTCCCCGTACAGCGATGCCATCTACTTCACGTGGAACGACGCCTGCAACGACGACCTGTGGAAGCCCCGCGACCAGTGCAAGGACCTCGGCGGCAACGCGGTCTGGGTCGCCGGCAGCCACGATGGCGGCACCACGTTCAGTGAACCCGTCCGCGTCAGCCACAACGGCACCGGCGACTGGAGCATCTTCCCGGCTGTCTCCGTCAGCCCCGGCGGCGTCATCGACGTCTCCTGGATGGAGACCCGCGACGCCCGCATGATTGACTGCCCCGAGAGCCCCGGCCTGGGCGAAGCCGAATGTGAGGGTGCCTACCACAGCTTCGAGCAATACTATGCCTACAGCCTCGACGGCGGCAAGACGTTCAGCGAACCCATCAACATCCGCGATGCCGGTGACAACGGCTGGGACCCCGCCCACTGCCACCACCAGAATGGCAACATCTTCATCGGTGACTACAACGACATCGACAGCAGCTGGCAAGCGGCCCACCCCGTCTGGCCCGATACCCGCGACGGCCACTGTGATGTCTACACCGCAACGGTGCAGCGCCCCATGTTCGCCAATGGCTGGGGCGCCGACGCGCGCGCCGCTGCTGAAGCCGTGATCCGCTCGCAGCCGCTGTGATGCGGGCCGCCCTCGTCGCCTGCGCACTGCTGCTCATGGCCGTGCCCGCCCACGCCGCGTGGTCACAGCCAGGCGGCGACGCAGCCCATACGGGCATCGCTGACCTGTCGCGTGCCGAATGGGACGTCGTCGAGGTCGCTGACCTGACCGACGCCCGCATCGGTAGTGGCGGCATCGGACTGGTCGCCGAGGCCGGCGCCCTGTACGGCGTCGAGGTCGATGGCGGCACCTGCAACCTGACCAAATTCTACCCCCAGCGGACCAGCCTCGGCGACCCATACCCCTGCGAGGACGGGCGCCTCATCGCCATGACCCCGATCGGCCCCCTTGGCTGCTTCGACGTTCCTGCCGGTGAGGCATACCTGGTACAATGGAGCCTATCGGGTGCCGAAGCGTGGACCATCGCCCTGGAGGCCGGGGCGGCGGTCCCTGCGCTGGGTGCCTGGACGTGCGGTCTTGCGGCCGTCGACACCACGGTCATCATCGTCCCCTTGGCGGGTCCGGTACAACAGCATCGCATCGATTGGATCGCTCCGGCCACGGGTGAGATCACCACGACCGTCACGGTACCGCAGACGGCCTTCGTGGACCTGAACGAAACCGTCGCCGATGCGCTGACGCCGGCGGATTCGCTCGTCAACCAGGTCAGCGATTTCCGTCCGAGTGCCGTCACGGTGACGCGCACGGGCATCCTGGTCCTCGGCCGCTTCGGGGCCGACCAGACCCCTGCCGCGGCCATGCTGGCCATGGACGGCACCGTCCTTGGCGGAGTCCAACTCAGCCCTGACCCGACCCAGGGTACACCACAGACGGCGCCCATGAGCCTATATGCGACGGCCCAGGAGGAGTTGGCCGCAGCCGTCATGGGCGATCAGGTGCTCAGCGTCGATCCGGGCGCCGGCGAATTCACCTTCATCACCCTCGGCTCCACGGCGCTCGGCGCGACCGCGCTCGCGGGGCCTGCCTGGAGCCGCGACGCGTTGGTCCTGCCGACCGAAGGTGGTGCCTACACCACCACGTCACGGGACGCCGCCACCACCCAGCGCTACGAGGAACCCGACGGCGCCCGGCTGCATGACCTTGTCCTGGCTGGCGACGAGCAGGCATTCGCCGCCGGCGCCAACCGCCACGGCAGTCACCTGGTCCGCCTTGATGTCCGCACCGGAGCCCTGCTCCACAAGGTGCCGATGCCGATCCTTCTCGACGACCCCAATGCCCTCGCCATCCGGCTGCTGCCGGCGGACGACGCGCTGTGGGCCTGGACGCCGGACGGGCAAGCGGTCCGCTTCGGTACTCGGACGGCGGCCGGGCCAGGCCTCGAGGTCGACGACGTATACCCCAACGTCGCCACCCCCATGTCGATCCGGGTCGGCAGCGGCGATACGCTGAGTCTCGGCTGGGGCGACGGCGGCAGTGAGATGGTCGAGGCGGGCGTGCTCTACACCCACCGCTACATGCTCGCCGGGGACCACACCATCCGGCTGACCCGGGTCGCTGCGGACAACCTGACCTTCACGACCACGCAGGTCATCCACGTCGGCGCCGAATCGCCGGCAGGACTCAATTTCATCCAGAACGCGTTCAGCGACGATAACTGGGAGATCACCCTGACCGTGGTAGGTTTCGTGGTCTCGGGCGTCACCCTGCTGTTCGGCGTGGTGGCTGCCAACCGTGGCCGCCGCCGGCTGGAGCGGGAACTCAAGGCGCTCGACCGCATCTCGGACCATGGTCGCCAGGACCCCTTCATCGCCGTCAAGCGACTGCATGAAGAACGGCTCCACCTGCGCACCGCATTGCACAAGGGCAAGATCGAGGAATCCCAGTACGCCGTCATCGTCGCCCATGCCGAGAACATCTTGATGGTGTTGCGCCAGCGCATCCTCGGCAGCTTCGGCACCAGTGTCAGTGTGGCCTTCGGGCGCCTGGTCGATGTCGCTTTGACCGACGGCCGCGTCGGTGCCGAAGAGGCGGACAGCCTTGTCGACGCCGCGATGCGCGAGACCGCGCTGGCCAAGAGCGAGCGCGAGCGACTGGCCCAGCTCGTACGGTCTTGGCAAGCGCTGGCCTGAACGCGGCATGGTTGGCCGGCCGGGGTCACAGCGCCGAGGTTCAGGGCTGCTCGGATCGGACCCAGGCACCGTCTTCAAAACAGGCGGCCGTGCCGGGGAGCATCGGCGGCGCCCGCGGCGCGTGGAGGCGGATGAAATCGTCCATGGCCGGATTGTGGCCGACGATCATCCGCGTGCCCGCGCCGGCCAGCCACGCGGCATAGTCGGTGGCCGAAGCATTGTAGAGTGCCTCGGGAAACGTGGGTTCAGGTTGCTTGGGCCACTCTGCCATCGCCAGGGCGTAGGTCTCCCGGGTGCGCTGGGCCGGACTGCAGACCACGTGGTCTGGCAGCCATCCCTGGGCGCGTAGCCATGCGCCGGTATGGGCGGCTTCCAGTCGGCCTTGCTCGTTGAGTGGGCGGTCGATGTCGCGGCCGCTGACCGCATCGCCGGCTGTGGCATGACGCATCAAAATCCATCGCCCCATACCGTATGGCTTGCCGGGAATGGATATCAAGGGCTCGTTTTGGACGCTGGCGCGGGCCGGCCGATCGACGGGGTCCCTAGAATGCCATCTCGTAGCACGCCACGTCGATGGTCGACACGGCGTGATCGTGGAAGGTGAAGCGCGCCTCGATGGGGTACGGCCAGGTCAGGATCTTTTCCAGAGTCGCCCCGAGGCGGTTCGCCTCCTTGCCCAACCAGCGCTCGGTCTTGGGTTGTGCCAGGAACCATGCGGAGCCTTTGCTCGGCGCCAGCGCCCGTTTGCAGGCCTCGTAGAACGGCCGGTCGGCACCCTTGAACTGCGCGCCGAAGGGCGGGTTCATGACGACCGTGTCGTAGGCCATCGTCGGTTGCCACTCGGCGATATCGCTCTCGATGAAGGTCACGCCTTCGATGTGACGGGCCAACGCCAACGCAGCGGCATCGACGTCGACGCCGGTGACGCTCGCGGCCCCCAGCAGCTTGGCGCCCAAGCAGAAGATGCCCGTGCCACAGCCCAGATCCAGGACGTGCTTGCCGGCGATGCGGCCCTCTTGGTCCGCTTCCCACAGCAGGTCGGCCGCGATGGCAGCCGGCGTCCGGTACTGCTCGTAACGCGAAACCGGCGTGGCGAAATCAGGCACGGCAGACAGGGCTCGCTCCAGGTCTACCTTGCGCATGGGCTTCGCCCACCTCGTCGCGGTATTAACGCCTCCCGGCCGCCAACACAAGCGCTAAGGCACTGGCAAGCGCATGACAGGTCGTGGGCGACGTCTACGTCATGCGGCATGGAGAGACGGTGTGCAACCGGGATGGCATCATCCAAGGACCCCGTATCGACAGCGAACTTTCGGACAAGGGCCACCGGCAAGCCCTCGATCTGGCGGCCGCTTTCGAAGAGACCCCCGTCGACCGCCTGTACGTGTCGCCCATGTTGCGCGCCCGCCAGACGGCGGAGCCCCTCGCCGACGCCTTAGGTGGCCTGGCGATGCAAGTGGTGCCGGAACTGTACGAGATGGACTTCGGCAACCTGTGCGGGCGGCCGGTGGCCGATGGTCTGCCGGTCCTCGCCGAATACGACCACGCCTGGTCCATGGGCTTCACCGACCGGGCCCTGCCGGGTGGCGAGAGTCCGTTGCTGGTGCAACACCGCGTCCGTGGCCTGCTGACCATGCTGGCGGCACAGGCAGACAGCACAGCCATCATCGCACACGGCCGCCTCAACCGCGTGCTGCTGGCCTCCATGATGGGTGAACCGCTGGCGAGCATGCGCCAATACACGCAAAGCAACGCCGCCATCACCCACATCACGATCGGGGAGCGGCCCCATCTGCACCGGCTCAACGACACGTCGCATCTGACGTAGCCGCCCCAACCGGCGATGCGGGGCATGGTTCCGGGGTTTCACGTGCATCTCTATAGTTTGGGGTGGGTCATTCTATGCTTGCGAGAACCCCATGTCCACTCACATGAAACCGACCAACCCCAAGCTCATCTACCAGCTTCGACAACATGCGAAGCCACTGACGATGGCGGCCCTCCACCCGTTGTATGCCGAGCCGGAACGCCTGGCCCAAGACATCGCCACCTTGCAGCGTCATGGCCTTGTCGCCGTCGCGGCGGACGCCGTCGCCTGGAAGGGGTCCTGAATGGTGTTCCGCGACCGACCTGATGGCCGCGAGGTCATCTTTGACCCAAGATGCCTGAGCATGGTGGAGGTCGCCCGCATCGGCCGCCTCGTCACACCCGGGGTGCACCCATGAACATCCCTCGGGCCGCCAGTACGAAACCCGCGCGTCGCTGGGCGGTGCAACCGGCGTTTGACGAACGCGGCTGGCGCTAAGCCCCCTGCCCGACCTAGTCGTTGGCGTGACGGATGTCCCAGATGCGCAGATGCGCGATCACCGGCATCATGAGGTCGCCGAAGCGCATCCCCTTGGCCGTCAACGAATACTCGACGCGCAACGGCACCTCGGCGAACATCTCACGCAGGATGAGGCCCTGGCCTTCCAGGTCTTTGAGACGCTGACTCAGCGTCCGGCTGCCCACGCCGGCAAGGTCCTTGACCTTGTTACCGATCGAATGGGGTGCCACACTGCCCAGTTCTTCCTTGATCTGCGTGAAGCGCATCTTGCCGCGCAGCCGCAGCAGAAACAGGATCTCGAAGCTCCACTTGTTGAAGATGGAGCCGATCGACTCGACCGACTGGTGGATCTCCGAGTCCAGGTTGCCGGACTTCCACAGCCAGGAAACGACCTCTTCCATGGCTTTGCGGTGGCCTTCGGCCTGCTCGTCCAGGAATTGATCGAGGCGCTCGATCATACCCGGTCGGGGCGCGCTCGTGGCCGCCGGCTCGTCCGGTGCTTCCGTTTTGGACACTAAGGGTCCTCCAGGATACCTAGCGCTGGCCGTTCCACTGTGCGCCTTATGGTCGCCGCCGGCATAGTTGTTTCCGTGTCTGTCGATACCACGTACCCGTTCATGGGCCCCACGATGCCTCAGCGCATCATGGTGACGTTCATCGCCGCGGCGCCGCTCGCGGCCGCCATCACGGCCATCGTCTTCCTATTCGGTTCGTGGGTGTCCTGGCTCGACATCGGCCTCATGTTCGGTGCCTGGGCCATCGGTGGCCTCGGCATCAGTGTCGCTTACCACCGCCTGGTCGCCCACGGTGCCTTCAAGGCGAGCGCCCCCGTGCGCGCCGTTCTGATCTGGATGGGTGTCCAGACCCTGCAAGGTGGCCCCGCTACCTGGGCCGCCACCCACCGCCGCCACCACGCCCTCAGCGACAAGGAAGGCGACCCCCACAGCCCCCTCAACGGCCTCTGGCACTCCCACTTCGGCTGGCTCTGGAAAGGCCGCCTGGTCCACGAGGGCCCGGCCTACAAGATGCTGATGCGCGACCCGGTCATCCGCTTCTTCGAGCGCACCGCGCTGTTCTGGTTCGTCATGACCTTCCTGATCCCCGGCCTCATCGCTTTGGCCATCACCGGCAGCTGGCTCGCCTTCGGTACCGGCATCCTGTGGGGCGGCTTCGTGCGCGTCTTCATCATGCACCACGTCACGTGGAGCATCAACAGCATCTGCCACACCTGGGGCACGCGCCCGTACGAATCCCCCGACATCGCCCGTAACAACGCGATCTTCGGACTCCTGGGCTTCGGCGAAGGCTGGCACAACAACCACCACGCCTTCCCCAACAGCGCCTACCTCGGTCACCGCTGGTACCAGGTGGACTTCGGCAAGTACATGCTGATGGCCATGCGCCCCTTCGGTCTGGTCCACGATCTTGTGATCCCCAGCCGTGAGGACCGCCTACGCCGCAAGCGCGTCGCCGCCAAGGCCGTCGCAGCCGAATAATCGGCACGGGCCTCGTGGCCAAAAGGTCTCGACCCCTCTTTTCCCCCTCCTAATCCCTTTGGACTATCCCTGGAGCCCCTCCGGGGTGGCCGCCGCATCGGGGCGTTTGTCCCCGACCGAGCGGTTCACATCACAGGCCGGCCGACTTCTGGTCGAGACCGCCGGATGCATGCTGATGACGAATTGGGAAAACCGCCGCGACGTGGCCCTTGGGCCGACGAAGGCGACCCGGCGTCCGAGCCAGCCGACATTGTCGCGGCGCGCGACGAAGCGCACCGTCAGGCGGCTATCGCGGCCGACCCGTCTGTGTTCCGCGGG
>JBFJNL010000042.1:0-17042 GCA_041618195.1 Thermoplasmatota archaeon | reverse complement strand
GTCGCCCAGGCGGCCCTGGCCCACCGCTTGATCCTCAAACCCGAGTCGGCGGCCCGTGGCACCACGCCCGAACAGGTCATCGACACGTGCCTTGACCTTGTCCCGACCCCCCGGGTCCCTAGGATCCGCGCCTGATATGGCACGCGGCGGCGGCGACAGACCCCCACGGGGGAGCACATGAGCGGCGTCATCGCCACCAGGCGATTGCTCAGCGTGCTGTTCTTGATTGTCTTGGCCGCCGGCGTCGCTATCCAGTACCGCACATGGATCCCCGCGACCGCCATGGTGCCTCTGGTCTCCATGGTGCTCGTCGCCTTCGCCGAAGTGCTGCTCCCGTTGCCCCGCTGGGCCGTCCGCAAGGTCGCCACCGACGGCGTCATGCTGCGCGACGACGAAGCACGGGTCGACGTCACCATGGGCTTCTGCGTGATGCCCTACAACCTCACGGTCCGTGAGTTGCTGCCCGAAGGCCTCGTGGTCAAGGACGGCAGCCCGAGCCGCATCCGCATCAAGGACCGCCGCCTGCATGGACACTACATCGTTGAAGCCCGGCGCCGCGGCGACTGGGACCTGGGCCCCATGCGCGTCGTCAGGCAGAGCATGCTCGGCCTCTTCGAACGCAGCGTCTACCTACCCATGAGCACCCAGGTGACGGTCTTGCCCGTCACGGCCAAACAACACGGCCTGCGGCTGCGCCCCCGGACCATGATGCCCGAAGGCATCCCGACGCGCAACCGACGCCACGGCGGCGGCGACACGTTCTACGCCCTGCGCGAATTCGCCTCCGGCGACAGCCTCAGCGACGTCAACTGGAAGGCCACGGCGCGCCACGGCAAACCGATCGTCAACGAGTTCCTCCCCGACGAACCGGCGCGCTACATGATCTACATCGATACCCGCGCCTTCGGCGCCGAGGTCGGCACCGAAGACGTGTTCGAGCGCACCATGGAGTTGGGCGCGGCCCTCGTCGAGGGCCTCATCAGCGCCAATGCGCATGTCGGTCTCGTGCTGGTGTCGTACCATGCCAGCTTCAAGGTCCCGGCCGGCGGCGCCGTGCACAACCAGAAGCTGCGCCGCATGATCCTCCAGGCCAAGTCCGGCGCCGAGGCACCCCTGCTGACGCTGGTCGAAGCCGGTGCACCGCACCTGCCACGTCGCACCGGGGCCATCCTCGTGACCCCCAACCTGTACGAACCTACGCTGCAACAGGCGCTGATGTTCCTGCGGGCACACCATGGCCGCGTCCAGTTGCTGGTGCCCGCGTTCCCTGAACCCGAAGGCGACCGCAAAGCACCGCAGCGCACCGCGGGGGCGCTCCTGAACGCCGATCAAGCCGCCGTCCTGGCAGACCTGTCGCCGTACACCAACGGCTCCGCACAGTGGCCGCCCACGGAACCCATCCCCGTCACCCTCGGCCGCCTCGGCCTGGTCGGAGGTGGACGCGGATGAAGGAATCCAAGATCTGGCCCAAAGGCATGCTCGGCCGATGGCCGACGATGACGATCTGGCTGGTGGCGCTCAGTTTCACCACCTTCGATGCACCCGAGTTCGCTGCGACCATGGTGGCCTTCGCCCTGGTCGGGGTGGGTCTCGCTCTGGGACTGTACCTACTGTGGGGCAAACGCACCCGCCCGGCCAAGAACGCGTTCTGGTTCCTAGTGCATGTCGTGCTTGTCGGCGGCCTCATCGCCATGTCCGGATTCCGCCCCGTCCTCGGGGCATTGGCCGCGTTCCCCGTCGCCCTGTTGTGGCTCCATGATTCGCCCGCCAGCCCCAGTTCCATGCTGACGTGGGGCGTCCTGCTGGTCTTGTGGCAGCCGGAATACTGGAGCCACGCAGAAGCCGAGGTGTCCTGGGACATCGTGGTCGCCGTTATCCTGATGATCGGCGCCTCCCAGTTCGAACGCAACCGCCTGGCCGCCCGCCAACACACCCAAGCTGGCATCATCTTCAGCCTCGCCCGGCTGGGCGCGGTGTTCGTCTTGTCCTTGATGATCGTCGCCGGCCGGGAAGGTCTGCGTGCCGTCAACGCGTTCACCTACATCGGCATCGACGCCAGCGGCACCGCGGGCAAACTCACGATGCTGGGCTTCGTCGCGGTCAGCATCGCACTCGCCATGATGCTGTTCCGCGTGCGCCCGGAGAAGCCCCGCCAGCTGTCGGTGACGTCGGCCAGCGCGCCCCGCACCAGGCTGGATTTCGACGAGGCGCCGGAGAAGGTGGCTCGCAAGGTCGACAAGGCCACGCATGTCAGCACCCGCGTCGCCAAGGCCGCCGATGCCAACCGCCAACGGGCCGCACGCACTGCCAGCAAGCCGGCCGCGAAGGCCAAAGTGGCGGCCAAGCCGGGCGAGTTGGACTTCGATTAGGCCCCACGGAATGCTTTTCCGCGCCGCCCGGTGAAATCAGTCCGTGGCCACCGTCAACGTCGGACTCGTCCAGACCCACGCAGACGACTCCCCCCAGCAGAACATGGAGCGCACGCTGCGCCTCATCGACCAAGCGGCAGCCAAGGGCGCACAGATCGTGTGCCTGCAGGAACTGTTTCTGGGGCCGTACTTCTGCCAGGAAGAGGACCACGCCGAGTTCGACCGCGCTGAGGCCATCCCCGGCCCGGCCACCGAACTGCTGGGCAAGAAGGCCGCCGAGCACGGCATTGTCATCCTGGCGAGCCTGTTCGAGAAGCGTGCTCGCGGCGTCTACCACAACACCCTCGCCGTCATCGACGCGGACGGCCGCTACGTCGGCAAGTACCGCAAGATGCACATCCCGGACGACCCGCGGTTCTACGAGAAGTTCTACTTCACCCCCGGCGACGCCGAGGCCATCGAAGGCGCCGCCGCTACCCACAACGGCTTCGCTGCCTGGGACACCAAGTTCGGCCGCATCGGCACGCTGGTGTGCTGGGACCAATGGTACCCCGAGGCTGCCCGCGCCACGGCCCTCCTAGGCGCGGACATCCTGTTCTACCCGACCGCCATCGGCACCTGGCATGGCGAAATGGAGGTCAAGGAGGAACAGTTGCGTGCCTGGCAAGCCGTCCAACGCGGCCACGCCGTCGCCAACAACGTTTACACCGTCGCCGTCAACCGCGTCGGTACGGAAGGCGAACTCGACTTCTGGGGACACTCCTTCGCGTTCGGCCCCGCCGGCGAGACCATCGTCGAGCTTGGCGAAGAAGAAGAGGTCCACGTGGTGAGCCTCGACCTGGATCGCATCGAAGGGCAACGCCGCGGCTGGCCGTTCTTCCGCGACCGCCGCATCGATGCGTACGGCGGATTGCTCCGCCGCTTCATCGATTAGCGGGCGCGGAAGTTCCTCGCCTTCGGCTCGGCGCCGACGACTCGCTGCGCTCGCCCTCGGCCTTCTTCCGGACCGCCGCATCGATGCGTACGGCGGATTGCTCCGCCGTTTCATCGAATAGCGCCTTGCAGGTCCATCAAGCGGCTCCCGGCACAGCAACGCTCAAACGTCAGTTCGCCCAGGTGACCGTATGCCCATCGACACGCGCCGCTTCGAGCGCCGCGTTGAAGTCCGCCAAGCCACGATCGACGACGTCCCCAGCATTGTCAAGCTGATGGAAGCCTGTTACCCGGTCGTGGACGCGCAGATGGGGGAACGCACATTGAGCCAGATGCGCACCTTCCCCGAAGGGCAGTTCGTCGCACTCGTCGAAGGTGACGTCATCGGTTACGCCGCATCGATGCGCCTGGACGCCGACGCCGCGGGCGACGGCCACACCTGGACCCACATGACCCAGGACGGCTACATCACGGGCCACGACGAGGAAGGCCCTGACCTGTACGGCGTCGACATGATGGTCCACCCGGAGGCCCGCCGCATGCGCATCGGCCACCGCATCTACGAGGCCCGCCGCGAGCTCGCACGCAGCCTCAACGTCCGCCGCATCCTGTTCGCCGGCCGCCTGCCGGGCCTCCACAAGCACCCTGAGCTGACCCCCGAACGCTACGTCGAACTGGTGCACGCTGACCGCATGCGTGACTCGACGCTGACGTTCCAGTTCCGCCAGGGCTTCCACCCCATCGACGTCCTTCCTGGCTACTTGCCCTGGGACAAAGAGAGTCTCGGCAACGGGCTCTTGATGGAGTGGATCAACCTCGACCACCGCCAGAAGGGCGCCAAGGTCGTGCGGGTCCAGAACGTCCGTGTCTGCATCGTCCAATTCGGCATGGATCGCATCGCCACCTTCGAGGCGTTCTTGTCGCGCTGCCGTGAGTTCGTCAGTGCCGCACGAGACTATGAAGCCGATTTCGTGATCTTCCCCGAACTCTACACCCTCCAGAACGCCAGCCACGGGCCCAGCGTCCCCGGCCCGGCCTTGGTGCGTTGGCTCGGTGAATGGACCGAGAGCTACATCGAAGCGTTCCGTGACATGGCCGCCGGCTACCACATCAACATCGTCGGCGGCTCGACACCCGTCGTCGACGGCGAGTCGGTGTACAACGTCGCATTCCTGTTCCACCGAGACGGCCGCATCGACCGCCAATCCAAGATCCACATCACGCCCGGCGAGCGTCAAGAAGCCGGCTTCATCGGTGGCGACCAGATATCGGTGTTCGACACTGATTGCGGCAAGGTCGCGATGCCCGTGTGCTATGACATCGAATTCCCCGAAATGATCCGGCTCATGGTGGATGGTGGCGCCCGCATCCTGCTCGTGCCGTACAGCACCCGCGACCGCCAAGGGCACCTGCGCGTGACGCGCTGCGCCCAGGCCCGCGCCATCGAGAACCAAGTGTTCGTGGTCACGGCCGGGACGATCGGCAATCAGCCTTCCAGTAACGGCATGGACATCCATTACGCCCAGAGCGGCGTCTACACGCCCAGCGATTTCGCCTTCGCCCGTGATGGTGTGCAGGCCGAGTGCGCGGTCAACACGGAGATGGTGCTGGTCGCCGACCTGGATCTGGAAGAACTGCGGCGTAGCCGCACGACCGGCACCGTGCGCCCTGCCAACGATCGTCGCCATGATCTGTACCGGTTGGAATCATTGAACAACGTCGCTCATAAGCCGGGCAAGAAGATGGTCGCTGGGTAAGCCGGTCTAGCTCAGGCGAATCGGCGGCGGGCCGCTATCATCAGCATACCCAGCGCAACCGTGATGGGAGCGATGCCCGGGGCCTCCTGAGCGTCGGTGGGGGCCGTCGTGTTCGTTGTGGCGACGTTGGGGGCCCTCGGCGCTTGTGGCTCGGCCACGTCCAGGGCCGGCTCCGTCACCGGCGCCGATTGGATCGCGTATGGACGCCCAGGCGCATGGTCTGCCCGGTCGATCGGGGTGGTGGGATACGTGCTGCTAGACCAGGCTTGGGCGCGGGCGACGGTCAATACGTCGCCGACCTGCACCAACTCCGGGTGGATGTTCTTGGGAATCGTCCACGTCATGATGGTCCCATCTGCTGTCGCATTGAGGTCATGGTCGTCGCCGGTGCAACCGTCGTCTTGGTCTTCCATAGGCCAGTAGACGCGCAAAGATGCACGGAGGTCGGCGGGTGCGCCGAAAACGTTGACGCCAAACTTACCCCAACCGCTGCACGGCGTCTGCTCGCCTTCGCCGTTCACGAAGACGGAGACCGCCAAATTGGGGGCGCCGCGAGTATTGGTAAACTCAGGGCCGACGAACGCCTCGACCATCTCCATTGAGATGTACAAGTTGTCGGCGTCCTCCTCGAACCAGATTCCAATCATATCGACGGTCGGGTCGTGCGTCGGCACGCCGGGCCACCGTTCCACGTCGCCTGCGGGGTCCGTGACCTCTGGGTCGTCCTGTGTCCCGGCGTCGGCCGCAGGGGCCAAGAACAAGAGCATGACGAGCACCGAGCAGGTACGCATGCAGCCTCATCTGGGCCGCCGACTATAAGCTGCGTAGTCGAGTTGACGAAATCTACTTGGAAGGGAGATCTGCCGTGAAGGCAAACGCCCGCTCGACCCACTCGCGCAGCTGCGAGTCGTCGGCGATGCCTTCCGGCAGGACATACATCATGGTTGCCATGGGGCGTCCCGTGAAGTCCATGTCAGCCGTGTCCGGCTCCAGGCGGTACTGGGCGACGAGCTCCTTGTTCAATCGCAGCATCAGCTTGTCGTCGACGATGCCACAGGCCATGTTGCCGCGGTCAAGGTAGCAGATACCGCCGAACATCTTCTTCTGGGTCGCGTGCTTGGGTATGCAGTCGGCGATGCGCTCGGCTAGGCCTTCGTCGTAGGTCATGTCATTTCTCCGGCAGGGTCGCGGTGAATGCCACCGCACGTTGCAGCCACACCAACAATTCGTCGTCCTCGGCGATGTCCTCTTCGTCGATGAGCACGTAGTTGGCCATCGGCTTGCCGGCGCCCATGGGATCAAACAGCTGTGCGGTCCCGGCCTTGACCGCCTCCGCGGCACCATCGGCGCCGAGACGCACCAACAATTGCTGGTCGTGGACACCGAACGCCATGTTGCCCCCCAGCGTCCAGCACCGCGCCCCGAAGACGCTGCGCTCACTCATGTCGAGCGCCACCTCCGGCACCAGGTCCCGGACCCGGGCCGCCATGACGGTGTCGTAGGCCATACGAAGCCATGCTCAGCCCCCGCCATAATGCCTGCGTGGGCCGCAAGCGGCGGCGGCCTTGGCTCCGATGGCCGTGAGGACAAGGCTTAGTTCCTCGGAGCGCCCGTCCTATGCCTATGCAGGTGACGTTGGGTGGTGGATGCTTCTGGTGCATCGAGGCCGTGATGAATGAATTGGAGGGCGTCCAGTCCGCCGTCAACGGCTACACTGGCGGGCATGCGGACGACCCGACCTATGAACAGGTCTGCTCCGGTCGCACGGGCCACGCCGAGGTCGTCCAGGTCACCTTCGACGAGGCCATCATCCCGTTGCCCGCGCTGCTCGAGGTGTTTTTTAGCTTGCACGACCCGACCACGAAGGACCGCCAAGGCGGCGATGTGGGCACCCAGTACCGGTCCTGCGTGTTCGTCCACGATGACGCGGACCTGGCCGTCGTCGAGGCCTCCATGGCCGAGGTCCAGGCGCACTTCGACCAACCACTGGTGACGCAGGTCGCTGTGCTGGAGAAGTTCTGGCCCGCCGAGGCGTACCACCAGGACTACTACGCCCGCAACACGACCCAAGGTTACTGCCAGGCCGTCATCTCCCCCAAGATGGCGAAGCTCCGGCAGAAGTGGGCGCACCGATTGAAGGCGACGACAGCCTGAAGTCGCCGGACCCATGGCGAACGCATGACGTGGCGCCTCCCCGCTGAGTGGGAACCCCAACAATCGGTCTGGCTCGTATGGCCGCGCGACCCGCTCACCTGGCCCGACCGTGTCGACAAGGCGCGTGCCGTCTTCGTGGAGGCCATGGCCGCCATCGCGCCCCAGCGCGTCGATCTCCTGGTCCATCCGGACCTGCAGGCCGACGCGGCCAAAGCGGTCGCCCACCTCGACAACGTCCACGTCATCGCCGTCGAGCACCAGGACAGTTGGATCCGCGATTACGGCCCGTTGACGCTTGTCAGCGGACGCGGCACCACGCGCCCGCTCAAGTTCCGCTTCGACGCGTGGGGCGAGAAGTACGAGAGCCTCATGGCTGACGACGCCGTCATGATCCGTCTCGAAGCCGCCGGTGCCCAGCCACCGCTCACCCCCGTTGACTTCGTCCTTGAAGGCGGTGCCATCGAGACCGACGGTCAAGGCACGTTCCTGGCCACCGAGTCGGTGTGCCGAGGGCGCGACCAGATGCCTGAGGAGTTCGAAGACGTCCTGAAGGAGCACCTGAAGGCCAAGAAGGTCATCTGGCTCGACGAGGGCATCGAAGGGGACGACACGGACGGGCACATCGACACCATCGCGCGCTTCGTCGCCCCCGGCGTCGTCGTGGCCGCCAGCGCGCCCCGCGACCACCCCGACCACGAAGCCCTGGCAGAAGGCATCCGCCGCCTACGGGCGGCCAAGGACGCCAAAGGCCGCGCCCTACGCGTCATCGAGCTGCCCATGCCGCCGGCCCAGATCACCGACGACGGCATGCCACTGCCAGCAGGCTACGCCAACTTCCTCATCACGGAGCATGCTGTGCTCACCCCGACCTTCGGCGCCCCCGAAGACGAGGCGGTCCAACAGGTCCTTGCCGGGGTGTTCCCGGGCCGTCGCATCGTCGGCCTCGACCACCGCGATCTCATCTGGGGCATGGGGGGCATCCACTGCCTGTCCATGCAAGTCCCATCGCCATAATCTGGCCCAACGCCTAAAGGCCACGTCACGGGATTACCCAGGATGCCGGACATCATCGAGGGAGCCCCTGGTCACATGCCGGTCGGTTTCGACCGCGGCCGCCAGCGCTACGTCACGGCCTTCGGCATCGGCTACTTCTTCCTATGTCAGGTCGGCGGCCCGCTGATGCACTTCGCGTTCAGTCCGGGGACCGCCTACTGGCACGACCCTTTGCCCCTGTTGGCGCATGCCCTTGGCATCGTCGTCGCAGGCCTGCTCGTCTTGGCACCCCAGCGTGCCACGATGGCTTCCTACGTCGTCATCTGGTCCACTTGGCTCACCGTGTGGGCCGCGGTCTGGGCCACAGCGGGCACGGTGAACGGGGAACGTGTACCGTTCTACCTCGCCACCGCACCACTGTTGGCGGGCTTGCTGATGTCGACCCGGCACGTGGTCGTCGTCGGTGGCCTCAACGTATTCGGAATCGCCGTCATGGCCGCTATCGGCCGGGTCCCCGGCGCCACCGCCATGAACGCCGCGTTGCTGACCATCGTCGCCACCATGGTCTTGGGCATCGGGGCCTACACGCGGCGGCTGGACGAGGCCATCATCGGCGGCCAAGCCCGCCAGTTGGTGTCGCGGACCGCAGAACTGCAGGCCATCATGGACGCCGCGTCCGAAGGCATGGTGGCGTTCGACGGCGCTGGCCGCATCGTCAATGCCAACCCGGCCGCCATCGAATTGACCGGCGGCAGCCGGCTGAGTCGCGGTGAGCCGATGGACGCCAGCCTGCCACGCCAGATCGCCCACGTCGTCGAGACGCTGCAAGAATCGGGCCGGCAAGGGCCCGACGACGTGGAGCTCGGCGGCCGCGTCCTGCGCGTCGGCCTACGCGCCCTTCCAGGCCCCCGAGATGGCCACCTGGTCACCATCCAGGACGTCACGGAGGAGCGCGCCGCTGAAGAGCAGCGCCACCTGGCCGAGTTGCGACGCTCGGAGATCGAGAAGCTGCGCGAGGTCACGCGTTTCAAATCCAACCTGCTGAACGCTGCGTCCCATGAACTCAACACGCCGCTCACTCCGGTGCGCTTGCAGATGGAGTTGCTGCGCAGCCCCGACCGTGGGCCACTGACGCCCAAGCAGACGCACAGCCTCGATATCCTGGACCGCAATATCCAGAGGCTGTCCAGCCTCATCACCGACATCCTGGACGTGGCGAAGCTGGATGGTGCGCGGCTACCGTTGCGCGTCGTGCCAGTGGCCATGGAGAGCCTGGTGCGCAACGAAGTGGCCGGCTTCGCGGACAATGCGCAGCGGAGCGGCATCACGCTCGACACCGACATCCAAGGGAGCGCCTGGGTTCGAGGCGACCCGGCGCGCCTCGGCCAAGTGATCGCCAACCTCGTCAGCAACGCCATCAAGTTCACGCCCCGCGGCGGCGTCAAAGTGTCGTTCACCGTCGACGGCGGCTGGGCGACGGTCAGCGTCCAAGACACGGGGGTCGGCGTCCCTCACGGCACCGAAGACCAGTTGTTCGAACCGTTCTCACAATTGCACGAAAGCGCCCGCGAGGCAGAAGGTGCCGGCATGGGGCTGTACCTGAGCCGAGGCATCATCGAGGCCCATGGTGGCATCATGGAGTTCGAGCGCCTGCGCGACGGCAGCCGGTTCTGGTTCCGCATCCCGACGGACACGATCGCGGTCTCCGTCGCGGAGCCCATCGCCGCCCGCTGAGGGGCCCGCCGCATCGCTTCTTTGCGGTGCCATGGGGGCGATTCTATCAACTTCGCCGCGCTGCCACGGATTACATGCCTCATCTGTCCGCCGCCTACTCTGTCACGGTGCGCCTCGAGATCAAGAACAAGCCCGGAATGCTCGGGAAGATCGCGACCCGCATCGGTGAACTTGGCGGCAGCATCGGTGCGATTGATACGGTGCGCACGGAGCAGAACGGCATGGTGCTCATCCGTGACATCAGCATCGACACGGAGAACGAGGCCCACGAGCGCAAAGTGCGCGACGGCCTGCAGGGCATGGACGGTGTCAACGTCGTCGCGGTGTCCGACCTGACGTTCCTCGCCCACTTGGGCGGCAAGATCGAGGTCACAAGCAAGCTGCCGCTGAAGACCCGTGCCGAACTGAGCATCGCTTACACTCCCGGCGTCGCCCGCATCTGCCGTGCCATCGCCGAGGACCGCGTCGCGAGCCACAACCTTACCATCCGCAAGAACACGGTCGCCGTCATCAGTGACGGCAGCGCCATCCTGGGCTTGGGCAACCTTGGCCCGGAGGCCGCCATGCCTGTCATGGAGGGCAAGGCCCAGCTGTTCAAGGAGTTCGGCGGCGTCAACGCTTTCCCCCTGTGCATCGACCTGCACACGGCCGACGAGATCGTCGCTTTCGTCAAGGCGGTCGCCCCGACGTTCGGTGGCATCAACCTCGAAGACATCGCCGCCCCCATCTGTTTCGAAGTCGAAGAGCGCTTGAAGAAGGAGCTCGATATCCCGGTCTTCCACGATGACCAGCACGGCACCGCCATTGTGCTGATGGCGGGCCTGATCAATGCCCTCAAGGTCGTCGGCAAGAAGATCGAAGACTGCAAGATCGTCGTCAGTGGCGTCGGTGCCAGCGGCACCGCTTGCAGCAAGATCATGGTGCGCTACGGTGCCAAGAACGTCATCGGCTGCGACTCCAAAGGTGCGGTCTACAAGGGGCGCCCGGACCTGAACGCCGCCAAGAAGGCCTACGCTGAGATGACGAACCCTGAGGGTTTCTCCGGTAGCCTGAAGGAAGCGCTCGTCGGCGCCGACATCTTCGTCGGCCTGAGCAGCGCCAATCTGCTGGTGCGTGCGGATGTCGAGAAGATGGCGGCCAAGCCCATCATCTTCGCCATGGCCAATCCCGACCCCGAGATCACTCCGGAAGAGGCCGGGCCCGGCATCGCCGTCATGGCGACCGGCCGCAGCGACTACCCGAACCAGATCAACAACGTCCTGGCCTTCCCGGGGGTCTTCGCCGGCGCCTTGTCGGCGGGTGCCACGGACATCAACACGGCGATGAACATCGCCGCCGCTGAGGCCATCGCCAGCCTGGTGACGCCCGAAGACCTCGGCCCGGAGTACATCATCCCCAGTGTCTTCCACCCCCGCGTCGGCAAGGTCGTCGCCCGTGCTGTGCGCAAGGCGGCCCGCGAGAGCGGCGTGTGCCGCGGCAAGGCCCGGCAATACGAGGCGCTCGAAGACCACGCCACCGCGTAGACCGGGGGTAAAGTCCTTCGGCCCTAAGGTCTCTTCAGGCGTGATGGCGGCGGAACGTTCGAACAACGCCCGAAGCGGGTTATATACTCAGCAAAGCCGATGTAAGAGTACCCCTGGAGGAACCTGACATGAAGACGACCACACTATTCACCATCGCGCTGTTCGTTGTCAGTGCGATCGCGGTACCGGCCCTCGCCGACCCCGACCACGCCGACGACCGCAAAGACGCTGCCAAGGAACGCGCGTCCGACAAGGCGGCAGAACGCGACGACAAGCGCGGCGACCACATGGCGCAGAAGGACGAACGCAAGAACGCTACCATCGCGAAGGCGCAAGAACGCTGTGACGCCTACGAGAACCGCACCGGCCGCGACCTGCCGGCCTGTGACCGCCTCAAGGAAGTCCACGACGAGCCTAAGCAGGCCCGCCGCGCCGCCCACGCCCTCATCAAGGCCATCGATGCCCTTGAGCACCGCGTCGTCACCCTTGAAAAACTCGAGATCAAGTTCATGGAGAAGCTGGAAGGCGACAACCTGACAGACAACCAGACCGCCGCCTACGAGGCCAAATTGGTCCGCATCCAGGCCGCCCAGAACAAGACCATCGAGAAGATCGAGAAAATGGAAGAGCGTCTGGAGAAGCTGAAGGCCAAGTGGAGCGCCGTGCGCGACCACGCCGAAGGCCAGGCCAAGGTCCTCGTCTGCCACGAAGGCGACGACGGCAACCACACCCTTCGCATCAGCCGCAACGCCGCTGCGGCCCATGTCGGCCACGGTGACAGCCTCGGCGCGTGCCCTGATGTCGACGACAGCGCCCTCGAGGCCGAATCCGACGCCAGCGCAGAAGCCGCAAGCGACGCCCCCGCGGACAGCGAAGGCGAAAGCGAAGAGCCTGAGGCCGGCGACGACCCCGAAGGCGACTCCGAGGGAGACCCCGAAGACGACCCTGAAGCCGACCCCGCTGACCCCGGCGCCTAAGCGCACATATCGGTCCTCTCCCCCTTTTTCTACTTCCATTCATACCTGAATCCATGTTCCGCATCCTCCTGGTCTCCATCGCGCTGCTCGCTCCGCTTGCCTCCGCGCAGGCCGATGATGAGGCCTGCACCGAGGCGGCCCCCTGCGAATGGGTGGTCGACCTGGATGGTTCTGGCTTCGACGCCGGTGGCCTCGGCGACGCCGCCTACAACGGCACGGTCGGTGATTGGTACGTGTTCAGCATCCTCAACGCCGATGATGTCGAGCACACATTGACCTGGTCGGAGTACGGCCAATCATGGACCGTGGCCGCGGCCGACGTGCTGGAGACCCCGCCGTTTGAACTGACCCGCGAGGGCTCGTTCCTGTTGCGCGATGCGCCCTCCGGTGACGCGGCCACTATCCAGGTGTTCCTTGGCGACGTGGTCGACACGGAGGCCGACGCCGAAGCGGGAGCCGGCCAGGAACAGACCCAGCCCACCCTCGGCGTCGTCCTGATGGTCGTCAGCCTGCTGGGCCTTGTGGCCCTGAAGCGACGCTGAATCTCCAGCGGCTCCAGTGGTTCCATCGACCTAGCCCCCCAGCCTCTATACCGGAGACCGGGATAGGTGAAACCGGACAGGCCTGGGCGTGAACGCAGCCACTTGTGCTGCCCCCGTGCTTGTCCAGCCTGCGGCCCTGCTACCAACAACTGGCCGCCACGGTGAGAACATGCAACAACACGACATCAGCGCCGCTCTGGCGCAGATCAAATCAGCGCTGAGCGACAAGCTCGGCACGGAGATCGACGAAGCCGACGTAAAGGCCGAGCTCCAGAAATACCTCGACTACGGCGTGCCTGCCGACCAAGCGGTCCGCACCATCCTGCGCCACCACGGCGCCGCTGCAGGTGCCCCGCCGGCCGCCGCTGCGGCACCCCCTGGCGAGCGTACCAAACTGGCAGATCTGCCAGGCAACGTGCCGTCCGTGAACGTGCTGGCCCGCGTCATCAGCATCAACACGAAGTCCGTCAACGCCCGCGGCGAAGACAAGGAGATCTACTGGGGCATGCTGGGCGACGAGACCGCCACCCGCGCCTACACCTCCTGGCGCCCCCTCGAAGGCATCGAGAAGGGCGACGTCCTCGAGATCCAAGGTGCCTACACCAAGGAATGGCGCAACGAGGTCCAACTCAACTTCGGTGACCGCACCCGGCTCGAGAAGCGTGATCCTGACGACCTCCCCAAGACCCCCGAGGTCTTCCGCGACGTCAAGATCGGCGAACTGCAGGCCGGCGACCGGGGCCTACGCGTCACCGGGCGCATCCTCGACATCAGCAGCCGCCAGATCACCGTCCAAGACGCCCCGAAGACCATCTTCGGCGGCTCCATCGCGGATGAGAGTGGCAAGGTCGAATTCACCGCCTGGAGCGACCCCGGCCTGAACGCCGATGACATCGTCACCATCGCCGGCGGCTACGTCCGCGCCTACCGCGGTGTCCCGCAATTGAACTTCGACAGCGACGCCACCATCACCAAGGCCGACATCGAACTCCCCGACGCCGACACCCTGGCCGACACCCCGCCCGTCGCCCTGTGCGACCTCATGGAGCGCGGCGGCAACGACGTCGTCGTCATCGCCACCATGCTCGAGGTCCGCGACGGCAGCGGGCTGGTGTTCCGCGACCCAGAGACCAACCGTGTCGTCCATGGTAGCCAGATCAAGGACAACAGCATCCCGGACCTGCGCATCAAGGGCGTCCTCGACGATGGCACCGGCGCCATGAGCGTCATCTGCAACCGCGAACTGACCGAGGCCCTGCTGGGCAAGAGCCTGGAGGAATGCCAGGCCATGGCCAAGGAGGCCTTCCGCTCCGAGGTCATCCAAGAACGCCTGCAAGAGAAGCTCAGCGGCCGGGTCTACAAGGTCCAAGGCAACGTCCTCATCGACGAGTTCGGCGCCATGTTCATCGCCCGGACAGTCAAGCCGGCCGAACTTGCGGTGGCCGACGAAGCCCAAGCGCTCCTCGATTCCCTGGAGGCGGCTTAGATGGCGTTCGTTAGGGAGATCGCTCACCGCGTCTTCAGCCAAGAGTTCAACGCCGCCCGCGCCCACATCCAAGGCGAGGGCGAGAAGGACCCCAGTTTCCTCGTCACGCCTCTCGGCGCCAAGGTCAACCGCCTGCACGTCGTGGGCGTCTGCACCGAGGTCGAACCCGTCGGCGAAGCCGGCGACGTCTTCCGGTGCCGCATCAGCGACCCCAGCGGCGTCTTCACCGTGTATGCCGGCCAATACCAGGCCGAGGCCGCGCAGGTCATCTCCGAACTGCAGCCCCCGTGCTTCGTCGCTGTCACCGGCAAGGCCCGCACCTACGAGCCGGAACCCGGTAGCGTCTTCGTCAGCATCCGCCCGGAGACCGTCACGGTCGTCGACGAGGCGACCCGTGACCACTGGGTCATGACGACGGCCAAGCACACCATCGAGCGAATCCAAGCCGTCGATAAGGTCCGCGCGGACCCCGAGACGGACAAGGCCAAGCTCGTGGCCGACGGCGTGCGTGAGAAGGTCGCCGAAGGCGCCCTGCTCGCCCAAGAGCACTATGGTCTCTTGGATGTCAGTGGCCACTACGAGGTCGTCAAGGGCGCACTCAAGGGCCTGCTGCCCGGCGGCTCCTTCGAGACCCACGTCGCGGAGGCACCTGCAGCGGTCGAGAAGCCTGCCTGGACGCCTCCTGCCGCGGCCCCCAAGGCCACCGAGGCAGACGCCGAGGCCGATGCTTTTGACGAAGGCATCCTGGCCATCGTGCAGAAGCTCGAAGGCGAGGACGGGGCGCGCTGGGATGACATCCTGGCCGATGCCCAGACCTCCATGGAAGCCGCCGACGACGAAGCCATCGAAGAGGCGCTGAACCGCCTGATGGACAAGGGCCTCGTCTACGAGCCGACGCTGGGCGTCCTGCGCAGCACGTAGGTCGCACTCTGCTCGCCAGAACACACGGGCAAGCGCCCGCCTTCTCCTATTCTTCCTCGTCCAAGTTGTGGACGAACATGCCGACCTTGAGCTTGGAGGCTTCTTCGGCCGGGATCGCCTCGATGACGGTCTTGTCGTGGAGGATGGCAGAATTGCCGAACGGATCCTCGATGATGACCGTCGCAGGGGGCGCGTTGCCATCGCGCATCGCCATCATGCGGGCCTGAAGGGCCTCGATCTTGGCACGCATCTTGTCCGTGTCGGCGTCGTTGAGCAACTGCGCCAAGATGCGCTCGACGCGCACCAGGATGCCTTCGATGTTCGAGATGAACGCGTCGCTGGCCACACCAGGCTCGACCAGGATACCCAATTCTGGGATGCGGATGGTGCCGCTGCTGCTGCGCACCACGCGCACCATCATGTCGTCGCCGTGCTCGACGACGTACGAGTGCCGCGTCGGGTCCTTGGCGGCCGTGAGAATGAAATCCGTGTGGCGGTAGCCGCACTCGGTGCATCGCAGCATCGTCTCCAGGCTCTCACCCAGGTACGGGAGGTCGACCTTCTCCGAGTTGTACTCGAGCGTCAAAGCCGGGCAGACCGGGCAGTGGGACTCGATGGTGGTGCGGGCCACAAGCAGCGCCGAGACGGCGTGTCTCAAAAGGGTTGGGCTGGGTGCCTAGGGGTGCACAGGGCATGGCCCAGCCACGGGGAGCGCTTGCGCTCCAGGTCTGCTACCGGTTCCACGTCAGGTGGGATCGTCGGTTTAGAAGCCGCCGCGCATCGGCCAGGCGACGGGGTCACCTGGCGTCAACGAGCCGGCTTCTTCGTGCCTCAGAAGCCGCCGCGCATCTTACGGCGGTCGATCTTGACGCCCGTCGGGGCGACGATCATCATCGTCTTGCCCAAGCCCGCGATGTCACCGTTGATGTCCCCGACGAGCTTCTTGAGGTCGCTCGTGACGCGGCGTAGGATGATGTCATCATTGGCGATGGCACTGAAGTCCAACAGGAGCAGGTTGCCCTGGTAGACGTAGTTCGCGCACTCGCGCAGATCGTCGTATTTCTGGACCTCGGCGACGCGGACCATCATACTGGCCGTCTGATCAAAGAGTTCCGTGTCCTGGGTGTATTCTTCCAGGTCGATGTAGTCGGCGCGAGCGGTCGGCGCGCGCTGCGTGGCCGTTGCCGGCCTCGGCGCAAAGAGTTCCTTTAGGCCCATGTGTGCATCCCGATTCCAGGAGAGAGCCGCGTCAAATAAGCATATCCAAGCCCGGAATAGGGGGGTCTGGGCCCCAGCTTAGCCCCAGAACTGCACGCGGGCCGGGCCAGTGGCTTCGCTGAAGTCGACCACGAGGCGCCAGCGCCCGGGCTCGTCATCGACGCCGATGGCCGCCTGGCCCGGCCCAACGGTCCGGCTCGTCAGCAGTTCGTTGTCCACGCCGCGCACGTACACCGTCAGGTCACCGCTTCCGGTGAAGTCCACGTGAGCGGTGGCGTGGCCGTCGGTGCTGGCCTGGCAAAAGATGGACTGATCCTTCTCGGCGCCGTCACCAAGCCAGACCGTGCAGACCTCGTTGTGCGGCGCGGCGACGTTCTCGACGCATCGGGATTCGAACGGATGCGTCATGTCATCGCCGCATTCGAGGGCCGGGTC
>JBFJNL010000041.1:0-17808 GCA_041618195.1 Thermoplasmatota archaeon | reverse complement strand
TCGGCTTCGTCGCGCTCACCGGTATGGTGGCCCGCGTGACGCAACTTCCTGAAGCGACGCAATCGGCAGCGGATCGCCCCATCTACATCGAGGCGTCCGCCGTGGCGCGGGGCGTCGAGCAGTTGATGCGCGACACCAACAACCTCGTTGCCGTGCGCGAGGATGGTCAGAACATGCCCGTCTACACGCAGGCCGTCTCGGATGCTTTGCAGCACATGATCATCCTTGAATCGGCCCGGGGCTACCGGCTGCAACTGGACCCCCTCGATCCACCGGCATGTGACGACCTTGGCCCTGACCTGCTGCCCGGCACCGGTGACGATGTGGCGGTGATGTCGGCGACGTTCTCGCTGGCCGACACCGAGACCATCATCTCGTTCACCATCCGCTACGATGTCTATGATGCATGGACACAGGGCACGGCACCAGGCACGGACCCGGTCGACTGGTCGGATGGCATCCTACAACCGGACCCGGCCGAGCCGGACCCCGACAATCGCGTCACCAGTTGCACGGGCCCTTAGGGGGCAAACAGCTATCTTGACCTGAGGGGCTTCTCCTGTTGTGCGCAACGATCAGTGGGCAACATCGGCCCCGGTCTCCTTCGCCATCGCCGGCGTCATCATGCTGGGCAGCCTGGCAAGCGTCGTGCTGACGACGCAGAGCCTGGCAGGTCCCGGTGCGACCGATCAGGTCGAGGCCACGAACCTCAACAGCCAGGCCGAAGGCTTGCTTCGTCTGATGCTGGAGAGTCCTGGATATGTCAACTCGGCTGCCTGGGGTGCGCCGGGCGGTGAAAATGCCGACGCGCTGACCCGCCTCGGATTGCTCACCCCTGGAAGCGGTCTGCTCGACCAGACCAAGTTCGAGAACCTGCGTATGGCTGAATTCGCCGCCGCCGCCGATGGCCGGGTGAATTATGCCGAAGCGCGGGGGACGCTCGGCCTCGATACACAGGGACTAGATTTCCACATCCGCGCCTATCCGAGCCTGCTCGAGGTCCAGCAGAAGCTGGCCAAGGGCATCAAAGACACGTACATGCGTGTCGGCTACATCGGCCACGTTGAGGGCGCCATCGAGAGCGGCGCCGAATCGGCTCAGCCACTGTTAGGGGTGCTGGAATGCACCCAAAGCCCGTACGATTCGGACCACTACCAGTACCAGATCGACATCGGGCGGCTCAATCAGCGCACCCACCTGTCTGTCAGCCTCGGCATCAAGCAGGGCGGCACCGGCCTTGCCGTCGAGGCCGCGGACGTCACTGAGATCGCCCCGTCCGACGCATACACGACCACCTTCAAGATCGATGTGCCCAACACCGGCAACGTCGGCTGCGACGCTACCACGGAGGTCGCCATCGCGGTCTCCGACCAGTCCGCGACCCTCATCACGGACACGCTGACGCCCACACCTGTCGGGGATATGCCGACGGGCCCGTCGGCGCGCAATTTCCTCCTCTCCACCGGTCTCAACGCGTACAAGGTCGGCGACACCGTCTCCGTCAGCTACACGGGCGCGTCCAAGGACGACACGGTCACGTGGAAGGTCTACAAGGAGTCGGACCCCCTCCCGGCGACGGCGGTCACGCTCACCGGCGTCCAGAAGGCGTCTCCTATCACGGTCATCAACCCGGCATCGACGCACTGGTTCGCCTTCGAAGCGCCCCCCGTCACGGACATCGGCTTCTACCGCATCGAGGCCACCCACACGCCCAGCGGCGGCGGCGCGACGGAGACGTCCGTGCGAAGGTTGGCCGTCCATGATGGCTCGCCGGCCATTGCCCCCTACACCGGTGCCGGTGGCCCTGCGACCGCAGCCCCCGCCACGGACGCCATGATGCATGAAACCCGTTGGATCCACGACCTCTCTGGCCGTTTCTGCGCCCAAGGCTACGACGATGCCACGTTCCGGCCCATGCACACCGAAGCGGCCGAATCGGTCGCGCTGAACGCTCAGGTGGATGCCCAGTGCAACACCCGAATCAACAATGGCTTCGGTGGGTTCCCGGCCCTCAACACGGTCGGTCGCTCCGGCGACATCTACTACGACACCAAAGACTCGGCGGCCAGCCTATGCCGGATCCTGTTGGCCGACCAGCTTGATGGTGAATGTGACTGGCAGAACGGCGTCGGGACGCTCGAGTACCTCAACGTCCTGGTCATCGGCAGTGATGCAGCCCACAACAACCTGGTCGACAACGATTTCAAGCGCTCTGTGCCCCTGTGGATCGAAGCCGGCGGCACGCTCATCGTGCTGGGCAGCACCGACTCCAGGCAATGGATGCAGAGCGGTCTCGGCATCGGCCACGTCACCTCAAGCGGTCCCATCTCGTCGCCGGACACCACCCACCCGTCGCTGAACCGCCCCAACCCCCTCGACTGGGAGAACTATGGGGACACCGGCGAGCAGTGGGGCGTCGACGAAGGCTCCTTCACCTCGGTCATCAAACAAGGCGATGCACCCGTAACGGCCGTCAGCAACTCCGGATCGTACGGGAAGGGCAGCGTGTTCCTGACCTCATGGCGACCCTACGACATCTACGGGACGGGTGCCGGCGCGTCGCCGGACGAAGGGCGCATGATGCTCGACAACATGATGAGCATGAGTTACCGCGACCTCTACATGGACTACGGCCCGCCGCTACCCAGCGACGCTCCCGCCGTCCCTGCTCTGGGCCACGGGCTCATCAACCACGACAAACTCGGTCTCATCGAAATGGACTTCGTGATGTACGTGTTCCGCGGCGCGTCCACTTAGGCCCTGGGCCTGACAGGGACAGCGTCCGTCAATCATTAATATAAAAAACGGGTTTCTTCGTTGCGTACTTGGACTTTGCGCAGGGGTGCCTTATACTCTCCAGGCCGAGTGGTCCTTATGGTCCATCGTCGAGATGACCGAGGTACTTCCTCTCCTTTCACCTTCGCCGTTGCAGGCGTCATCCTTCTGGCCGTCATCGGCACCCTCCTGGTGACGACCCAGTCCGGATCCAACAACGTCGTCGGCAGCGAAGAACAGGTGCGACGCGGCGATGCCGGGTCCTTGCTCGATGTCATGATGGAAAGCGATGGCGTGGGCTGGGAAGGTGGCGCCGACAGCGTCACCCGGATCGGCATCCGGGCCGAGAACGGCTCCGGGCTCGACGCCGTGCGGCTCCAGGCCATGCACGGCGCATTGTACGATGCCACCGCGAACGGCAAGTTGGACTACAACGAATCCCTAGCATTGCTGGGGCTGGACCTCGATGGGGGCCAGCGTTTCCACCTGCGCATCGCGCCGGTCGGCCTACAGGCGGTCCTCACCGAGGACCTTTCTGGGATCCGCACCGCCTACGTCGGTGACTTCGTCAACGTCGACACCACCTTCGATGTCGCCACCGGCACCCCTGACCAGATGGCCCAGGATGCGCGCGCCGCCGTCGAGACCGCCGCCGCGCTCGTCGTCCCCGTCGAGCGCGACGCCTTGATCCAGCTCGGCCTCGGCTTCGACGACCGCATCCATCTCACCGGCATGGACATCGATGCGGGCATCGCACCCTTGCCGAGCGTGCCCCTCAACACCTTGGTCGCTCCGAGCCTGCTTGTGGGCGATGTCTACCCGGACCAGAAGCAGTACCTCGACACCGTCCTGCCCGGTCGGCTGGCGGAGTACGAGGTCCTGGTCATCGGCTCCAACGTCGACCACAGCTCGTTGACCGGCAACGCGGTCAAATCCGGCGTCACCGACTGGGTCAACGGCGGCGGCACCCTCATCGTGTTCGGCAGCGACTCGCAGAGCTTCCAATGGCTTGAAGCGACCCTCGGCGTCGGCATCGAGACCGCCAACGGCGGCGCCTACGCGCCGGACGTCGATCACCCGCTCCTGAAAGAGCCATACCCCCTCGACTGGCCGGCCTACAACCACTTCGACCAAGCCTGGGGCGGCAAGACCGGTGGTGGTGGCAAGAACTTCGACGCCACCTTCCAACACGTCATCTCCGGCGACGACGGGGACGTCCTCGCGGTCAGCCTGGAAGGCGCCTTCGGCGAAGGCCGCATCTTCCTCAGCACCTTCCGCGCCGCAGACATCGCCAACGAGATCGACCTACAAGAATCGATGAACCTCATCAACAACCTGGTCGTCTACGCCGATCGTAGCCACCTGTTCCTGGACTACGGGCCGGCGCCGCCCCAAGATCAGAGCGTGGCGGCCGCCAGCCGCGTCTCCCACCTGTGGGATCCGGAGCTGGGCCAGGTGCCGGTACGCGTCACCATCCTGGTCTGGGGCTAAGTCACCAGTGCTTGACGACCAACTGGATCTCGCGACCCAAGAACGCCGCGAAGCCGATCAAGAACGTCCACAGCACGGCGCGTGTGAACCATATCGGCTCCTCAGACACAACCTCACATGCCCGCTCCGGCCTAAGGCGATTGCGGGCCACGCGCCGCCCGGTCCAGCCGTCGCGCCTTTCAACCGGGCCCGCATGGAGAGCCTGTGTCCAACCTGCGCGACATCGCCCAGGAGATCGTCAGCGAAGACGAGTTCGAAGTGTTGCTACAGCGTGCCGCCGATGCCAAGGCCGCCAAGGCCCATGCCACGGTCGCTGCGCGCTCCGGTGGCGAGAACGCCCCGACCGCTCCCAAGGCGTACATCGGCTTCGAGCCGAGCGGCACCGCCCACATCGGCTGGATGGTCTGCACCGATACGGTCAGCCGCCTCGTCGAAGCCGGCTTCGATGTCACGATCCTGCTTGCCGATTGGCACGCCCAGATCAATGACAAACTCGGCGGCGACCTCCATTCGATCCACCGCTGTGCCGAATACATGACCGATGCCTTCGAGGCGCTCGGCGTCCCGAAGAACACGGTCACCTACCGGTTCGCCCGCGAGTTCGCCGGCGAGAGCGACTACTGGGCCACCGTCATCCAGGTCGCCAAGCACACCACGCTCGCCCGCATGCGCCGCGCCATGACCATCATGGGCCGCAGCGAAGACGAAGGCGACGCGGACATGAGCAAGTTCCTCTACCCTGCCATGCAGGTCGCCGACATCTTCCACATGGACATCGACCTTGCGTACGGTGGCATGGACCAACGCCACGCCCACATGCTGGCGCGCGACGTGGCCAAGAAACTCGGCCGCAAACCGCCGGTGGCACTCCACACGCCGCTTGTGCCCAACCTCAAGGGTGGTGTCGGCCGCATGGACCCGGCCGAATCGAAGATGAGCAAGTCCGACCCGACGAGTGGCATCTTCCTCCACGACGACGACAAGACCGTCGCCAACAAGATCCAGAAGGCGCACTGCCCGGCCGGTGAGAAGGAGGACAACCCGGTCCTCGACCTGCTGCGGCTCGTCATCATGCCCCGTCTGGAGGCGCTCGACATCGACCGCCCGGAGAAGTTCGGCGGGCCGCTCCACTACGATACCTACGAAGACGTCGAAGCGGCGTTCGTCGCCGGCGACCTGCACCCGATGGATCTCAAGAACGGTGTCGCGCACGCACTCATCAAGCTCATGCAACCGGTGCATGCGTACTTCGACAAGCACCCGGACAACCTGGCGTTCGTCGAAGGCCTCAAGCGGACGAAATAAGGCGCGCCATCAGGTCATCACGCACCCGGGCCTGCTGGGCCGCCGCCATCAGGTGGCGCCCGGACATCGGGCCCGCCGAGGCGTCCCATACCACGTCGTACGCGACCTCTTCCAGCATCAGGCCGTCAGGGCTTGCGATGCCGAACGCCGCCACCCGGTCACCGCTGTCCAGCGCCCGCACCACGTCTTCGAGCATGGCTCGTCCGCCTCCGACCGCGAGGGCCGCGTCGACCATGCGACGGACCTGGTTCCACAGGAATGCATGGCCACGCACCCTGAACAGCCACCATGCGCCGTCCGCGGTCACGTCGAACGCCAGGACCGTGCGCTGCGGGTCGCGGTCCTCAAGGCGCGCGAAGCCCGACATGTCGTGCTTGCCGACGAACGCCTTGCATGCAGCCTTCATGGCCGGCAACGATTCGCCGAGCGCCGGGGCATGGTAGGCATATTGGCGCCACCTGGCCCGGCGTGGGTCGAAGTCGTCGGCGACCTCGGCGGCGCCCGTGGTCCAGATGCCCTTGGGCAGGTGGCGTTGCACGGCCGGGACCAGGCCTTTGATGTGCGGGCGGTCGAGATTGCATGTGGCGACGTTCATGGCTGCACAGACGCCGCGATCCGTGCGACTGCCCGCTCGCCACGAGCCGGCCACGAGGCCTTCTTTGGCCAGCGCCGCCAGCAGGTGGTCCTCGACGGTGTTGCCCTCGGGTTGCCTGGCGTAGCCGGAAAATCGGCCGTCGTAAGCAAAACGCAACGCCACGCGCACAAGGTGTGGACTTCAAAGGTCCCAAAAAGGCCCGCTGGTCTTGCCAGCTGTGCCGGTCCTCGCCACGTTCACGCCGACAGACGAAGAACGGGCCTACGTGGAAAGCCGATTAGACGTGCGCTGGATGGTCGATGGCGTGGATCCAGCCGGTTGCGAGGGCCTGCTGTCGCTGTGGCCCCGTCGCGAGTTCGACAAAGTGGGTTTGACGTGGCGCGGCTTGCCGGATGTCCGGTGGGTGAAGGTGATCACCGCCGGCGTCAACCACATCGGCTGGCACGACATCCCCGAGGACGTGGCGGTCATGTCGACTCCCAATGCCACGAGTGACGCCATCGCCGAGTACGTGCTGGGCGCCGTCATCGCCTGGGCCCGGGGGTTCCAGGCAAGCACCGCCGACATCAAGGCCGGGCGGTTCCACGTCGGTCAAGCGGTGCAAGCGGTCCGCGAACTGAACATCGGCATCGTCGGCCACGGCGGCCTTGGCCAAGCCATCGCCGCGACGCTGGTCCGGCAAGGGGCCGCCGTGCGTGCCGTCAGTCGCAGCGGCAAGGCGGCCATGGACATCCCCGTCACCACCATGGACGGCCTGGCTGCGATGGCGACGTGGGCGGACGTGCTCATCCTGGCACTGCCCTTGGTCAAAGAGACCTACCACCTCATCGACGCCCCTATCCTCGACGCCTTGGGCGACGGTCTGCTGGTCAACGTGGCACGCGGCTTCGTGGTCGACGAACAGGCGCTGCGCGACTGGTTGGTCGCCGGGCCGGGCCGCTGGGCACACTTGGACGTCTGGTGGCAGTACCCCAAGTCGGGCGGGCTGCCGTTCACCGCGGACCTGCGATTGCCCAATGTGACCTTCACGCCGCACAACAGCCCCAACACAGCCGGTTTCCGTCTACGCATGCTCACGCGTGCCTGCGACGACCTCGTCGCCCTGTTGGAGACGGGTGAACGACGCCACGTCGAGCAGCGCTCGGCCTATGCGTTACCACGGGACGGCGATGGGCGCTGACGAAGGAAAAGTTCAACGCCTCCGTCTCCGATAGGCCTTTGTCATGGCCACCCAGGAAGAAAGCATCCTTGCCGCCCTGGGTGCGGTCGCCGCCTTCCTGTACTTCGGGGTCGCTTGGCTGCAGTCGCGCCGCCGCGTCCATGCTCCGGCGCAGGGCGCGCTGCGAGGTTTCATCATCTGGTGGGCCGGACTCGGCGCACTCGGCCTGCTCACCTTGTTCTTCACCTTCGGCCCGGGGATCGAAAGCTACGGCCTCGGCGTCGTACGGCTCGTCATCTACGCGCTGCTGGGCGGCATCTTCGTCATGCTGGCGGGTCTGGCGTACTACTTGCTTTACCTGTACACTGGCCGGCCCCGCACCTTGTGGTACATCGCGGGGTATTACGCCCTCATGATGGTGCTGTTGGTGTACCTGATCGAAGGCTTCGACCCGCATATCGCGGACAATGCCGTGCACCTGATGGCGGGGGAGTCTGGGGAGGTCATCTTCCACACGCACCGCGAACCGCCGGCCTGGGCCTCAGCGACCTTCAGTCTCGGCATCGTCGGCCCGCCGCTGGCCGCAGCCCTCGCCTACGCTCTGTTGTACTTCAGGACGCACGACAAGACGGCCCGCTTCCGCATCGCGCTGGTCAGCACCGGCTTCGTGCTATGGTTCGCCTACAGTGCTGTGGGGGCCCTGGCGGCGCTGGTCACGGACTCGACGACGCAGTCGTTCACGCAACAGCTCGTCGGCCAATTCCTCGGCGTGTTGGCGGCAGCATTGACACTCGTGGCGTATAATCCACCTCGCCGCCTGCAGGATCGGTTCGGCCTGCGGCGCGTCGATCAGGCCGCGATCGATGTGCGGGAACTGCCGCGTGCGCCAGGTCGGCCGCCGCGTCTGCGGTGAACGGGCCTCGGCTTGCTTAGTCCTGGGGCTCGGCGACGGCCTTGCCGTCACGGATGACGAGCTTGACCGTGCCGGCGGGCGGCGCCGTGCGCAGGGGCTTGCCGACCAGGTTGATGGGGTTGCCGTCCAGGTCGCCGTAGATGAAGAAGTAGCCGACATCGCTGGCGTGGGGCGCCCGCAGCAGGTTCCAGCCGGCCGCTTCCAGGTGCTGCTTGATGTCCTCGGCGTCGCCGCTGATGGTGAAGCCGATGGCGGTGTCGAGCATGCTGGTCGGGCGCTCGTCCCAGCGGTGCAGGACGAGTTGCATGCCGTCGGGGTGCTGGAGCACGGTCATGTCGCCCGCCTCGCGGGTGGCGGTGAAGCCCAGTGCTTCGTACAGGGCGACGTTGGCTTCGACATCGCGCACGTAGCGGGCGATGTTGCGCAGGCTCAGCGAGAGGATGGTCTCCGACATATTTTCGCTGAGCCTAACTTCGGCCTTAACCCTTGTTGGCCAAGGTTGACATATCCATTTCCCTGGGGTATGTTTCGACTGGAACCGAGATTTCCCGTAGAGACCCAAGCCTTTTTGTCACGGCGGCTTGGCCGGCCAGGTCGCAGCCGATGTCGACACCGTCTCCCCGCAAGGCCTGGATAGTTCTGGAAGATGGTTCCGTTGTCGTTGGGCAACATTTTGGCGCCACGGGTACCGCCTATGGCGAACTCGTCTTCAATACTGGAATGACTGGTTATCAGGAAAGCCTCACGGATCCGTCCTACAATGGCCAGGTCCTGATGTTCACCTACCCCATGATCGGCAATTATGGGGTCAACCCTGCCGACTGGGAGTCCGACAAGGTCTGGCCCCGCGCCGTCGTCGTGCGCGAATGGTGCCGCCAACCGGACCACCGCCAATCCACCCAGACCATTGATGCCTGGCTCGCCGAGCAAGGCATCCCTGGCATCAGCGGCGTCGACACCCGCGCCTTGACATTGAAGACCCGGACCAAGGGTTGCCTGCGCTGCTTCGTCACCGACGACGAATCCCAGCTCGAGGACCTCAAGGCCCGCATCGCGGACATGCCCAGCGTCGAAGCGGACAACCTCGCCGGCGAAGCCAGCGTCACCGAGATCATCAAGATCGGCCGCGGCGAAGGGCTCGACCCGGCCACCCCCTTCGATCCGGAAGCCCTGACCGTCGCGGTCATCGACACCGGCATCAAGCGCAACATCCTGCGCAACCTACAACGGCGCTTCAACCTCGTCTGGTGCCCCTGGACCGTCGACGCGGACACCGTGCTCAGCCACGCCCCCGACGGCCTGTTTTTGGCCAACGGCCCCGGCGACCCCGGCCACCCGGACATCGTCGCCAACACTGTCCCGGCCATCCGCACCCTGTCCGCACAACTGCCGACCTTCGGCATCTGCTACGGCAACCAACTCACCGCCCGCGCCTGGGGCGCCGGCACGCACAAAATGAAATTCGGCCACCGCGGCGCCAATATCCCGGTCCGCGAAGAAGGCACGAACCTCGTGCGCATCACCAGCCAGAACCACGGCTTCGCGGTCGACGCCGAAAGCGTCGACGGCACCGAACTGCGCATCTGGGAACGCTGCCCCAACGACGACACCGTAGAGGGCCTCATGCACCAGACCCTGCCGATCTTCACCACCCAATACCACCCCGAGGCCGCCCCCGGCCCCTGGGACTCTGGCAAACTGTTCGACGCCTTCGAGGAGCTCATCCACGAAGTCAAAGACGGACGCTTCCAGGCAGGCAAGTTCCCGCCGCTCCATGGCAAGGACACGCCGCCGTTCGCCAAGCGAACCGGTGAAGCGGCCAGTACCGGCCGCCGCACCGTCGCCTCGGTGTAGGGCCTGGCGCGGAGCCGCCCCTGTCGCGGCATGTACACGGGTAGACTGCGCCCGCCGTTCGCTGCCTCCCGGTAGCATCCTCGGCGGGACAAACGTTCCAGGTGTTCGCGCCCAGTCAATTGTGCGGCGAGCGGCGATCACCTCCTATGAGCCGCAAACACGTCCTCATTGCATTCGGAATCGTGCTGCTCCTCGCAGTCCCGCTCACCATGGCCGCCACTGATGTCACCGGCGTCGTGGGCACCACGACCGACATCGACATCGGCGAATCCGATCCCGACCTGGCCGGTCTTGCCGGGCACGCCCAATACCAGGTGACCTGGTTCGATGCCGCGCCCATCTACGAACGCTCCATCCCGACGGCCGATGGCAAAGAAGTCTGCGCCGTCCCAGATGCCCAGGCGACGCCCGTGGGCGCCACGCTGGCGCCCATCGCCACCTCGTACACGACCGGCGCGGCCCTGCCAAGTGCCTGGACGACCACGAAATACAGCTACGCCTCGGGCACGCTCTTCACGTACTGTGTCCCGATCGGCAACGTCGCGACTGACGGCACAATCGGCGACTACAACTTCGTCATGATTGTTGACACCGACGACCTTGGCACCACGGCCCTGGACCTGTACATCGTGTAGGATACACCCCATGAGAATCGCCGGCACCGCTAGCATCATTTTCCTCCTTCTTCTAGCAGGCCTCGCCGGCACTAGCCAGGCCGGAACCCTTCAATGGGGAGGCGCCCCGGTCACGATCGCCGGCAGCAGCGACCCGGCCCTCGCGGGATTTGCGGTCAACGCCGAGAGACAAGTCACGTGGTTTGGGGGCCCGGTCATCCATTCCCGCCAGCCACCCACCGGCTCCTACATCTACGGCTTCCACGCCGCCGACGCCCCCACCTCCGTCGACCCTGCCCGCCTTGGAAGCGTGGTGCGCTCGTTCGTCATCGACACCGGCACGCCCCACGTCACCGACGAGTACCAATACGACCTGGACGGCGACGGCCTGTACATGCCCTGGGAGCGGACGTACCGCATCCTTGTCGGCACGGCATACAGCGACCCGGACTTCGGGTCGACCAACGCACGCATGGTCGTCGACGGACAACGCCCTGCCTCGGCCTGGATCGACAACGTCGTGTTCTGGGCGTCAAGCGCCAAGGCGGTCTCGCTGCCCGTGGCCAACCCCGGCTTCGAAACGGCGACGGGGACCGACATGGCTTCGTGGATCGAGTTCAACGGCTTCGAGCCGCCGATTCCGGTCGCGGATACACTCGCGCCCGCCACAGGCGCACGCAGCGCGCTGTTCCCCGTCTCCAACGCCGCCTCGTCAGGCGACAAGCCCATGGTCGAACAGAACATCACCCTGGTGGACCGGCCCATCACGAAGAATGTCCCCGTGCTCATCGAATTCTCGGCCAAGGCCGACGCCAGCGACAACGTCCAGTGCGGCGTCCGCGTCCGCGCCTACCAAGACGGCGTGCTGAAGAGCGACACGCAAGGCGTGACCGTGATCAGCGGGGGCTGGGCGACGTACTCCGTCGAATTCGTCGTCCACGAGAAGAGTGGGATCCTCAACATGCAAGTGTTCTGCCAACGGACGGCATCCTTCGTCCCGCCCACGGACGCCGCGATGCGGCTCTTCCTGGTGACGCCGTGAGAGGCATGCTGTCGTGCGGCGACTGCGGTGCTGACATGGCGTGCGGGCACGGCTGCAACGTCTGCAGCGAGCCAGCCGTCCTCGCCGCACTCGGCATCTCGCGCCGGCGGTGGCGCGCGCTGCCCTGGCTCACCGCCGCGGCATTGTTGCTGACGGCCATGCTGGTCAGCCTGGACACCGACCCGATTGCCCAGCAGGCCATTGCCAAAGGCGGTGGTGAGCCAAGTGGTCTCGACGTCATCGTCTACCCGGGCGGAGCATCATATGCCAACTTCACTCGGGACGCTCCCGCCGTGCCCATCGCCGTCCCCGGCCGGCCGGCACCCGAGGGGATTGTCTGGCGCACGGTGGCCCCACCGCTGGCGGTGCTTGGCGCCATCGGCATCCGCGTCGTATGGATCGCTGCCGTGCCTCGTCGTATCGAGTGGGCCTCGGAGACACCCCTCTCGCTCTGGACGCCGAGGGCGGTCGCCCCACCTGTCACGGCCAACGATACCGGATTTGCCGACTGGGCCACGGCACTGGCGCGGGCGCTGGTAGATGACGGGCCCGCGCAGCGGCGCAGAGCTGAGGCGCTCGACGATCTAGCGTGGCTGACCAGCATCGCGGCCGGGTTCAGCGCAGCCGGGAGCCCCTCGGTGGCAGCTTGGTTGGCCACCGCGACATCGCGGCCGGCAAGGGAGGTGCCGGCCCCCGAACCGACGCTTCGCCCCGGAGCGGCAGAATCCTGGCTAATCGAGGTGATGGTGCGCATGGCACCCTGGAATCAACGGCCATGGTCGCTCGGTGCGTGAGGCGCCAAATACGCTCTCAGCGCCGCAGTCTGAAGCTCGCATCGGCGAATCGGCACCGGCTCGGGCCACGGTACGGTTTTGAGGGGTCCCTCGGTGCGACGCCAGGTCGGGGCCGCGCCCCTGGCCGCCTGGAGCCATTTGATGCCCAAGCGCACCGACGTCAAGAAGATCCTCATCATCGGCAGCGGTCCGATCCAGATCGGCCAAGCCGCCGAATTCGACTTCAGTGGTAGCCAAGCGTGCCAATCGGCCCGCGAGGAAGGCTATGAGGTCGTCCTGGTCAACAGCAACCCGGCCACGATCCAGACCGACGTCGAGATGGCCGAGGCCGTGTACTGCGAGCCCCTGACCGCCAGCAGCATCGCCCAGATCATCGAGAAGGAGCGCCCTGACGGTGTGCTGGCCGGCATGGGTGGCCAGACCGCCCTCAACCTGGTCTCCGAACTCGCCGAGCTCGGGGTGCTGGAGAAATTCAACGTCAAACTGCTCGGCACGCCCCTGCAGGCCATCGCCGACGCCGAGGACCGCGACCTGTTCAAGAAGGTCATGGAGCGCATCGGTGAACCGGTGCCCAAGGCACTGGTCGCCAAGACGGTCGAAGAATGCGTGCGCATCGCCGAAGAGGACATCGGTAGCTACCCGGTGCTCGTTCGGCCCGCCTATACGCTGGGCGGCCTCGGCGGCGGCGTCGCCAACAACCGCGAAGAGCTGGAGAAAGTGTCCCGCAAGGGCCTGGCCTACAGCCGCATCCACCAGGTGCTCATCGAAGAGAGCCTGCTGGGATGGCGCGAATACGAATACGAAGTGATGCGCGACCATGTCGACAACTGCATCACCGTCTGCAACATGGAGAACCTCGACCCGATGGGCGTCCACACCGGCGAATCCATCGTCGTCGCCCCCAGCCAGACGCTCAGTGACCGCGACCACCAGATGCTGCGCGCCTCGTCGTTGCGCTGCATCCGTGCGCTCAAGATTGAAGGCGGCTGCAACGTGCAGTTCGCCTTCAACCAAGACACCGGTGACTACCGCGTCATCGAGGTCAATCCCCGCGTCAGCCGCAGCAGCGCCCTGGCCACCAAGGCGACGGGTTACCCCATCGCCCGCGTCGCCGCCAAGATCGCGCTCGGCATGACGCTCGACGAGATCCCCAACGCCATCACCGGAAAGACGGTCGCGGCCTTCGAACCGACACTGGACTACGTCATCACGAAGATCCCGCGCTGGCCGTTTGACAAGTTCCGCACCGTCGATCCCCGCCTCGGGACCCAGATGAAATCCACGGGCGAGGTCATGAGCATCGGCCGTAACATCGAAGAGTCGATGCTGAAGGCCATCCGCAGCCTCGAGGTCGACGCCGACAGTTTCGACGCCCCCGTCAAGTGGAGCGACGACGAACTGAAGGAACGCCTCGAGGTCGCCACCCACCTGCGCCTCTGGGCCGTCGCGGAAGCCGTCCGCCGCGGCTGGAGCGCCGAGGACATCTACGCCATGAGCGGCTACCTGCCGTTCTTCATCCACAAGATGGCCAACGCCCTCGCCGCCGAACGCGCCGTCCAAGACAACCCCGGCGATGACGGCCTGCTGCTGGCGGCCAAGCGCCTCGGCATCAGCGACACCGCACTGGCGCGCCGCATGAACATGGAAGAATCCGAAGTCAAGGCCCGCCGCGTCGCAGCCGGCATCCGCCCGGACTTCAAGATGGTCGACACCTGCGCCGCCGAGTTCGAAGCGAAGACGCCGTACTACTACAGCACCTACGAACCCGTCGACGCCGACGCGGCCCTACCCGCCGACCGCGACCAAGACCGGCGCCGACGCATCCTCGTGCTCGGCAGCGGCCCCATCCGCATCGGCCAGGGCATCGAGTTCGATTACTGCTGCGTCCACGCCGCGTGGGCCATCCGCGAGGAAGGCTGTGCTGCCATCCTCATGAACAACAACCCGGAGACCGTGTCCACCGACTTCGACACCAGCGACCGGTTGTACTTCGACCCCCTCGCCCTCGAAGATGTCATGCACGTCATCGAACGGGAACAGCCTGACGGCGTGCTGGTGCAGTTCGGTGGCCAGACCGCCATCAACCTCGCCCTGCCGCTCGAAGCCGCGCTCGCCGCCCGCGACGACCTGAAGACCGTCATCATCGGCACGCCCCCCAAGGCCATCGACCTGGCCGAGGACCGCGACAAATTCAACCGCCTCATGGCCGGGCTCGGCGTCAAGCAGCCGGAAGCCGGCATCGCCTACACAGACGAAGAGGCCGTGACCATCGCCACCCGCATCGGCTACCCGGTCCTGGTGCGCCCCAGCTACGTCCTGGGTGGTCGCGCCATGCAGACCGTCCACAACGAATCGGAATTGCGCGACTACGTGCGCGAAGCGGTGCGCATCACCAAGAAGCACCCGCTGCTGGTCGACCGGTTCCTGGCCCGCGCCATCGAGGTCGACGTCGACGCCGTCTGCGACGGCACCGACGTGCTGATGGGCGCCATCATGGAGCACGTGGAAGAAGCCGGTGTGCACAGTGGCGATTCGACCACGGTCATCCCGCCGCAGAATCTGAACGCCGACATCCAAGCCCGCCTCGCCAAGCACACCCGCGACATCGCGCTGGCGCTTGGCACCCGTGGCCTCATCAACATCCAGTACGCGGTCAAGGGCGAGGACATCTACGTCATCGAAGCCAACCCGCGCAGCAGCCGCACGGTCCCTTACGTCGCCAAGGCGACGGGCCTGCCGCTGGCGAAGATCGCCGCCAAGGTGGCACTGGGCAAGACGCTCCTGGAACAAGGCTACGGCCCCGACCACCGCGCCCCCAAGCTCAATCATGTCGCCGTCAAGGCCCCCGTGTTCCCCTTCCTCAAGCTCCCCGGCGTCGACGCCGTGCTGGGTCCTGAGATGAAGTCCACGGGTGAGGTCATGGGCATCGCGGAGGACTACCCCACCGCGTACGCCAAGGCCATGGAGGCCGCCATGAACCCGCTGCCGACCCAAGGCACGGTCTTCGTGTCGGTCGCCAAGCAGGACCGGCCCCGCATCCTCGACATCATGCGCCGCCTGGCCGCCCTCGGCTTCGACATCGTCGCCACCGAAGGCACCGCCCACGACCTGCGCACCGCCGGCCTCGACGTCACCACCGTCTACAAGCTGTCCGAGCGCAAGAGCCCGGACGCCATCGACCTGATCAAGGACGGCCGCATCCAACTCATCATCAACACGCCCAGTGAACTGATGGAGGCGCCACAGATGCGTGATGGCTACCAGATGCGCCGCGCGGCGGTCGAAGGCGAAGTGCCGTTCCTGGCCACCGTCGAAGCCGCTGATGCCGCGGTCGGGGCCATCGTCGCCAAGCGGGCGGTCAAGGGCCGCTTCCCGGTGCGCAGCCTGCAATCCTACCACACCACGGTGACTCTCCATGCGTAAGGACCTCATCGCCATCGTCTGCTGCCCGGAAGACAAGGCCAAGCTGACGCTGGATGCCACCAAAGAGGATGATCACGGCGAAGTCGTGACCGGCACGTTGACCTGCACCCAGTGCGGCTTCGTCTACCCCATCGAACAAGGCATCCCCAACCTGCTGCCCCCGGCGTACCACGTCAAGGGCAAGGCGCAGCGCAAGTAAGCGTCCACCGGACTGCCGGTGGGCCACGGCGACCCGCGCCACGGGCGGCCGCGGCCAGCAGCACGTAAGCTACGCGTTATTACCCGAAATCGGGGCGCTGTGGCGTGGCCGTAGTCCGTGGCTGGCCCAAGCTGCACTTCCTGTGCATCCACTCGAGCCTCTCATTCGGCAAGCGTTTACATGGCACTGTTCATGGTGCGGTTTGCGGGATGCATATGGATGGGTTGGCGGCCGAACAGGCCAGCGGTAAGCAGGCGGACGCGCAACAGGAGAGCGTGGCTTTGCGGGCAGCCGACGATGCGTTGGCCCGACAGAAGCACCGCGAGCTCTTCGAGCCCGATGAGGAGCCCATCCTCAAGCCGAACAAGGACCGTTTCGTCTTGTTCCCCATCAAGCATGACGACATCTGGAAGATGTACAAGCAGGAGATGGCCAGCTTCTGGACCGCCGAGGAGATCGACCTCGACCAGGACAAGAAGGACTGGAACAACCTCAACGACGGGGAACGCCACTTCATCGAACACGTCCTCGCCTTCTTCGCCGCCAGCGACGGCATCGTGCTAGAGAACCTCGCAGTCAATTTCACCAAGGAAGTCCAGATCCCCGAAGCGCGCTGCTTCTACGGCTTCCAGATCATGATGGAGAATGTCCACGCCGAGACGTACAGCCTCCTCATTGACACCTACATCAGCGACCCCAAGCGCCGCGATTACCTGTTCCACGCCATCGACAACATCCCCGCGGTCAAGAAGAAGGCCGACTGGGCGATGAAGTGGCTCAGCAAGAAGAAGGCCACCTTCGCCGAACGCCTCGTGGCGTTCGCCGCCGTCGAGGGCATCTTCTTCAGCGGCAGTTTCTGCGCCATTTTTTGGCTCAAGAAGCGCGGCCTCATGCCCGGCTTGACGTTCAGCAACGAACTCATCAGCCGCGACGAGGGTCTGCACTGCGAGTTCGCCGCCCTGCTCAACTCAAAGTTGCGCAACCCGGCCGGCGAGGTCAGTGTCCGCAACATGATCGCTGACGCCGTCGAGATCGAGAAGGAGTTCATCATGGAGGCCATCCCGGTGAGCCTCGTCGGCATGAACGCCAAGATGATGGGCGAATACATCGAGTTCGTCGCCGACCGCATGCTGAACATGCTCGGCCACGCCAAGATGTACAATACGAAGAATCCGTTCCCGTGGATGGAGATGATCTCGCTGCAAGGCAAGACCAACTTCTTCGAGAAGCGCGTGGGCGACTACCAGAAGGCCGGCGTCATGGCCGGCACCAAGGAGAAGGAGACCACGCAGGTGCGGTTCACGTTGGACGAGGACTTCTGAAGGCCGAGCGCAGCGAGGTTTTCAGGAGTCTGGAGCGAGCCGTGCTTGCACGGCTGGCGACCCTTTTCTGAAGGCCGAGCGCAGCGAGGTTCCCTGAATGACGGCGCGCACCGTGCTCGCACGGCCAGCGACGGTCCTGTGGTGCGGGGCACCCCCTCGGGCAACCCTTGGCGGCTGCCCGCAACGGCCGATCCTTACACCACCGGCCGCAACCTTCAAGCCAAAAACCGACCAGAAGGACACCTACCTATGGTTCCACTCCACGCCTGGTTTCCGGTGAACAGGTACGGCCCCCGCCACAGAACCTATGAAGCCCCCGGCC
>JBFJNL010000040.1:0-18055 GCA_041618195.1 Thermoplasmatota archaeon | reverse complement strand
GGTCGCCGTCCAAAGATCGGCGTCGACCGCCACATCGACGTCCTGCTTGCCGTAGGCGCGGACGCGGAAGTCCGCCTCACGCAGCACCCGGTCGCCGGCGGCGATGGCCGCTCGATGGACGTCGTCACGCTCGATCGCCGCATAGGCGTGCAAGTCGGCGGCGTACGCCTCCAAGCATGGCTCGCAGTCCCGCCCTTCCCTCAAGGCGGCCTCGAGGGCTTCGCAGTCGGCACGCAGACGCTGGCGGGCCGCGGCCTCATGGGCCAGTGCCGGCTCGGCGCCGTTGTGTTCCATCAACACCGCGCTCAACGTGAACTTCTCTTCGCTCAACAGGGGTCCGACGCGGTCGGCGGCTCGCTGCAGGCATTCGGCTGCCAGTGCTTCGATCGGCATGCCCAATGCAAGGCCCTGGTCGATGCGGGACCCCTCCAGGTCCAACGCAGCGGCTTCTCCCTGCAGGTAACGTAGGCTTGGGTGGTCCATGACCTCAACCTGGCTCCACGGGGGATAAATGGCCTTCAACATCGGCCATCGGCCTTTGGTCCCCATCGGCCCGATGCCCCCAGGGGGGCGCAAGTCCCGGGCGTGCCACGCGCAGGGCGCCGGTGCCCGGACCGCTCGTCCAGATGAAATGGTCCCCGCCGCTTTATCAAAGCCATCGCCGTGGCGCACCCCATGGACCCCCGTGCCGCCGTGGACCTTGTCCGCGAGGCCGCCCAGCGCAACACCGCCCAGTTCCGCGACGGACTCGGCATGATCGCCTCCGAGAACATCGTGTCGCCCCGGGTGGCCGAGATGCTCGCCACGGACCTGCACGGCCGCTACGCCGAAGGCCTGCCAGGCAAACGCTACTACCAGGGCTGCGGGCCGTTCGACGACATCGAAGCACTCGGCATCACCCTGGCCCAGGAGGTCTTCGACGCCAAGTTCGCCAACATCCAAAGCACGAGCGGCACCAACAGCAACCTCGCTGTGCTGAAGGCCCTCACCAAGCCCGGCGACGCCATCACGGCCGTCAGCACGGCGGACGGCGGACACATCAGCCACGCCAACATGGGCGCGGTCGGCATGCGAGGCCTCGATCTGCACACCTACCCGTGGATGGTCGACGAGATGCAGATCGACGTCGACGCCGCCATCAAGATGGTGCGCGAGGTCAAACCCCGCCTGGCCCTGTTCGGGCAGTCGATGATCCTGTTCCCCAACCCCATGAAGGAAGTCGCCGAGGCGGCTCACGAAGAAGGCGGGGTCGTCATGTACGACGGCGCCCACGTCCTCGGGCTCATCGCCGGCGGAAAATTCCAGGACCCCCTGCGCGAAGGGGCCGACGTCATGACCGGCAGCAGCCACAAGACTTTCCCCGGTCCACAGGGCGGTTTCGTCTTCAGCAATTCCGACGACCCCAAGTTCCAGCGCCGCCTCAACAGCGGCGTGTTCCCCGGTGTCTGCAGCAACTACCATTTGCACCACATGGCAGGCAAGGTCATCGCCCTCGCCGAATTCCAGGAGTTCGGCAAGCAATACGCCGCCGACATCGTCGCCAACGCCCAAGCCTTTGGCGCCGCGTTGGCCTCGGAAGGCTTCGACGTGCTCGGGGAATCCCGCGGCTACACCATGAGCCACCAGGTGGTCACCCGTCACGGTGCCGCCGATAGCAGTGCCGGTGCCGTCGCCGCCCAGACCCTCGAGGACGCCGGCATCATCACCAACATGAACATGCTGCCAGGCGACACCAAGCCCCTGCACCCCAGCGGCCTGCGCCTCGGCGTCCAGGAACTGACACGTGTCGGCATGGGCAAGAACGAGATGGAAGAAGTGGCCCGGTTCTACCGCCGCGCGCTGCTGGACAGGGAAGACCCGGCCAAGGTCAAGGCCGCGGTCAAGGCCTTCAAAGGCGAGTTCCAGACGGTCCAGTACTGCTTCAACGAAGAGAAACTCGGCGGCTACGAGTGGCACGACTTCATCGGCCGGACCGTCAAGGCCTGATGCCCAGCGTCGCCATCACCGGTACCCCCGGATGCGGGAAGACCACACTCTGCGAGCTGCTGCGTGCCGCCGGGCACACCGTCCTGGACGTCCACGCCCTGGCCGCAGAATCAGAGGCGATCGCCGGGCACGACGCCGACGACGACGCCCATGTCATCGACATCGACGCCATCCAGGACCTGCCCCTCCCCGAGGACTGCTACGTGGATGGCCACCTCAGCCACTACCTGGCCGTCGACGAGATCTGGGTGGTCCGCTGCGACCCGGACCTGCTTCGGCCCCGCATGGAGGCCCGGGGCTACCCGCCCGAGAAGATCCAGGAGAACTGGGAAGCCGAGTGCATGGACCTCGTGCTTCTAGAGTCCCTGGACATGGGCGTGCGCGTCGTACAGCGCGACGGCAGCCGTCGAAGTCCTGAAGAACTACTGGCTGCGTTCGCGACCTCCGGACCCGACCCATCCCAGGACCACGACATCGAAGACGTGGACTGGAGTGAGCGGCTCCTTCAGTGACATGGTCCTCGACAAGCAACGCCACCGGCTCGACTGGTGGCTGGTACCCCTTGCCAAAGCTCTCCGCAGCATCCACCCGAACGTCTTCACCTGGTGGAGCCTCGTAGCGGCGTTCGCTGGTGGCTACGCCTTCTACCGCAGCAGCGCCGAGGAGCCCCTGTGGCTCGTCGTCGCCTGGGCCATGGTGCTCCTCAACAGCGTCCTGGACCTGCTTGACGGCAAGGTCGCCACGATGACCGGCAAGACGAGCCTCAAGGGCGACTACCTGGACCACGCCATCGATCGCTTCTCCGATGTCCTGTTCATCGGCGGCATCGCGCTCAGCTCGTGGGTCAGCGCCGAGGTCGGATTGCTGGCGGTGGCCTTCACGCTCCTGACCAGCTACCTGGGTACCCAGGCGCAGGCAGTGGGCATCGGCCGCAATTACGGCGGCTTGCTCGGTCGCGCCGATCGCATGGTCATGATGCTCGTCGTGCCCCTCGTGACCTATTTCCTGGTCACGCGGCTGGACTTCACGGACTTCAACCTGTTCGGCTGGTCGTTCACGCTGCCGGGATGGATGCTGGTGTACTTCGCCGCCGTCGGCCTGGTGACCACGATCCAGCGCTTCGTCGGTGGCCTGCGGGCCTTCAACAAGGACGGCGGCATCACCCGGTAGCCGCAAGCCTCATCAGTGGGGAAACGGCGTCGTCGCCAATGCGCATCCTAGCCTTAGCCCTCGTCGGCCTGCTCGTCCTTCCCGTGGTCGCAGCCGACCACACGGGGGACATCATCCGCGATCCGGCGTACGACGCGGGCCTGGTCCCGGGCCAGGATGAGATCAAGGCCATCATCGACAGCCTTGAGGGCAACCCCTGGGCCACCGTGCACCAGGTGGGCGCCAGCCTCGATGGCACGCCCCTGATGGCAGCGGCCTTCACGGACCCCGACAGCAACGTGCCGATGGAGGCGCGGGTGGTCGTGTTCATCATGACCCAACAGCACGGCAACGAGCCGGCCGGCACCCCCGCCGCCATGCAGCTCATGGAGGTCCTCCGTGACGGCGGCCCCGCCCGTGAACACCTGTCCAACCAGGTCGTCATCGTCCTGGCCCAGAGCAACCCCGACGGCGCTCTGGACAACCGCCGGGAGAACGAGGACGGCGAGGACATCAACCGCGACCATGTCGACGTCGGCACCCCCGAAGCCAAGGCCATCCACGAGGTGCTGAAGCGCTGGGACGTCCACATGGCCTTCGACCACCACGAATACGGCGGTCTCCCGGTCTACGGCATCGGGTACCCGAGCCCGGTGGGCTCCTACGACTACGACATCACCACGATGTTCCCCAACCATGGCAACGTGCGCGCCCCGACGAGCGACATGAGCCTTGAGGTCAACGAGGCCGTCAAGACCGGCCTGGCGGCCAAAGGCTACAGCCACGGCGACTACGGCATCACGACGCTCCGCGTCGGCCCGGAAAGCGTCGACCTGGCGCAGACCGCCGGTGGGCCCGACCCCGGCATCCTGCGCAACTCATACGGCCTCAACAACATCGCCGGCTTGCTCATCGAGAGCTTCATCCCGCCGGCCGAGGCCTCCAACCCGTTGCAGAGCTTCGAGCGCCGCGTCGCCAGCCACGCGGTCGTCATGGACGAGGTCATGAGTTTCGCTCACGACAACGCCGCCGCCATCATCGCCGCCAAGCGGGAGAGCGAGCGCCTCAACCTCGAAGACCCGCCCGCCCGATACCTCGAAGGCGAGATCACCTCGGCCCTCGCCGGCGTCTACTTTCACGACGCCCACGACGCGTTCGAAGCCCACGGCCTGCCTGCGCCTGCCACACCCCCCGCCGGGGGCCGTTTCCTCACCGTGCTGGCCCAGGAGCGCGCCGGCCTCATCGCGGCCTTGTTGCACCCGGATTCGACCCGTGCGGTCGCCAACGGTGTCGGCGGCGCCCAGTCGGACTTGGACCGCATCGGTGCCAGCTACTACGCCCACCCTGATTTCGGCGCCGCGTCCGTCGCCGAGCCGCTCGACGCCGTCGACGACGCGCAGGTGCCGGCGTTGCCGGTGTTGGCGGCGCTGGCCATGCTGGTCACCGTCGCCATCGTACGCCGCCGCTAGTGGCGCACGGAGACGGCGACGCCGTCGCGCACCGGTAACACCGTCGTCGTGAACGCGGGATCCTGGCAAGCGCTCGCTACGTACGCACGCACCGCCGCCGTCCAGTCGTCGTCCACGGCGGGGTCTGCCACCTTCCCCGACCACAGGGTGTTGTCCGTGATGATCAGACCGCCACGACGGACCCGTTCGCGTGCGATGGACCACGCCTCCGGGTAATCGCCCTTGTCCACGTCGATGAAGATGATGTCGAACACGTCGTCTTCGTCGCGTAGCGCCTGCAACGCATCGCCCACGACGAAGCGGCAGCGGTCGGCGAAGCCGGCCTGCTCAAGCCAGCCGCGGGCCTCATCGGAGAGGGCCTGATCGCCGTCGGTGTGCACGATGTGTGCATTGGCGCCCGCCGCCCGCGCGAACCACCAGGTGCTGTAGCCGAAGCCGCTGCCCATCTCGAAAATGCGCGCAGCGCCGCTGGTGCGGGTCAAGACATCCAACAGTGCGCCGACCAGCGGCCCGACGATGGGGAAGTCCCGCTCCTCGCCGGCCCGGCGCATGGCCAGTTCCGTGGGGTCTGGGGCCGGTTGCTGGGCCAGCGTCCAGGCTTCGATGGCGGGGTCTACGATCACGAGGGTCGAACCGGCGGCGGTTTGAAGAACCCGCGTGCGGCAACAAGTACGTAAGGTCGGCCAGACTTACGCAATCGTGGACGTCCCACTGCGCAAGAAGGTCACCAAGGTCGGCAGCGGCGCCTGGAGCATCTACCTCCCCAAGAAGTGGATCGACCGCTGGGAACCCCGCCAGCAGGCAGGCCGCGAAGTCGACCTGCGCAACATCGGCGACAGCCTCCTCATCACGCCGGTCATCACCAACCAACGCTACGAGGCGATCATCGACGACGTACCGGGCCAGATCACCATGCGCCTACTGTCGGCCTATGTCCGGGGCCACCACGAGGTCCGGCTGTCGCCGCGATCGGCCGCGTTCAGCAACGACAGCATCGCCGACGCCCGCGATTTCCTGCGCCACCTGGACGAACGCATCGAAGCCTCGTGCACACCGGACAGCATCGGGTTCCACCTACGCGGCGACCTACCCGCACTGGTCGCCCAAGGCGACGACCTCTTGCAGATGCTGGCCGCCAAGGTCGACGAGGTCCTCGGGCTGGCCTTCGACGCAGTCTCCACCTACCGGCACGATGCCGACCGCGCCCTGCACGCCATGCGGCTCCTGCGCGACACGCACGAAGAAGACGTCAACCGCCTGTTCCACCAAGCGACGCGCCTGGTCGCCACGCTCGAGATCCCTATGCCCTCAGTGAGCGCCTACCAGCTGCTCGGCCTGGCCGCCACCGACCTGGCCCGCCTGAGCGAACAAGGACTACGCATGACCGACGCCATTCTGCAGGACTATGGTCTCGAACGGGGCGCGCTGGCCTACCCTCGCGCCGACCTGCTGAGTCGCGTCACGCTGCCACCTCCCGGAGCCGGCGTCACACGCGAGATGCTCAACGTCGTCCTGCGCCGATTCCCTGCCGTCCGTGAAGGCTTGCAGGCCATGATGGCGGCCGTGCTGGCCCGCGACGTCGCCGCGTTGCCGGCCCTTGTCGGCGCCGCCGTCCAGCAACGCACCGCCATACGCGAAGACACGTTCGCCGCAGCAGCCGCCTACTGGGGCGACGGCGGCGTGACGGACCAGGCGATGGCCGCGCTCAACATCAGCAAACACGCCACCGCGCTGGTCCAGGCACAAGATCTGGTCGCAGCCATCGGCGTCACCGCCATGACGCTCCTGGCCGCCGGCGAAGCGTAGCGCCCGGGGCGCAGCACTCTTGGCCGGGGCCGTCATCGTCGGACCATGTCCGGTTCCCGGGCGGTCCGCCTCGGCGGCCGCGGGTTCGACTGCAATCTGTTCCTGCTCAAGCACGGCGACAGCAACGCCTACGACCTCGTCGACGCCGGCATCGGCACCGACCACGAGCGGATCATAGCGGAGGTCGCCGCCGTCGTCGACCCCCACCGCATCCAGACCGTGGCCATCACCCACGAACACCTGGACCACGTCAACGGCATCCCGCGCTGGCAGGCACTGGGTGCCCACGTCGCCACCAGCCAAGCCACTGCCGACAAACTGCTGGTGGGTCATGACCCGACCAGTGCGATGTTCGGGCAAAGCATCCCGACCCTCGAGGTCGACACGGTGCTCCAGGACGAGGACGACATCATGCTCGGCGGCCAAGCGCATCGGGCGCTTGCCACACCCGGGCACAGCCCGGGCAGCATGTGCTACTGGCAAGAGGAGACGGGCAGTCTGTACAGTGGCGACACGGTGTTCGCCCAGGGCGGCATCGGTCGCTTCGACTTCCCCGACGGCGACGTGCGCGTCCTGGCCGAATCCATCCTGCGGCTCGAGCGCCTGCCAGTGCGCATGCTGCACTGCGGCCACGGACCCAGCGTCGACGGTGACGCGGCAGCGCGTTCGCTCAAGGGCAGCGCTGCCAACGTGCAGTCCTGTCTCTAGGCCTTCGGGTCGCGCTTGCGTCCCTTCCACCGGTCAAGAGGATCCTCTTCGAGTTCCTCTTCGGTGGGCAGCAGAGCCACGAGCGCGGCCTTGAGGTCCTCAAGGCCTTCGCCGCTCCGGGTGCTGATCTTGGGGCGGTCCGAGCCGCTCTTCCACACATCGCACTTCGTCTCGGCGACGATCATCGGGATGCCGGCCATCTCTTTCTGGACCTGCTCAAGCAGCGCTTCCTGCTCCTTGTGGGAGTAGCCGCTGGTCTCGCTGGGGTCGATCAAGAACAAGACGGCGTCCGCAGCGTGGTGCAGGGCGGCGACCGCTTGCTTCTCGATGATGTTGCGCTCGTCGTCACGGCGGTCGAGGAGGCCGGGGGTGTCGACGACCTGGTAGCGGACCTGTTGGTCGCCTTCGCCGATCTCGAAGTGGCCTACCTCGGCCTGCTTCGTGGTGAACGCGTAGGTGTTGATCTCCGGCTTGGCACGGGTCCACGTCGACAACAGGCTGGACTTGCCCACGTTGGGGAAGCCTGCGATGACGATGGTGGCGTAGCCGGCGCTGACCTCAGGCAAGAGCTTGCCTTTGGCGCGTACTTCGCGTAGGAAATCGAGGTCCTTGTCGACCTCGTTGACGATGCTGCTGAGCCGACCGTACAGGCGCTTCTGGATGGCCTTGAAGCACGGCACGTCGCGGCACTTCATCCAATCAAACGCCGCGTCGCGGCCCATGTTGTGGATCTTCTCGGCGGCCCACTTGACGGAGCCAAGGGACTTGCGGAGTTGCGGAAGGCCCGCGATGATATCGAGGACCTCTTGATCGTAATCCCGTAGGTGATCGAGGTTGGGGAACTTGTCCGGGTAGCGGGACAGGGCTTCGACGGTCGTTTCGACCACCGACTGAACCCGCGCCATCTCGGTCTTTCTGATCCGGTGGTAACGGTCCGGGTCAGGGATCTCGATCTTCAGCGAGCGCTGGAACGCCATGTCCAGGATCTCCTGGGCAGTGAGAACGGTGGGGACTCTTTCCAGCACAGGCGCGCCGACTAGGTTCTCCTATATGAGCGCGGAGCCCAGCTACGCGTGTCCGACGGCCCTGTCGCGCACGACGGGTAGGGTGAAGCGGATGTCCGTGCCGGTCTTGGCGGAGTCGACGCGGATGCTGCCACCATGGGCCTCGATGATGCGCCGGGTGATCGCGAGCCCCAGACCGATGCCATCGTTGTTGGATGTGCCGCGGTTGAACAATTCGAAGACCGTGCTCGGGTCGATGCCCCGAAGGCCGGGGCCATCGTCTTTGACCGAGACCTCAACGTCGTCTTCGCGCTCATCCACCGAGATGGTGATGGTCGGCGCATGGTCCGAGTGGTGCATGGCGTTGGTCAGCAGGTTGGTCAAGACGATGCCGAGGAGGGTCTCGTCAGCCCATACTGGCGCGAGTGGCTTCTGCAGCTCGATCTTCGCCTTTGCGCCATCGGCGCTGATGCCCAACATCGCGGCGGCGGTCGAAACGGCTTGCTCAAGGTCAACCTTCTTGTGGTTCGCCTTCGAGTCACTGACCTCGGAGAAACGCAGGAGTGCATTGATCAGCCGCATCATGCGGTCGAGGCTTTCCGACGTGGTGGTCAACTCCTCGCGGGCCTTGTCGAGTTTGCCCTCCGACAGCTTGCGGTCCGCCATGCCAAGGTAGAGTTTGGCGTTGCGCAGTGGTGCTCGGAGTTCGTGCGATGTGAAGGCGGCGAACTGCTGGAGGTCCTGGTTGCTGCGTACCAGTTCGTCGCGGGTCCGCTTGACGTCCGTGATGTCGATGACGACGAGCACGGCACCGTCGATGCGGTTGTCGCTGGTGCGGTACGGCTGGATGCGGAGCAGGGACCAGCCGCTCTCGTCACGCACTTCCCGTTCAATGGGCTGCACGGTGTCGATGACGCTTTGGACCATGTCCTCTAGGTTGTCGACGCCAAGGCGCAGGCGCAGGTCGCCGATAGGGCGCCCGACGTCGCTGCCGATCAATCGCAGGCTCTTTTGTGCGGCCGGAGTGAACCGGCGGATGCATAGGTCGGAGCCCAGGAAGACGATGGGGAAGCGGACCGAGCTGAGCAGGTTCTCCAGGTCACTGTTGACGCGCGACAACTCGGTGTTGCGGTTCGAGAGCTCCTCGTTGAGCGTCGACAACTCCTCGTTGGCCGACTGAAGCTCTTCCGCCGTGGTCTGCAGCTCCTCGTTGGTGCTCTGAAGTTCCTCGTTGATTGAAAGGGCTTCTTCATTGGACGTGCGCAGTTCTTCGGTGGTGGTCTCGTATTGTTCCACCGTGGACTGCAGTTGCTCCCGGGTCTGCTCGAGCTCTTCCTCGAGCGCATCCAGCGTCGACGTCTGACTGGCCTCGTCCTTGGGCGCTCCGTGGGGCGTCTCTTGGCCGGTGCGGTGGAATGTCACGGCGTACATCTCTTCGCCGTCTAGGTCGGTGAGTGGGATACACTCGATCTCGATGACCGTGATGCCGCCCGGTTGCTTCCATCGGACGCGGCGAATCGCGCGTTTGTGCTCGTGTTGAGCCTGCATCACAACGGCCCGGACATCGAGTTCGAGTCCAGGTCGTGCCATACGGAACACGTTGAGGGTGGCGCGCCCGGGGGCGGGCTCAAGGAAGTCGCGGGTATGTCCGATGAATTCGATGACTTCACCCAAGCGATCCGAGACCACGCCGGGAGGAACGTATGCCCCGAGAAGGGCCGTATTGATGCGCTGCCGCAGTGTGGCCTCGTTCTTTTCGGGGACCGGCATCTGGCGCACCGGCCGACGGCCGCTCTCGATGGGCGTGCGGAAGATGGCGTAGGACAGGGGGAGTGCCTTGTCCTTGCGCGTGTAGATCGGCGTGTGCGTGTCGCTCTGCGTGAAGTACTCGCCCAACTGGCCGGTACTCTCACTGGAGCCGAGGACAAGGGTGCCATTGGTGCGAAGCGCGTAGTGGAACGCCGTCAAGGCGCGCTTTTGGGCCTCCTGGCGGAAGTAGATCAGGACATTACGGCAGCTGACGATGTCAACGTTCGAGAACGGCGGGTCGCGGTACACGTTGTGGACCGAGAACACGCACATGTCTCGCAGGCGCTTGCTGACCTGGTAGCCATCGCCCGAGGCGCTGAAGTACCGCTTGAGCAGCACTTCCGGGATGTTCGTGACGGCCGCCTCCTTGTACAGGCCCTGGCGGGCCGCCGTGACGTTGGCCTCGTTGATGTCGGTGGCAAAGAACTGGATGGTCCGCGTCGCGGCGGCCTCTCCGAATGCCTCCAGCACCGTGATAGCCATGGAGTAGACCTCTTCCCCGGTCGAGCAACCTGCGATCCAGATGCGGATCGTCCGGTCGCGGGATTTGCTGAGCTTGGGCAAGATCTCATCGGACAGGGCCTGGAAGGTCTGCGGCTCGCGGAAGAAGCCCGTGACGCTGATGAGCGCGTCCGAATACAGGGCTTGGAGTTCTTGGCGGTCTGCGCGTAGTTGCTCGATGTAGGTGGCCAGATCGCGCACGTCATGAAGGGCCATGCGGCGCAGCAGTCGGCGCTTGAACGTCGACATCTTGTAATCGGCAAAATCGACGCCCGTGGCGTTGCGTAGCAGGATGTGGACCTTGTCCAGGTTCGGTATGTCCTGCTCCATCTGCTCGTCCAGCGTATTCGCCGGCGCCACGTACGGATGCTTCAGGAGTTGCACGATCTCGGTGGCGATCTGTGCCGGCTTGAGGATGAAATCGACGACACCTGCTCGGACGGCGGCGTCAGGCATGCCGCGGTATGCCGCGGATTCCGGCTCCTGGGCGAACGTGATGCCGCCCGCTTCTTTGATCTCTTTCAGGCCCGCGGCGCCGTCTGAACCCGTGCCTGACAAGATAACGCCCATGGAGCGGGTGCCGACTTCGAGAGCCAAGGATGCGAAGAACTTGTCAATGACCGCCAAACGGGACTGGCCTTCGCTTCGTTCCAGGATGACGAGCCGGCCTTCTTTGATGGCCAGGTCGGCGTTGGGTGGAATGACGTACACGTGGTTGGCTTCCACCCGCGTGCCTTCGGTCGCTTCCTGGACCGGCATGGGGCTGTTCTTGCCCAAGAGTTCAGCCAAGCGGCTGCGGTGATGGGGCTCCAGGTGTTGAACGACGATGACAGCCACGTTGGCGTGACGGGGCAGTGCGTCCAGCAGGTGCATGAGGGCTTCGAGGCCGCCGGCAGAGGCGCCGACACCGACCACGACAGGGCCATTGCCGGAATCCTTGGACGACTGCATGGGCTTCGCCTTGGAGGCGGCCTGGTCGGGGGAGTTCGCGGCGGCCTTGCCACCCTTGCCGGCGCCTTTGCCGTCCGGCTTGGCAGGGCCGTTGCCGTCGGGCGTCGGCGCATTGGGCTTGGCGCCGCGCGTAGTGTTGTCGGCTACGCCGTTCGTGGCCGCCGCAGCGCTGGCTGACGCGGCGTCTTTGCCGCGGCCCTTCTTCGGGTCTGCCGTGGCCTTGTCGGCCTTCTGTGAGGTCCCCTGGCGCGGCTCGGCCGGGCCGGGGATCCCACTTTTTCCAACCATTGACAGGCTGACCGGGTCGCGGAGTTATAAGCAAGAGGTCAGATGGCGATAGCCTACAATGGTGTGGGGGCTTGTGGTAGAGGATGATCCGGCAGATGCTACCATGGTGTCCCGCGCATTTGAGATCGTGGATCCCGACCTGGTGATCGAAGTAGAACGGACTGCCGAGAAAGGCCTGGCTCGCCTAGAGGCGGCCGCGGCCGTCGGCGGCAAGCCGGCGTTCGTCTTGTTCGACACACGACTCCCCGGCATCTCTGGGATCGATGCCCTGCAGGTCGTGCGGACCCGGCAAGCCCTGCGGGACACGCCGGTGGCCATCTACACCGGCTCGACCCTGCAGGTCGATCGGGACGTGGCGGTCACCGCCGGGGCTGACCATTTCTTCGTCAAACCCATTGATTTCGAAGAATTGTTGGCCGAGTGCCGTTGGATCCACGGATCGTGGGTCCAGCTACACCGGCCGGCCTAATCTCATTTGAGACGTTTGGCGACCAACGCCGACAAGACGATGCGGGCGATGCGGTCCGGCGACAGCTCTGATTTGGGTAGGAATGCGTCCGCCCCGGCCAGCGTCGAGGCAACCGCTGCATCGACGCTCTCGTGCCCGGTGATAGCGATGATGGGCGTGCGGGGTGCTGCGTCCCGCATGCGCTCCATCGTGGCGGTGATGCCGACGCTGTCGGGCAGTTCTAGGTCTAGCAGAACCACATCGAACGGATCCGCTTCGAGCGCCGCCATGGCCATGGTCAACGTCGAGGTGGTCTTGACGTGCAGGTCTCGGAACCCGGCGGCGGGTCCATGGACCTCTAAACCGCGGCGAAGGTTGGCTGTGGTGATGGCCTGGAAATCAGCGTCATCCTCGACCAGCAACACCCTCAGTGCAATCGGCAGCCGAGGGATGTTGATGGGCCGGTCCACGAAGCATCAACTGGTGCGTTGACGGTTGAATGTGTCGGGATGGCCTTGCGGCGCGCCGTGTTGTCGTGAAAGCGCCGCCAGAATGGTCCGCCAAAGTGCGTCGGGGGTCAACCGGTCCTTGGAAAGGAATTCGGCGTTGTTGATACCTGTGGCCAGACCAATGGCCACGTCTGCCTCGCCGCTCAGAATGACCAACGGGATGGAGGGCATCATGCGCCGCAGCGCCTCGATCGTGTCGGCGCCACTGCTGTCGGGGAGATTGAGGTCCGCTACGATGATGGAGGGGGGCGCCACGGCGACATCGCTCTTGGCATCGGCTAGCGTCTCGACGTGGTGGAGGTTGACGTGCCATGGGAGGACTTCGCGCGCCGCCGTCTCTTCGAGTCGGAAGAACTCGCGCGCCGCCGCCGCAAAGGCCCGATCGTCTTCAATCCAGAGCACATCCAATCTGCGATGCGGTGCCCACAGGGCAGCCATACACTCCCATCGGCCGCCTCGGCCATCACGACTTTGGTTTGTCCCTTGATGCCATTGGGCTCGGGCCCAAGGTGTCAGTCTCGCACAGCGATCCATAGGTCGTTGACGTTGGTACCGGTGGGTCCGGTTTTGAACGTCTTACGGAGCCCTGACAAGTATCCGTAGGCGTCGAATTTGGCGAGGGAGGCCTCGCCCCGGCCGCTCCAGTCGGCGCCGGTCACTTCGGCGCCGGCTTCGGCCGTACTGCCATCGATGCCGTCGGTACCGGCCGCCAGGAACCGCCAGCCTGGCAACGTCGCCATGCGTCGGGCCGCCAGCAATGCGGCATGGGCGCAGCGCCCACCGGGAGGGGCGTCGTCTGGCAATGCTGTGGTGGTCTCACCGCCGGCCACCAGCCCTTGGGCGTCGTCTGGCAACTCGCTCAGCATGTCCATGAAGCGATCGACGGCCCCGGCCGTGTCGCCGGAAAGCCTGCCCGGGAATCGGTACGCGCCCGTCAGCGTGGCGCCGGCGGCCGCGATGGCGTCCTCGACGTTGGCCAGGACAAGGTGTTCGGTCGCGCCATCAGCGCACGGACCGCTGCCCACGGATTCGGGGTCCGGGGTATCTTGCAGGACCCAGACGCGCAGATGCGGTGTGCGAGCCTTGATGAGTGCGGCCAGTCGGCCCCCTTTGATGTGGCTGCGCGCCGCCCTTGCTTCGTTCAACGCCTCGATGGCCATACCGGAGCGCAATTCGGCGGCCCACACGGCGGGGTCGGCCGCCGGCGTCTCGCAGCACGCGCTGGCGCCGCCCGAGACCAGGACGAGGACCTTGGCGTCGGCGGGGAGTTGCTCGACCCAGCGCAGCACTGCTTCTCCGGCCGCGAACGACGCGTCATCCGGGACGGGGTGGCCGCCGCGATGCCACACAAAGCCATCCCATTGCGGGAAAGGCAGGCCCTTGGGCGCCACGCCGACGCCGGTGAACGGCACGTTCGCCTCCACGAGGCCCCACATCAGGCGCGGGGCGGCTTTCCCGAGCGCGATGACGTGGATGGGCTTGGGGCGGTCCCGGTCTTCGAACCAATCGTCAAGGAGACCCGTGCGGACGGCGCCTTTGGCCAGCCGGGCAGGATCGACCGCGGCCACCCCGGCCAGGAACGCCTCCTGTGCCAGGGTCATTCGACGCGGACCTCCTTCCATGCGACGCGCCCAGCTTGGACGTGGTCGCGGACCTGGCGCTGCACGGTGCTGAGACGGCTGCTGGCGGACTTGATCTCGACCAAGACGATGCCTTCATCGGTGAATTGGATGCCATCGATGGGGTCGCCGAGGAACTTGAAGCGCTTCGGGTCCCACGGCCAGGACGCCATGAACGGAGCGAACTGCTCGGTGATCTGGCCATAGCGCGTCGATTGACTGCGCTTGGCGTTGTCCAGAGCCCGCAACTGCATCATGGCGGCCCGGAGGCGTTTGATGGCCGACCATGCGATCAGCACGGCGATGAACGAGGCGACGGCCAGGACTGCGGCGACGACCGCCAGGGGCTCCACACCCGGGCATGTCGGGATGGCTCTTCAAACACCCGGACCGCCCGCGGCGATGCCGGGCCGACCGCGTCCCCGTCGTCCGCCTCTAATGCGGGTCTCGGGGACCTTATGAAGGCGGGGGGAGTCGCCGGCTTGTGGACCTGAGCCCGAGCCCAGAACACGAGATGATCCGCAACATGGTGCGCGAGTTCGCCGACTCCCGCGTCGCACCCATGGCGGAGAAGATCGACCGAGAGCACTACTTCCCCAGCGACATCATCGCTGAGATGGGCGGCCTCGGGCTCATGGGCATGAATTTCCCCGAAGACAAGGGCGGCGCCGGCACCGACATGGTGAGCTACTGCATCGCCATCGAGGAACTCAGCCGCGCCTGCGCCAGCACCGGCGTCATCGCCAGCGTCAACAACAGCCTCAGCGGCTGGCCGCTCTACACCTTCGGCAACGACGACCAGCACGAACGCTACCTGACCGACATGTTGCAGGGCAAGCGCATCGGCGCTTACGGTCTCACCGAACCCAACGCCGGCAGCGACGTCGTCAGCATGGGCACCACGGCCACGAAAGAGGGCAGCGACTACGTCCTCAACGGCCAGAAACTCTTCATCACCAACGCCGGCCCCGCCGAGACCTACATCGTCTTCGCGCAGACCGACAAGGAAGCCAAACACAAGGGCCAGTCGGCGTTCATCGTCGAGAAGGGCATGGACGGCTTCGAGATCGGCAAGACCGAAGACAAGCTCGGCATCCGCGGCGCACCGTGCTGCCCGTTGTTTTTTGAGAACGTCCACGTCCCCGAAGAGAACCGCCTCGGCGCCGAAGGCATGGGTTTCAAGATCGCCATGCAGACGCTGGACGGCGGCCGCCTCGGCATCGCCAGCCAAGCACTCGGCATCGCCCAGGCCGCCTTCGATGCCAGCCGCAAGTACGCGCTTGAGCGCAAGCAGTTCGGCAAGCCCATCGGTGCCAACCAGGCCATTCAATGGAAGCTCGCGGACATGGCTGTCAAGATCGACGCCAGCCGCTTGCTGATCCACCGCGCGGCGACCATGAAGGACGCCAAGGTCGACTACTCCATGCAAGCCAGCATGGCCAAGGTCTACGCCAGCGAGACCGCCATGTGGGCCGCCACGGAAGCCATCCAGATCCACGGCGGCAACGGCTACACCAAGGACTACCCGGTGGAGCGCAACTTCCGCGACGCCAAGATCACCGAGATCTACGAAGGCACCAGCGAGATCCAACGCCTCGTCATCGCCCGTAACCTGATGCGGTAGCAAACCCCCCCGCCATCCTGATATCGCCGCTGCATGTTCGCAGGCGCAGCCGGCCTCGTTGGCATCGACCGATGCCTGTTCGGTGACGCTCCAACGTGTTCTGCCGCCGACGCCGGGCACGCCACTCATCCTTGGTTCGTTTCGTGCGGCGGCATCATTCGTCGTCTGGCCCAGGCCAGACCGGCATGCTCATGAATTTCTCTGGCCTTTTGCTCACCAGTGGTCGAGGACGAGGGGACCAAGAGCAGCATCGAGGCGCCAACGTCTGACGAATCAACTTCGTCGTCCGAAGCCCAGCCATCTTTCTGGTCTTTGACCAAATTGGACATCATTCGTCGATATCCATGGGTCCGCGTCTATCTGATGGCGGTGTCTATCGGCCTCGTGGCCTTTCAGCTCTCCACCGAGGGGGAGCTGAACAGCAAGGCGTGGTTCTCGATGCTAGTGGCTGTTTTTCTCATCGTCGAATGGATCGTCTACCGGCGCCGCCAAACGCCGACTGCATGATCGTCGTGGCCTGAACCTTACCCGTTCCACGCCATCTTCATGTAGACGTCGCCAGCGGCTAGCTCGTCGAGCATCTGGTCCAGGCGCTTCTGCTTCGTCTCCGGACGCTTGGCCTGGTTGATCCACATCAGGTAGTCATTGCGCTGGTATGGCGGCCTGGCGTCATAGGCGGCCTGCAACCCGCGTTCGGACAGGGCGGCCTGAACGTTTTCCGGCATAGGTTGCGGTGGGCGCTTCAGGGCCATAGCGGTGGAGCGGGCCCGGGCCTCTTGACAGATGGGGTCGTCCCCAGCGCCCGGAGGGCCCGCCATGGCAACCCGGCGTTCCTTGCGGAGCCTTCTTAGACCGCCTCGGGTCATCTCAGCACAACATGACTGATGCCCGTGACCGCCGCCGTGAGCGCGCAGAGAGCAAGAAGAAGGTCGATGTCGGAGCGACGATCAAGAAGCTGCGCGTCCCGATCGTCATTGTGATCCTATGGGCCGCCATCGTCGGCTTCAACGTCGCCCAAGGTCAGGGCCTCATCGGCGACAACGCCGAGAACTGCCCCGGCCACTGGCACAGCACCATGGACTTCTTTGTCGATGGCGAGCGCGTCGCCTTCCCGCAGGGCCCATACAAAATCTCTGGCGAGGGCGGCAAGCTGCCCCTGTCAAGCCACATGCACGCCCCCGATGACCGCACTTGGCACTGGGAGCCAAGTACCGTGACCTGCCTTGACTTCCGGGACGCGATGGACAAGGTGGATGTCGATATGAGGAGCGACGCCATCTCGTTCGATGGCAGCCAAACCATCACCGGCACGTTCGTCAACAACGAGACCCACTCCTGGAAGGCCTACACCTCCGAGTACGAGGCCGGCTGGGAGACCTCGACGATCTCCAAGATCAGTGGTCGCCAACTACTCGACGGCGAACGCGTGGTGTTCGTCTACAGCCCGATCGATGACGACGGTGCCGCCCTGCGCGACAACGTCGGCCCCATGTCGCAAGGTGTCAGTGGCGCCACCGACGACCCCACCATGTTCATCGCCATCACCATGACGAGCATCTTCGCTCTCATCGGCTTGATGATCTGGTGGAACTTCGCCAAGAAGACCTGGTAAGGCCGACCGGCCACCTCTTCCCCTTATTCCTTCATCGCAGCCAAGATGTGCTGCGCAACGTCCTGGGGTGCCATGGTGCCCTGTTGGGCAGCTTCGAACTCCGCTTGGAACCGGGCCAGTGGCACGCCATGACTGTCGAACGCGAAGCGCGTGACGTGGCGTTCCAATAGATCGCGCACCTGGCTCCACAACCGCTCCTTGCGACGGCGTTCCCAGTGCCCGGTGCGCTCGGACCATTCTCGGTGACGGGCCAATGCTTCCGCGACTTCTTTGACGCCTTGGCCCTTTTCGGCGACGGTGCGCACAATGGGGGCCCACCAGAAGTCGTCCTCATCAGGGTGGCCGAGCATCATCATGGCTTCGACCTCGGCGTAGACCTTGTCGCTGCCGTCGATGTCGGCTTTGTTGACGATGAAGACGTCGGCGATCTCCATCACGCCGGCTTTGACGGCCTGCACATCGTCGCCCATGCCCGGGACGAGCACGACACAGACGGTGTCGGCGAGACGGATGACATCGACCTCGGCCTGGCCGACGCCGACGGTCTCGACGATGATGACATCGAAGCCAGC
>JBFJNL010000039.1:0-18515 GCA_041618195.1 Thermoplasmatota archaeon | reverse complement strand
GCCGGTGACCAGGCTGGCCCACAATTCCGCGATGAAGACGCTCCCGCTAGCAATCAACGCGATGAGGATATTGCGCCCGTAGCTGCGGTGCCGCTGCGGCGGCGCCACGTGTTCATGGTGGATGTTGATGGAGCGTGCACGGACGAAGGGCCGCATAAGCGGCCCGGTAGTGTGCGCTCACAGCGCCGATCTCAATTGAACAAGATGAACGGCGGATCGACCAGCCAGCGCAGCAGCCAGAACCCCAGCGCCACGCCGATGGCGTCGAAGATGATGTCCGAAAGGGAGTTGCGCAAGGTCTCGAATCCGAACTCGGCCTTGAGCAGCCGCGCCGCGATGGGGTTGAGGACAAAGATCTCCAAAGGTTCCCACAGCACGAGGATTAGCAGCGCGATGAACGGCTCCATGACCCACCCCATGGCCAGTCCTGTCAGTAGGTGCACGCCGCTCCAGACGTCGATCATTGCATCGTTGCGACCCTTGTCTGCCAGCCATGCGGCCAGCCGGGCCCGTACGTCCACGTCACCATAGGTGTCGGCCGCATCATGGCCTTACCCCTCCCGCACAGCGTGCGTGGCGCGGGCCTTGGCAGCGGTTATGGGCCGAGCCAGAACGCCGACATGGCGAGGCCGGGGACCGGTTCGCTGCGCACGTAGATGAGCTGCTCTTCGTTGCCGTCTTGGCCGGGCGTGCCGGGCAGCCGGCTGTAGGCGACGTGGATGCTACCGTCGGGACCGATGTCGGCCTGCAGGAAATCCAAAAGGTCGCGGCCCAGGCTGCCCTGGAAGACCGGGGTGGGGTCGGCGATGTCCACCGTCCAGGTGCTGTTGCCGGCGAAGGCATCGATCGACGCACCGACGTACATGGACCAGTTGCCGGCCGGGTCTTCGGCACCGTACCACGCGATGGCGACGCCGCCTGCGGCGCCGGCGGCGAGCCAGGGCATGCGGTGGCTGCCGGCGGGGCTCACGGTGTAGGGCTCATGCCAGGTGCCGTTCAGGTCGCGCCAGGTGACGTCGATCTGTTGGCCGCCTTCGACGTTCTGCGTTTCGGCGAGCCACAGGTTTCCGGCTTCATCGTAGGCGCCGACAGGGTAGGCGTCGTTGCCGCCGACGGGCAATGTCGAGGCCTCGTTGGTCCACGTGGCACCGCCGTCTCGGCTGCAGTCGATGCTGCGGAAGCCGCCCATGTTGCCGCCAAACAGGCACAACTCGACGCCGGGGTCGATGGCGACATTGCCGAGGGCATATGGGACGACCTTGATGGCGTCCGGGCTCCACGTCACGCCGGCGTCCGTGGATTTGTAGACGCGGGTGCCCATGGCCCCCGTGTTGTAGACGTAGTATGCGGTGCCGTCGCCTTCGGCGCGGATCCAGTCGCGGTCCACCAACGGCGGGGCGGGCCACTTGGTGTGGCGCAGGTAGGTGCCGTCAGCTTCCCAGACGGTGACCTGGAAGGTGCCGGCGACCTCGATGTCGGCATAGTAGACACGGCCCATTTCGTCGATGGCGAAATCGCCTTCGACACCGAACGCTTCGCGCACGCCGGGCGTGTCGAGCGTCTGGAACGTCTCGCCACCATCGCGGCTGACGTAGATCGGTGGGGCTGTCGTCAGGCAGCAGACGCCTGTGACGTAGATGGTGCCGGCACCGTCCACTTCGATGGAGGGCTCGCCGAGGCCGCAGTCGCCGTCATCCAGGGAATCTTGGCAGTTGGTCCCGAAGCCGCCGATGCCCAAGTCCATGGGGCCGGCCTTCGAACCGAGGTCGAGGGCGGGCAAGAAGGTCAACACGGGCGCCGCGGCTGCGGGCTCGTGCGTCACTTCGGTCAGGGGGTCAGGGGCATCGGCGCAACCAGCAAGGGTGACTCCGATCAACAGCAGGGCAATCCAGCGCATAGGTGGCCCAGGATGCTTCTGCTTCTTGAAGCGTATGTCAAAGCAACGACAGGGCCCAAGCGCATGTCGCCGCCATGATGCCGAACAGCGAGCCCGCGAACAACGAGAACCCGATCAGCCCGGCGATGACGTTGCGCCCGGGCTTGGCGAGTTCCTCAGCGAACCACGGGTTCTTGCGGCGATAGCTAGGCAACAAGGCGACCTGGGCCAGGCCGGCGGTGATGTTGGCGGCGATGCTGGCGGCAAGAACAGTCCAGAAGGGCGCTTCGGCGTCCACCAGCACGATGACCGTGACCATGAACGCGTATAGCAGCAGCCAGCCGACGAACTCGCGGCCCTTGGGCAAGCCGATGAAGCTGGTGACAAGTCCCATGGCGAGCCCGCCGAGGGCAAGGATGGCGACCCAGTACAAGTCGGGGCCCACGATGAGTGACAGGGGAGGGAAGGGAAAAAGGGACGCCTCACAAACCGCCGTTGGCTGCACTCATCTCGCGGCCACGCGCGGGCGCTACGCCTATGCCGTGACGGCTTGGGCGCGGGCCAGGCGGCTCTCGTTGAGGCCGTCCCAGAACTGCTGGACGCGGTCCAGGATGTTGCGGGCGCCCTTCAGGTAGTCTGCCTGGTTGAACCAGGGCTCTTCGAAGTCCTCCAGAAGCTCTTCCTGGGTGTGGGCGGCGTGCTGGTCTTCGACCATGTCGTGCCACTTCCAGAAGCCGAGGTTGAGTTTGGCGTCGCTGGTGTTGTTGAACGCTTCGAGGCCGGCGATGAGCTGCTTCCAGAAGCCGGCAGCGGCCCAGTTCTCCACGGCGTACGAGGCGCCGGCGCCGACGCAGGGGTCGGGGTTGCCGTACCATTCGTTGAGGCCGTTGCAGAAGGCGTGGGTGCCCTCGTTGCCCATGTTCCACTTGCCGATCTCGTTGAAACCGAGGCCAAGGGGCTCGGCGAACTTCAGGAGCCACTCGAAGTGGGCGGCGGTGTGGCGGTACTTGCCACCCTGGACCGTGCCCTCGGTGGGGACGGCGTCGGGATCATCGGACTCGGCGGCGCCGGGCTTGGTGAACGAGACACCAAGTTCGTTCATCAGGATCTCTTTGCCGGAGCGGTACTGCTCGAGCGTCTGGGCGCTGAAGCACTTCAGGAGTTGGGCCTGGATGAAGTAGTGGCTGAAGACGCTGAACTGGATGGTCAGATCCTTGACATCTTCCTTCGTCATCTGGCCTTCGGCGACCCACTTGCAGTACTCGTTGTTCGTCACTACTGGGTGGCTGAACACGATGTCGTTGACCTGCTTCTGGAACGTCTCGAAGTCGGACATGTTGAGCTACCACTGGGACTTCCCCGTATAAGACTCACCTCCCGAGCCTGTACAGGTTCAGGTCCAATGGTGCCGGCCGCATGCCCTTGGGCCCCACACCTGACCCCGCATTCGACAGCAACCGTATTATAGCATGCCGTGGAGGGTGGTCACAGCGCGGAAGCCCATGACTGCCATCGGCGGTCGGGGCAAGCCCGCGCGACGCGGGTTCCGCATATGAAATTCGAAGAGTTTACGATTCACGATGGCACATTGGATGCCATCGTCGCCATGGGCTACGAAACGCCCACCCCCATCCAAGCGCAAGCCATCCCTCCCATGCTGAAAGGCCGGGACGTGGTCGGCCAGGCCCGCACGGGCACCGGCAAGACCGCGGCCTTCGGGATCCCGATGGTCGATGCGCTGCGCCATGAACACAGCGGCACCGTGGGCCTTGTCCTGCTGCCGACCCGCGAGCTTGCCTTGCAGGTCGCCGAAGTGCTCACGGACCTGGCCAAGGCCAGCGCCCTACAGATCGTCTCGGTCTACGGTGGCGTCGGCTTCGGCAAACAATTGTCGGACCTCGACAAGAAGGGCCCGAAGATCATCGTCGCCTGCCCCGGCCGCCTCCTCGACCTGATCGAGCGCGGCGCCGCGAACCTATCCCAGGTCAAGGTCTGGGTCCTCGACGAAGCCGACCGCATGCTCGACATGGGCTTCGTGCGCGACATGCGCAAGATCGAGAAGATGGTCGCCCGCAACAGGCAGACCGCCCTTTTCAGCGCCACCTTCCCCGCCGAAGTGCAGAAGCTCGTCAAGGAATTCACCAACGACGCCGTGCACATCTCCGTGGACGACGGCGAGGCCACCGTGCCCCAAGCCGAGCAGTTCTACGCTCGCGTCGAGAAGTCGCTCAAGACCAGCGCTCTGCTCCACCTTCTGCACGAAGAGCAGCCCGTCCGGGCCGTTGTCTTCACCCGCACCAAGCACCTGGCCAAGCGCCTGGCCATCAAACTGGTCAGCAAAGGCTGGGCGTCCGTGGCGCTCCAGGGCAACATGACGCAAGGCCAGCGCGAACGCGCCATGACCGCCTTCCGTGACGGCGGTGCCCGACTCCTCGTCGCCACCGATGTCGCCGCCCGTGGACTGGATGTCCAAGGTGTGACGCACGTCATCAACTTCGATCTTCCCGACCAGGACGCGTACGTCCACCGCGTCGGCCGCACCGCCCGCAACGGCGCAGCCGGCCGCGCGTTCACATTCGTCCAATCGGATGAAGCCCAGGACTTCAAGTCCATCCAACGCCACATCGGCAAGCAGGTCGACGCCATCCAAGTCAACATGGACGAGTCGGCCGCGCCTGATGGGCCCGACCCCAAGGTCGCGCCGGCACAACCCGTCGTCAACCAGCACAACAATGGTGGAGCCAACGGCGGTAACAATCCCAACGGCGCCCCGCGCCGTCGCCGCTACCAGCCGTCTGGTTCCGAACGCGGTGTCCAACACCGTCGAAGCCACGGTGGAGGCGGCAACCAAGGTGGCCAACGCTCCGGCAACCGCACCCAGAGGCGTGCATGAAACTACGATTCGCGGACCTTCCGCTCCATGAGAATACGCTCGCCGCTATCGAAGCGATGGGCTTCACTGAGACCACGCCCATCCAGGGCGAAGCCATCCCTGCCCTTCTCGAAGGCCGTGACCTGATCGGTCAGGCCAAGACCGGCACCGGCAAGACCGCCGCCTTCGGCGTGCCTCTCATCGAGGCCGCCCGCAACGGTCGCCGCGGACTGGTGCTCGCACCGACGCGCGAACTGGCCAAACAGGTCCAGCAAGAACTGCAGGCCATCGGCAAAGGTAGCCCCGTCGACGTCATCTGCTTGATTGGCGGCGCCCCCTTCGGCGACCAGACCCGCGCCCTCCAGCGCCACCCCGGTGCCATCATCGTCGCGACCCCCGGCCGCGTCATCGACCACTTGGGCCGCGGCACCTTGAACCTCAAGGACATGTCCATGTTCGTCCTCGACGAAGCGGACGAGATGCTGTCCATGGGCTTCGCCGACGAACTCGACCAGATCGTCGCCGTCCTGCCCAAGGAACGCCAGACGGTCCTGTTCACCGCGACCCTCGCACCCAACATCGAGAAGCTCGCCAAGAAGACCCTGGTCGACCCCATCACCATCCGTATGGGTGCCGGCGCGGCCCCCGACGTCCGCCAAGGTTACGCTATCGTGCCTGGCCGCGACCGCGTGGAAGCCATCTCCAAGATCCTCGAAGCCGAGAACCCCCGTGCGACGCTCTTGTTCGCGCGGACCCGTGCTCGCGTCGAGGAACTCGTCGGCGAACTGCAACACCTCAAGGCCGAAGCCCTGCACGGTGGCATGGGTCAGCCCCAGCGTGACGGCGTCATGAAGCGCTTCCGCGAAGGCAAGGCCCACCTGCTTGTCGCCACCGACGTCGCCGCCCGCGGCCTTGACGTCAACGAGATCGACCTGGTCCTGCACGACGAGCCCGCCGGCGACGTCGACACCTACATCCACCGCATCGGCCGCACCGGCCGTGCCGGACGTAGCGGTGCCAGCATCGTCTTCATCGGCCCTGGCAAGGTCAACCGGCTCGCCGGTGTCCGCCGCGCCGTGGGCCAACTCGAGCAGTACCACCTGCCCGATGACGCCGAACTCGAAGCCATCCGCAGCAACCGCATCATCGCCTCCCTGTCTGACAAGGAGCCGAGTGCGGGCGCTATCGCTGCCTTCAAGGACGCCATCGCCAACGGCATGGATGCTGAAGACATCGCCATGCGCGCCATCGAGGCACTGATGGTCCCCATCCCCGAAGCGGCCCCGGTCGCGGACAACCGCCCGAGCGCCGTCGCGCTCAAGGTCGGCAAGATGGACAACATCAACGCCGGTCACATCGTCGGTGTCCTCACCAACGCCGGCGGTCTGCGCAGCGAAGATGTCGGTCGCATCGATATCCTCGAGAAGATGTCCGTCGTCGAAGTCCCGATGGACCGCGTCGAGCGGCTCTGCGAGACCCTCGGCAGTGTCCGCCTCAGCGGCCGCCCGCTGCTGCCCCGTCCGGCGGACGACTGGCGCTTCAAGGCACCGTCGCGCAGGTAGACGCTTACGCGTTAGGGGGCGGCCTCATTCGGTGGCCGCTACGCTATCCTTCTTCCTTTTCTCCTTGATTTCGCCCGGTCGGCCGACTAGCTCGCCACGACATGGACGTACTGCTCAGCCGGGTCTAGCTCCGGCGACAGTGCGTTCAGCAGGAACCCCTCGACGCGCCGACCGTCCCAACGGAACCACTGTGGCACGTTGTCGGCGTCGACCATGGGAAACCATACCGTGTAGTCGTCAAGATGGACGTTGTCCGCCATCGATTGCGAGCCCTCCGCGGCCATGTGGGCAGGCACCAGATCAAACGCGTTCTGACCGAGCTGCTCGCGCCCCAGCCATTGGGCGATCTGTGCGTCGACGTGGTGGATGCGTCCGCTCTTGCCGACGAGCATGATGGCCTTGCCCTCGGCGCGCCGGGCCTCCGCCCAGTCACTGTTGGCGAGGCGTTCGGGCAAATCCGGGGACACGTGGGCATATTTGCTGAATCTGATTTCTACTTTCGCGCGATGCTGCGGCGAAGTGACAAAGGAAGGAAAGGGAAGAGGAGCTGGGGCGATCCCCGTCGGTCTTGGCGCATGGCGCGCCATCAAGTCTAGGCTTACGCCTTGACCTTGACGGTGCCCGTGTGCTGCCGCTGGTGCGCCCGCACAATGCCACCGCCGCGTCTCGGCTTACGCCTCGACTTTGACGGTGCCCGTGTGCTGCCGCTGGTGCGCCCGCACAATGCCACCGCCGCGTCTCGGCTTACGCCTCGACTTTGACGGTGCCCATGTTCTCGATGATGGCATCGCCGAACTCGCTGCACTTCAGGAGCGTGGCGCCTTCCATCATGCGCTCGAAGTCGTACGTGACGCGCTTCTGGGTGATGGCCATGGCCAGACCGTGCTGGATCAGGTCCGCGGCCTCTTCCCAGCCCATGTGCTGCAGCATCATCACACCGCTCAGGATGACCGAGCCGGGGTTGACCTTGTCGAGGCCGGCGTACTTGGGCGCGGTGCCGTGGGTCGCCTCGAAGATGGCGTGGCCCGTGGTGTAGTTGATGTTGGCGCCCGGAGCGATGCCGATGCCGCCGACGCAGGCGGCCAGGGCGTCACTGAGGTAGTCGCCGTTCAGGTTCATCGTGGCGACGACACCGTATTCGCTGGGGCGCGTCAGGATCTGCTGGAGCATCGCGTCCGCGATGACGTCCTTGACCGTGATGGTCTTGCCCGTCTTGGGGTTCTCGAAGGTGCACCATGGGCCGCCGTCGAGTTCGACCGCGCCGAACTCTTCCTTGGCGAGCTCGTAGCTCCAGTCGCGGAAGCCACCCTCGGTGAACTTCATGATGTTGCCCTTGTGGACGATCGTGACGCTGTCACGGTCGTGCTCGATGGCGTACTGGAACGCGGCGCGGACGAGGCGCTTGGTGCCCTCTTCGCTGATCGGCTTGATGCCGAGGCCGCTGGTGTTGGGGAAGCGGATCTTGGTGACGCCCATCTCTTCCTGCAGGAAGGTCATGAGCTTCTTGTTCTCGGGGGTGCCGGCCGCGAACTCGACACCGGCGTAGATGTCTTCGGAGTTCTCACGGAAGATGACCCAGTCGTGGCGCTCGGGGCCGTGGACGGGGGTAGGGACGCCTGCGTAGTACTTCACGGGGCGGAGGCACACGTACAGGTCGAGGATCTGGCGCAGGGCGACGTTGAGGCTGCGGATGCCGCCGCCGACGGGCGTCGTGAGCGGGCCCTTGATGCCGACCTTGTATTGGCGGATGCCCTCGAGGGTGGCCTCGGGGAGCCATTCGCCGGTCTCGTTGAATGCCTTCTCGCCGGCGAGGACTTCCATCCAGGCGATCTTGCGGTCGCCGCCGTAGGCCATGGCGACAGCGGCGTCGAGGACGCGCTGGCTGGAGGCCCAGATGTCGGGGCCGGTGCCGTCGCCTTCGATGAAGGGGATGATGGGGTTGTTGGGCACGACGAGCGAACCGTCTGCCTGCACCTTGATCTCGGCCCCGTCTTCGGGGACAGTGTAATTCCAGGCCATATGCTTCAATCGCGGCTCAGGTGGTCCGATTTATAGGGGTTGGGGCAAGCCTGTGTCCCCGGTGTGGGGCCAAAGGGACCAATCCCGGCAGGCATCCTTGCACGTCGCCGAAGAGGTCTGGCGACGCGTAGCTCCGTTCGACGCCATCAGCGCCGAGGCCTGCGCGTGTTCGGCACCCAAACATGGTGGCCTAAGCTACCGTGGATGGCGCGGCCGCGCTGCATCATTCTAATGGGCACGCAAGCATCATCAACAACGGCCCCCATCGAGGCGCATGAAGGTCCCGGTGTTCTGTTACGGCTCGTACATGGATCCGCAGGTGCTGCGTCGTTTTGGTGCAACGCCCGGCGCGCCGACGCGGGCCACCGTCAAGGGCTGGAGACTCACATTCACCCCGCATGCCAACCTCGTCAAGGACGTCGACGGGGCCGTCGAAGGCTTCGTCTTCATGTTGCCGCATGCCGAGCTTGACAAATTGTACGGCCCGGCTGGCTACGTGACGACGTACAAGCCGATGCCCGTCATGATCCACGCCGAGGCCGGTCGTGCGGCGGCGTTGACGTTCGTCGAGTCGGCCAAGGAGCAAGCACCCGAGGGCGGTTACCTGGAATCCTTCTTGGGCATCTGTGGCCGCCTGGGCCTGCCCGGCGCCTACATCGAGGCCATCCACGAACGCGCGGACTCATTGGTGCGCGGGACGCTGGCCTAGTCCACGCGGCGGGGGCTTGGCATGTGGGCCCGGGGGTCCGGCGCAGCAGCCACGGTTGCCCGCACGCCCCGGCCGTACCCGCCCCGGACGCCGCCCTCGGCGGCCCAGGAGCCACTGTTTCCGACGTGCCTCGGTCCATCCGCCTGACCAAACGAGTCAAAAACCCCCATCGCCAACTCCCAGTATGGCCGCGATGCTGTACACGCTCGATGTTGAGGACCGCCCTGGCACCCTGGGCGATGTCGCCCACGCCCTTCACAAGGCTGGCATCAACATCGACGCCTTCAGCGCTGGCCCCGGCGGCCTGCGCATCGTCACCGGCGATGACGAGGCCACTGATGCTGCCCTCAAGGCGGCCGGCCTCGGCTTCACCCAAGAAGAGGTCATCGAGATCGAGCTCCCGAACGAACCGGGCGAACTGGCCCAAGTGGCCAAGGCGCTCGGCGACAAGGGTGTCAACATCCACGTCTCCTTCGGCGCTGCCAAAGGCCAGGACGGTGGCTCCATCTACATCGGCGTCGACGACGTCGATCTGGCCTGGGAAGCCCTCGAAGGCCTCGGCGAGAACTAAGCCACGGCATCGTCGGCCGATGGCCGGGCTCTGTCATTGACGCGCTTGGAGCGCGAGCTAGGTCTGCCCAGCGACCGCCACGCCGGTCCGGATGCCTGCATCGGCGCGGCCGTCGGTGCCCCCGGACAACACGCGGGCCAGGTTGTTCAGAAAGAAATTCCAGCCATCGGTGAGAGCGGTGACGGTCGATTCGTCGTCAGGGACGTCGCTGTGCACCAGTTTGAGGTCCGTGCCCCCGGCCTCGTAGTTCAGCACGAAGCGCACGTTCGTCGCTGTCGGGCCGACCTGCCACGGGAGTTGGATGGTGTTGACATCGCATTCGATGTACTTGCCCTCCTGGACCATGTCCTGCTTGCCCTCTGCCAGCGCCTCGGGTGTATGTTGGAACTCAAGTCGGAACTCGCCGCCGATGGTGGGGTCGCTTTCGGCAGCCGACGTCCACCACGTGCACAACGTGGTCGCGTCCGTCAGTGCGTTGAAGATCGTGCGGGGTGGGGCGTCGAACTGGTGGTGCTGGGTGATGGTGGTCATGGGGTTCGCCTACCGTGGAGGGGCGACGCCGACCATGCAAGGTCGGGCGCGGCAGCACCAAAGCCAACGGTGGGGTGATGAGCGTTCGGCAGCCGTGTGGCGGTCTCATCCGGCGCCGAAACCGTCCAATGCGGCTAATGCCGTGATGCCAATGGCCCGGCCATGTCCGAGCACCGCCTGCCCACCACGGTGAGCCCGCGCCGCTATCAGATCCACCTCACCGCCGACCCGGCCAAGCCGGAGTTCACCGGCGAGGTCCGCATCGATATCGAGGTCGCCTCGGCCACCGGGGAGATCGTGTTGCACGCGGACAAGCTCACCATCGATGAAGCGACGGTCGAGCAAGACGATCTTCAGCCCATGGGCGTCGAGATCAGCGGTGACCGGCTTGTCCTGACGCCCAGGGTGCCGCTCGCCGCCGGTCCTGCCAGCCTGCACCTCCGTTACACCGGCAAGGTGCGCCACGACATGGCAGGCCTGTACCTCTCCAAGGATGGCGAACGTGCCTGCCTCGCCACCCAGTGCGAAGCGACGGACGCCCGCTCCATCGTGCCTTGCTGGGACGAGCCGGCGTTCAAAGCGGTCTGGCAGTGGACGGTGACCGCCCCCGCTGCACTCACCGTACTGGCCAATGGTCCGCTCGAGAGCCGCGACGAAGAGGATGGTGTCGCCACACACACCTTCGCCGCCACCCCCGCCATGTCCAGCTACCTGATCGCTTGCTGCATCGGTGACTTCGCCGCGACGTCGCCCCTCGAAGCGCGAGACACGCCGTTCCGTGTCTGGGCCATGCGGGGTCAGGAGCAGCACGGCGACCGCGGCAACGAACTGGCCGCCCAGATGTTGCCCTGGTACGAAGACTACTTCGGCCAACCCTACGCCTTCGGCAAATACGATCAGATCGCCGTCCCCAGCTTCGCCTTCGGCGCCATGGAGAACGCTGGCCTGGTCCTGTTCCGCCCGAGCCTGGTGCTCCTGGACAAGGACACCGCATCGTGGGACGACCGCCGCAGCGTCGCCCTCGTCGTCGCCCACGAGTTCGCACATATGTGGTTCGGGAACCTCGTCACCATGGCCTGGTGGGACGACCTCTGGCTCAACGAGGCGTTCGCCGAATGGATCGCCCACAAGTGCGCCGACGCCATGGACCCGACGCTCGATGTCTGGGTGCCGTTCCGGCAACGGGCCGCCGGCGCCCTGTCGACCGATGCCCTCGGTTCGACCCACGCCATCTACCACCCGGTCAAGACCCCTGAAGAAGCCCAGGAGATGTTCGACGCCGTCACGTATGGCAAAGGCAGCGCCGTCATGCGCATGCTCGAATCCTACCTCGGTGAGGAGGCCTTCCGCGCCGGGTTACAGTCCTACATGGCGGCGTTCCGCTTCGACAACGCCCAGGGAAAGGACCTGTGGAGCCACCTCGCCGATGCCAGTGGCCAAGATGTCGCCGGCATCATGGGCGACTGGGTGCGCCAGCCCGGCCACCCCACCGTATCGTGCCGCTGGGATGGTGCCCTGCACCTGTCCCAATACCGGACCACCAGCTCGCCTCTCATCGGTGAGTTTCAAGGCACCTGGCGGGTGCCGTTGGTCATCCGTTACGCGGACAACGCTGGCGTGCACGAACACCGCCACCTGCTGGCTGAGTCCGATACACTCAGACTCGACGTCAAGGGCGAACTCAAGTGGCTGTGGCCGAACGTCGACGATGGAGGCTTCTACCGCGTTCAGATGGACGACGCCCTGCTCGGTCTCGCGCTTGCCAACGTCGCTGAACTGTCGGCTCCGGAACGCGTCTCCCTGCTACGTGATCTGTGGATGCAGGTACGTTCCGGGCGACAAGCCATCGCGCCCTTCCTTGCCACCCTGGAAGCCACCCTCGATGGCACCGCCCACTACGAAGTCGTCGAGTTCCAGGTCGGCGTGCTGCGCATGCTGGATGGTCTTCTGCACGGTCACAAGGAGCAGGCCGCTTACCGGTCGTGGGTCGGCCGCCAGCTGCACCGCGCATGGTCGAACGCGCCCGGCGGGACCGACGCCGAACGGCAGCGCCGGGCCGCCTTGATGCGAGCCATGGGGGCCATCGCCATGCACCCCGACGCCGTCACGAGCGCCCGCAAGCTGGCCGAGTCCGAACGTGCCGGTCAGGTGCGTGATGCGGAGCTCGCCAGCGTCGCCGTGGCCGTCGAGGCTGCGGCCGGCGACCAGGCCACGTTGGCATTGCACATGGGCGTCTACAACGAACGGCGCGAAGGGACGGCCAGCCCGCAAGAGGTCGAACGCTACGTGTATGCCCTACCGCAATACCGCGACCCCGCCGCCATCGCCCAGATCCTAGCGTTGCTGGGGGCCGAGGGCATCGCGGCCCAGGCCGAAGGTCCCGTGCTGCGTGCCATGCTCGTCTCGCCCGCCACCCAGGCTGCCGCGTGGGGTCACCTACAAGCGACGTGGGAGCCCACCACTGCCCGCCTCGGCGAAGCATGGCTTGGCATCATCGTCGAAGCATGCGGCGAATTGCCGACGGCCAGCGCGGCCGAGGTCATCGCGTTCATCGAACCCCGCCTCAAGGGTCGGGCCGGCCAATCGTGGGCTCGCGCCCAGGAACGCCTCGAAGAACGCGCCGAACTGGAGCAGCGCGTCGGCGCGGACCTGCGGGCCTGGGCCTCAGCGCTCGTGGCCTCCGTCGTGCAGTGAACGACGTCGCGGCGATGGCCGTGGCCGTCCTCGGCCACCCCGTTCGGCGCGGACGGTCGCCTCGGGGCCCGCGCGCCTCCGCAGGTCGTCGGCGCGTGGCTCTTAACCCACGCTATCGTCCCGGCCCGTATGCAACCAGTACCGATGAGTCAGTCCGCCACCACCATGAGCAAGCTCATGACGCCGGACGAGGCCAACGTGTACGGGAACGTCCACGGTGGCCACATCATGAAGTACATCGATGAGGCCGCCGCCGTCGCTGCCTGGCGCCACGCTCGCGTGCCCAAGGTCGTCACGGCAGCCTTCGAACGTATGTCGTTCAAGGAGCCGGTCTACGTGGGTGATGTGCTGCATATCCATGCCACCGTGCGCCACACCGGTCGCACCAGCATGATCGTCGGCGCCCGCGTCGAGGCCGAAGACCCGCCGACCGGCAACACCCGCCACGTCGGCAGCGCCTACGTGACCTTCGTCGCCTTGGACAAGAACAACAAGCCGACGGCCGTGCCGCAGGTGGTCGCCGAGACCCCCAAGGACGAGGAACGCATGGAGCGCGCCAAGCGCGTCCATGACAACATCAAGGCCTCCATGGCCGAGGGCTGAAGCACGGCGTAGACGGCCGTCCTTCGAAGGGGTCGCCGTTGCGTTGAAACGTAGGTCTTGGCTGGCCATCGCCATGAGCGACGCTCCCCTCGGGACCATGGCAGGCCCCGACAGCCGCATCGAAGCCGACTCCATGGGCGAGATGGACGTCCCGATCGACGCCAAGTGGTCCGCTAGCACCCAGCGCGCCATCCTCAACTTCCCCATCGCCGGCCACGGCATGCCCGCCGAATTCGTCAAGGCCCTCGGCCTGGTCAAGTGGGCCTGCTCCCTGGCCAACAAAGACCTCGGCGAACTGCCGGAGGCCAAGGCCGACGCCATCGCCGAAGCGGCCTTCGCCATCTTTGAAGGCGAGCACGGCGAGCACTTCCCCGTCGACGTCTTCCAGACCGGCAGCGGCACCTCCACCAACATGAACGCCAACGAGGTCATCGCCAACCTGGCGTCTGGCCTGCTCGGCGACAACGTCCACCCGAACGACGATGTCAACCGCGGCCAGAGCAGCAACGACATCATCCCGACGACCATGCATGTGGCCGCCGCCCAGGAACTCAAGTACACGCTCATCCCCGCGCTCGAATACCTGCGCGACTGCCTGACGGCCAAAGCCACTGAGTTCGATGACGTGGTCAAGATCGGCCGCACACACTTGATGGATGCCGTTCCGATCCGCCTCGGCCAGGAATTCAGCGGCTACGCCCGCCAGATCCAACTCGCCATCGACCGCATCGAAGCCACCATGCCCGGTCTGCTCGAATTGGCCCAGGGTGGCAGCGCGCTTGGCACCGGCCTCAATGCACACCCGGAATTCGGCGCCAAGGTCGCCGAGTACCTGTACCAGGCCACCAACCTCGAATTCAAGGAATCTGAGAACCACTTCGAAGCCCAAGCGGCCCGCGACGCCTACGTGTTCCTCGCCGGCGCCCTCGACACCATCGCGGCGTCGATGATGAAGATCGCCAACGATGTCCGCCTCATGGCCAGCGGCCCCGCCTGCGGCCTTGGTGAACTGCAGCTCCCCGCCATCCAGCCCGGCAGCAGCATCATGCCCGGCAAGGTCAACCCCGTCATCTGTGAAGCCGTCATCCAGGTCGGCGCACACGTCACGGGCAACAGCACCGCCGTCCGCATCGGCGGCCAATGGGGCCAGCTTGATCTGAACGTCATGCTGCCGATGATGGCGCACAACATGCTCGAGTCGATTCGCCTCTTGAGCAACGCCAGCATGGTGTTCGTCGACAACTGCCTGGCCGGCACGACCGCGAACAAAGAGAAGGCCGAGAGCTACGTCGAGAAGTCGATGAGCATGGCCACCGCGCTGAATCCGTTGATCGGTTACGACAAGGCCGCCACGATCGCCAAGACCTCGTTCAAGACCGGCCGCACCGTGCGCGATCTGGCGTACGAGATGAGTGGCCTGAGCAAGGAAGAGGTCGACGCCGCCCTCGAGCCGCGCAAGCAGACCGAGCACGGCGCCTGAACACCCTGCCACGCCATGAAGGCGCTGGCTGCGGTGGCGTTTGAGCCGCCGTTCTGGATACTTCAATCATCGTTCCTCTCGGCAGCCAGCGCGCCGCAAACCTTTCGAAGGTCGTTCCTCACGCCCTATATGCGCCCGCGGCGGGTGATCGTCCCATGGCACCGGCAGGAAAACGCACTGGCATCGCAATCGGCATCATCGCGATGACCGCATTGGCGAGCGTCGGCTTTGCCGGCATCGCCACAGCGCAGGTGCAACTGCCCGAGACCTTCGGCACGAGCGAACCTCGCCAAGGGGATGTGGTGCTGTACAACTTCACGTACGGTGGCGTCGCGGAGGGCGGGGCCATCGTGGGCAGCAGTTCAGGGTCATCGAGCACCGATTTCTTCACCGGCGAGACCGAGTCGTACCGCCACAGGGAGGCGTCATTTTCAGGGACAGGCTGGGGGGGCCTTGTCATCTGGGCCTGGAGCGATCCGGCACCCGTGCGGGGTGCCGACGGCCAGACCTGGATGGCGGCGGGCCTCGACCAGGTGCCCATCCACTTTGCCCTTGCACCTGACCGATGGGCGTTCGACCCGTTACCCTTGGCCGTGGAACGGGTCTCCATGGTCGGTGCCGATGTCATCGCCGTCGAACGGGGCATGCAGCAGCCGATGTTCAATTTCCAGTTTGGTGGGCTCTTGACTCCGGCGTCGCCCGGCAACGTAGAGGAGGACGAACACCACGTCGATTTCCAGACCGGCAGCCTAGCTGGCTGCTTGATGCGCCACGCGCTGCAAGGCGCCGACGTCGATACGCGCCAACCCCTCCGCCTCTTCTCGGGTTGCCAAGACCTGGGCATCCCATTGCCCGATGTGGCCTTCGAGGCCATCGCGGTCGACCACCTCGACTCCGGTGATGCGGTGCGCTATGAGGCGGGCGATATCCAGGTCTGGTTCGCGGCTGACAACCCCTACCCGGTCCGGCTCCAGGTGCCGGTCGACGACACCTTCGTCGTCATCTCTCTCGACGAATTCATCGCCGGCGACGGCCCGGTCATGCCGCCCGGCTACTTGCTCGACGGCACCAAGGCTCCGCCGGCCAAGTTCGCACCATCCTTTGCGTGGGGCATGGACGACCGTGGAGCCGGGCATCCGTTCCCGCTCTCCGAGGCCGTGCGCCTGGCTTTGCTCGACCCGGTCTACACGGACTTCCGCGACTGGACGACGGCCCATCCCGATTGGTTTGCGATGCAGGCCCTGTATACCGAGACCAATGTGCGCGGCGACATCGACCGCGAATGGGAGGTCGTCGCCATAGACGGAGATGACATCTTCCCACTCGACGTCACCCAACAGGTCCGGCCCGCGGGCGGGGACGCGTTGCGTGCCGTCATGGGCGACCCGCCGGCTGTCACGACAGTGGAATTCAATGATGGGCCGACCGGGGGGCCGTCGTTCATCGCGGGCATCACTGGACCGCTCCCAAGCCGCATGCCGGATCGATTGCCGACACTGGCTTCCATGGTGCCGTACTGGGAGGCCTTCGCCGACGAGGTCCCGTTCAACGCCTACGGCCTCCGGTTGGTATGCCGCACGGACTGCGACGACGTCGGCTACGAGGCCATCGTCGGGCACTCTCTCCAGGCACAAGCCCGCAGCGGCGACGACCCAACGGACCCGTCCAGCTACTTCGTCGACTCCTATCGCAACGACCGCAGCGACCTGTTCACCTTCATCGATGGCGCGCCCGGTGAACACATGGTCGGCCGGTCCACACAGTTGATGTCCAAAGGCGGTCCGCCGGCCCAGACCATCGGAGGTTCGCGTGTCCAGAGCGCCGATCTCCAGGCCTTCTGGGCCGCGCCCGACACGGGGGCCACGGTCGGCCTTGGCTTCGTCGCCATCATCGTCGGTGCGCTGTACTGGTCCTGGCCCGTGCTGAAAGGTGGCTTGCTGGCGCCCTTGTTCAGCCGCATCCAGACGGATTCGTTGCTCGACAACCCGACCCGTCGCCGCATCCACGACACGATCCAAGCGCACCCCGGCATTCACTTCCAGGAGCTCGGTCGCAACCTCGGCGGTGCCAACGGGGCACTGCACCACCACGTCCGTAAGCTGATGCTCGCCGGCCTGCTCACGACCCACGAGACCGGCGGCTACACCTGCTACTTCGTCAAGGGCCAGGTCGACCGTCGTGCCATGGCGGCGGCTCCGGCGCTCAAGGCGCCGTCCGCGCGCTCCATCATGGACCTCATCATCGCGGAACCCGGCGTCACATCGGGCGTCGTGGCCGCGCGCACCGGCCTGGCCTCGTCCACATTGTCCTACCACGTGCGTCGCCTGCAAGACGCCGGCCTGATCGAGGTCTTGCGCAGCGGTCGCAACGCAAGCCTGGTGCCGACCGGCCTGGCGCCAATGGCACGTGCCGCCTGACCGCGACGATCTGCGCCGTCTTGCCGATCCACGTTTCGTCGACCTGGCTAACGCCTCTAAATAGCGTAGAAACGGCTTGATGGCCGATGCGGCGGATTTCGAAAGCGCTGATGGTCTCCACAGCCGCCTTGCTGGTCCTGGTGAGCACCGCCGGCCTGGCCGGTCATGACGACGTGGCGCCGGCGGCTTCGGTCCGTCCGTTGCACGATGGCGACGCCGGCGCATACCGGGTCGCCTACGAGGGCGACTGGCGCCACGATGGCGGTGCTGCCGGCATGCGCGCCGGGCCGAGCTTCGAAGTCCTGGATGCGCGGGACCTGCGCGATGAAGGCGGTCGCACCATCGAGGCACTGCCGATCCTGTGGCGCTCAGAAGCTGCCAGTTTCCGCCCGACAAGCGCCGGTCCAGTATGGGTCGACATCGAACAACAGTACTGGTTCCTCGACGGGGTCGTGCTGGCGACGCAGCAGGTCCACGACCGCGCCCTCGGGGCATCCGCACGCCACGATGAGGTGCTCGTCTACGGGGGCGGCGGGGACTGCATCCTTTCCGGCCCCGGGACCGGGCGGGCCACGCCGGCGGATTGCCGCCTCGATGGCGTCGATGTCATGCTGCCGGCTGGCACTGCACTGCAGGTCCACGACGAGACGGTCGACGGCCTCCGCCTACGGCACGTGGTCGCAGACGGCGCCGTCCGCATGGAATGGTGGTACTCTGCCGACCTGCCGGTTCCCGTGCGCTTCCACTTCGACACGGTCGGTCCACACGGCCTGCCGCGCAGCGCCACCTACGACCTGCAGGGCTTCCGTGCCGGCGACGGCCAAGACATGCCCCAAGGCACCGCCATCATCGCCCAGCCTGTGCGCAGGGCACCCATGGAGATGTGGGGGCTGTCCGATGCCGGCATCGACCACCCGTTCCGGCTCAGCACCGCCTTCGACGCCGCCCTCACTTCGGGGACCTTCAGCGACCTGCGCGACTGGCTACGCTTCAATCCACACGGCTACGTGTTCCGGGCGGAGTACGCGGAGGAACGCTCCGGGCGCGAGACGCTGCGCGCCTGGGATCTTCATCTCAGCGACGGCCACGACGGCTTCAGCCTCCGCATCAGCCAATCGGACGACATCCAACTCCTGACCTTCGGCGGCGTGCGCATCGAGCGCCTCGATCCATCACCCCTG
>JBFJNL010000038.1:0-18546 GCA_041618195.1 Thermoplasmatota archaeon | reverse complement strand
TTCTGCAGATCGTAATGCATCGGACAAGCCAATGGTGCTGGCGTGCCGACGACCGCTCGCCGCTCGCCGCCCGCCGGCCCAGTGGGGTGGCATAGGGACCAATTGGCGCATTCCGGCATGCCACAATCGACGGGCGTCCACGTCACGGCCGTCCCGCGCAGCTTCTTGGTCTCGACCGTGCTGGTGAAGCCAAGCGGCTTGACCCGCACGACCTGGACCGACGCGTCGTCGTGCAAGCGGCACGGATGCTTGACCTCGCGGACCTCTGTCACCTCGTAACGCTGGCCGGGGGCCAGATTGAAGCACAGCTTCTGGAACGGGCACCCCTGGCATTCGTCGTTGTTGGGGCCCCTGAACCAGAACTTGGCGCCGCGCTTGGCTTGGCCAAGAGGTACGAGGGTCAACCCATCCACAATGTGGCGAGTCCTGCCGGGTTCTTAGGATTTGAGCGTCTTACAGGACGCCGGTGGCCTTGCAGACCTTGCGGGCCGCTTCCTGCGTGAGGCCGCTCTCGCCGAGAATCGTGTAGCGCTCAGGGCGCAGCGTGTGGCACGTCGTGAGTGCCTCGAGGATGGCTTCCTTAGGGATGCCAAGGCCGGTCGCCGTCACGGGTGCCCCGAGGACCTCGAGTCCGTGCTTGACCTCCTGCCAGTCGCCGCCATGCAGGTGGGTCATGATGATGGTCCCTACACCGACCTGCTCGCCGTGCATGGCCTTGCCGGGCACGAGGCGGTCGAGGGCGTGGCTGAACAGATGCTCGGCGCCGCTGGCGGGGCGGCTGCTGCCTGCCACGGCCATGCTGACACCGCTGACGATGAGGCTCTTGACGGCCAACCAGGCCGATTCTTCAAGCCCTGGGTGGATGGTGTCGGCGTTCTGCAGGATCAGGTCTGCTGCGGATTCAGCCAGCACCGCGGCGAAGGTGCTGTATTCCTCTGCTTTGAGGCGGTGGGCAAGCTGCCAGTCTAAGACGGCGCTGCGGTTGCTGATCACATCGGCGCAGCCGGCCACCAGCATGCGGTGTGGGGCCTTGCTGATGATGCCGGTGTCGGCGATGATGGCGGCCGGAGGCTTTGCCTCCTTGCTGGTGCTGCCTTGGAGCTCCTTGATGCTGGCGCGACCGGAGCAGATGCCGTCGTGGCTGGCGCTCGTCGGGACCGAGACGAATCCGGGTCCATGCTGGAATGCCGCGAGCTTGGCGACGTCGATCACGCTGCCACCGCCGGCACCCACGTAGAACGCCGCACCCGCCTTCTTGCCGGCTGCAACGGCTGCCTCGACCGATTCCATGGTGGGGCCGTTGCTGACGTAGAACTTGGTATCGAACCCGGAGGCCTTCAGAGAGGCCTCGACGCGGTCGCCCACCAATTGCTTGGTCATCGCGTCGACCACGACGAGTCCGGTGGTCCCGAACTCCATGTCGCTGACGATGGGTCCGAGTTCGTCAATGGCGTCGCTACCCACGAGGACGTTACGGGGGAAGACCATGTGCTTCATCTTGGCGGCATCGGGCACAGTGGCTCCAATGAGAGGGGGTTCTTGAATGCCTTTCTCCGGAGTCCTGGGTTTGACGGTGTCCGCCGGCCCCACCCTACGGCACGTGTCGGCGGGTTCATCAAGCGCGGAGACGCAATGCAGGGCATGACCGACCGGACGCAAGACGACGCAGCCATGGCCCAACTCCTCGCCGAGCCCAGGCGCATCGCCGTCGTGGGTGCTTCGCCACACGAGGATCGGGCCTCGCACCGCATCTTCGTCTTCCTGAAAGGCCGCGGGCACCACGTCCTGCCCATCAACCCCGTCGCTGACGAGGTGGCGGGCGTCAAGACGATGCCCGATCTACAGGCCGCTGCCGCCCACTGGGGCGCGCCGCCAGAGATCGTCGATGTGTTTCGAAGGCCGGAGCACCTCGGTCAAGTGGTGGATGAAACGGTAGAGGTCAAGGCGCCGTGGCTGTGGACCCAGTTGGGGGTCGTCGATGACGGCGCCCTTGAGAAGGCGCACGCCGCCGGCCTTGAGGTCGTGGCGGACCGCTGTATCCTTGTCGAGACGCAGCGGCTCGGGTTCTAGCCCGACAGAGCGCGCACGGGCACCGGCGGAGCGGCCGGGCCGTTGTAGTCGGAGCCGAAGTCGCAGCTCGGGCAGATCGGCACGACGCCGTAGCCGGCGGTGACGACGGTGCTGCACTCGGGGCAGCGCAGGTTGCGGCCCGCGACCCAGCCGGCGTGGCTGGGGTGGGCGGCTTGCGTGCCCCACGCTTCGGTCGCTTGGCGGCGGACGCTGACAAGGCCCATCCCGGCAGCGATGGTGCTGCCAAGGACCGCGAGGACGGCGATGGTGGACGCCACGCCGTTCCAGTCGACCTGGCTACCGGGGCCAAGCAGGTGGTACGAGTGCATGTAGCTGCCAAGGACGACCGTCGTGACGGAGGTCAAGATCAGGAGCGCGCCGGGCAGGGCGACGAAGCCGCCGATGACGCTGTCGCTCGTCTTGGGGATGGCCGTCAGCAGCAGGGCCGCGAAGACGAGCACAAGGCCACCGACGAGAGCGGGGCCCATGAGGCGCAGGTAGGTGATGCCACCGGTGGCGTCGAGGCTGACGTCGGCCCAGTTGATGCGGGTCGCACCGTTGCCGTCAGCAGCTTCGCCGGCCGGCGAGATCTCGCGGGCCTTGCCGAACATACTGAAGGTGTCCGTCGTGCGGGCACCGTCTTTCTCGAAAGCCGCATCGCCCAGCGGGATGAACGCCACAACGGTTCCGAACACTAGAGTCATCGCCAGGAACAAAGTCCCGAACACGCGCGCTGCCTGCATGGATACACCTTCTCGGCCTCTAGGGCCGTGACAACACGAGGACCTCTGCCACACTATTTCATCCTTAGTGACCATTCGTTTCCTTCGAAGGGCGCTATAATTTGACGCTGCCTGGTGTCCACCACGTTGGTTTTCAAGGCGTATGCACCGTCCCGGTTGTGCGTCTCCTAGCCCTCGTGCTGTTGCTGACCTTGCTGGGGGCTTCGGCCCAATTCCAGCCCCCCTCCCAGGACTGGTCGGGCTATGAGGCCCGGGAGGACATCGCCGCGGCGGGCGAATTGGCCGGTGCCCTGCGCGTCATGCGCTTCGTGCAGGTCTCGGACGCCCACATCTTGGACGATGATGCGCCGGCACCGATGCGCGTCGATGCCTTGGACGAGGTGTTCTTCGGCACCGGGGTCAGTGACGGGGCGCGACGGCCGCAGGAGGAGTACACGGACGAGAGCCTTGACGCGGTCATCCGCGCCATCAACGCCATCCACAGCATCGACGCGCTCGACTTCGTCCTCAACACCGGCGACAACATCGACAACAACCTAGAGAACGAACTGATGCGCTTCCTGGACAACTGGGAAGGCACCCTGACCACGGTGGGCCCTGTCTCGTCCTTCGTATGCCGACCCGATGGGCAATCCGCCGACGAGCAAGACGATGCCGACGACGTCAGCGACGCCTGCACCCACCTGCCGGAGAGCGTCGCGAACAACAACACGCCCCTCGCAGCAGGACTGCCGTGGTTCAGCGCATTCGGCAACCATGACGGCCTCATCCAAGGCAATGTCCCCATCGAACCGGGCTTCCAGGATGCCGCCGAACAATTCGGCCGACGCTTCTTGATGCAGTCCGAGTTCGTCGGCATGCACTTCGCGGCCGGTGGAAGTTGCGTCGCCGGCAAGCCCGCCGGCCAACTCGACGACGACTTTGGCCACGGTTACGGGTTCGCCGGCGACCGTCTGTGCGATGACGACCCCGACAACGACGGCTACTACAGCTTCTCCAGTCGCGGCGTCCGCTTCGTCGTCCTTGACACCGTGAATGACAGCTTCGTCACTGGCAACGAGAACTATGCGGGCGGCTTCAATCCCGAGACGACGCTCGGCAACGACCTCGTCGGCGGCTACGCCGAGGGGTCCGTCGACGCGGCCCAGTACGAATGGCTGCTCAGCGAACTGGACCGCAGCAGGGATGAGCTCGTCGTGCTGATGAGCCACCACACGGTCAACAGCATGTTCTCCAAGCATGTGGAAGGCAATTGCGGCGGACCCAACGGGGAATGCCTGCATGACCTACTGACGGCGGCCGGCTACAAGACCGGCCCCGAGATCAGTGCCGCCCTGTCGGCCTACCCCAACGTCATCGCGTGGCTCGGAGGCCACCTGCACATCAATCAAGTGGAGGTCAAGAGCGTCCCCGGCGCACCGAGCGCCGGCTTCTGGAACATCGATACCAGCAGCATCATCGACATGCCCCAAGAGGCTCGCATCGTCGAGCTATGGGTCACTGCCGACGGAGGTAAGGGTTTCCTGACGTTGCTGCCGTTCACCCATGACTTCGCCAAGAGCCGCGAACTCGCCATGACCGACGCCCAGTTCGACATCGAAAAGGCGACGGGATTCGCCAAGGACCGCCAGGTCCTGCTGTGGTTCGACATCCCGCCTCTGGTGAACCTGGTCCCGCAGACCGGTCTGCCCCACAAGATGGTGGTCGAGGTCCTCGAGCCGACGCTCGTCAACGGCACCCACGGTGTCGTCGGTGAGCCGGTCAATGTCAAGCTCCGCGTCACCGACCAAGTGGCCGGCACGCCGATCAGCGGCCTGCAGGCCCGGGTCACCATCGAGCACGCCGACCCCGGATCCCCGAACCAGGTCACCCGGCTGGCGGCCGACACCCTCGCCGACGACGGCAACGGCACGTACAGTCTGCAATTCACGCCCCTACAGCCGCGTATCCACTACGCTTCCTTCGACGTCACCGACGCCTTGGGTGGCTACCCCTCCGTGCAGCGCGTCGTGAGCCTCGACATCGGCGACATCGAAGCCGCCGGCCCGTCCGGCAAGAAGAGCCCCGGCGCGGCGCTACCGCTGCTGGTTCTTGCGTTCATCGGGCTCGTCGCCCTGCGCCGCCGTTAGAACAGGTGGTCGTCCACGATGCGGCCTGGGCCACCGGGCCGCAGGCGCAGCACTTCGCTGACGCCGGCCACATCGGCGACGGCCTCGGCGACGGCGTCTTCATGCTCGGCGTCCGTGTTGAGGTATGCCGTCGCGCCGGTGTCGATGCTGAACCACACGGGCACGCCGTTGGCACGCATGGCGCGCACGCGGTGGATGACGTCCACGGTGCCCGGGCGCCACGTGAGGTGCCCGTTGCTGCCGGTCATGGTGACCGCATGGAGGCTGAGGGTGTCCTTCTCGGCGGCCGCGCCGATGCCGGCCAGGTCCCGTTGTTGGATGGCCTCGCGGGCGGAGGCCAACGCGGCCGGCATGGCCGCGACGCGTGCCTGGAACAAGGGGCTCGTGGTGACCTCGTGGTGGACGTTCTCTGTAGGCTCTTCATGCCGGATGAGCGGCACGACGATGCGCCAGTCGATGGCGTCCTCTGGGATCATCTCGCGGCTGTAGCTGCGTCCCCGATCGGTGATCCATTCTGAAACGCCGCCGGTCAATGCACGGCAAGCGGAGCCGGCGCCGAGGCGCGCGATCTCACTGAGTTTCTCCAGATCCAGGTCCAGGTCGTACGCTTTCGCCGCGGCCAGGGTGAGTGCGGCGAAGCCGCTGCTGCTGGAACCGAGGCCGACGAACTGCGGGAAGTCATTGACGCTGACGATCTTGCATGGGCGGTCGTCGCCGGCTTTGTCGCGGATGGCGTCCAAGACCGCACGGACGCGGTCCAAGGGGCGTCCTTCGCAGCGCTGGTCGTCGATGGTGACGTCCAGGTTGCCGTCGTCCATCGGCTCGACGGTCGTGTGGCTGGTCAGCGGCGCCGTGCAGACGCTGATGCTGTCATGGAACGGGATGCGGCGCACCGGGTCCTTGAGACCGTGGTACTTCACGAGGCCTTGGATCGGGTGGGCCACTGCGCTTGCCTTCATTCTTCGTCAGCCTCCACGTAGTTCTCTCCGATATCCAGACCGCGCCGGAACTGGCGCTTGAGTTTCTCTTGCACTTGGAACATCAGGTCGCCAAGTGTGCGGCGCACATCGACCGCGCCTTCGACCAAGGTGCCGGTGACGATGATGTCGGCGCCCGCGCGGATGGCGTCGTGGGCGACGTCGACGTCGCGGATGCCGCCACCGACGATGACCGGGATGTCGACCGCTTTCTTGACGGCGCGGATCATGGCCGGCGGGACGGGTGTCGCGGCGCCGCTGCCGGCTTCCAGGTAGACGAACCGCATGCCGAAGAACTTCGCCGCGAGCGCGTAGGCCACGGCGGTGTCCAGGTCGTCTTGGGCGATGAGTTCTGCTTGGCCGACCTTGCCGACCGTGCCGCCCGGTGCGACCACGATGTAGCCCATGGGGATGGGTTCCATGCGGATCTTGTCGATGAGCGGCGCGCCTGCGACCTGCTCGCCGACCAAGAAGCGGCGATCCTTGCTGTTCAACAACTGCATGAACAAGACCGCATCGGCGTGCGCCGACAGCTGGGCCGACCCGCCAGGGAACAGGACGACCGGCAGGCCGCTCTGTTTCTTGATGAGCTTGACCATCTTGTCCATGCTGCGGCCACCCTGGCTGGTGGAGCCGCCGATGAGGATGAGGTGGCTACCGGCGTCGCTGGCCGCCTTCGCCATCAGGCCGGCCTCCTTCGGGGTCTGCTCGTCCGGATCGATGAGCGTGAAGTGGAGCGGCCCGTGTTTGAGGTGGCGGTAGATGTAGTCCTCTACGAACTCAATGCGGGGTTTGCGGCGGAAACGCAACAATGGTGCGAGCCAGATGGTGGGTATGAAGGCTGCGTGTCAGCGCGTCGCGCCGGGCGTCCACTGCGCCACCAGGAGGCCCAGCAGCGCCATCAGCATCGCCCACTTGAGCGCCCGCTGGCCAAGGGCGGCCCGGTAGCAGCCCATTCCACCGGCGACAAGGAACGCGCCAGCGGCACCGGCGAGGATGGCGCGGCCGAGCAGGCTCCATTGTTGCATGGTCCAGACGACGGCGGCATCGATGCCCACTGCGGCCCCGACCGCGATGGAGGCAAGCCAACCGACACCGGCTGCACCCATGATCATCGGCAACGTCCGCCGGTCGTTGTCTCCGCTTGCGTCCTCGACATCCTTGAGCAGTTCCCGTGCCAGGTTGGTCAAGAAGACCATGGCCATCACCATCCACAGCGCCCACGTCACGTCAGTGCCCCACGGGTGGTGGGGGATGGCGCCGAACAAGAACGTCGATGCGACGAGCGCCGCGACGGCGACGTTGCCTGCGAGGGGCCAACGCTTCAACCGTAGGTCGTAGGCGATCAACAGGAGGGTGTTCGCGGCCGCGAAGGTCAGTAGCACGGCGCCGCCTGCGATCCACGCCTGCAAGAGCCCGAATCCGAGCAGGAACGCTGCGAACGTCTGGGCGGAGCGGAGCGCGATGCGTCCCGATGGCAGGGGGCGTTCGGGGTGGATGGTGGCATCGATATGGCGGTCGCTGATGTCGTTGAACACGTTGCCGAATGCGGTGATGAAGAACGCCGCCAACATGGCGGCCGGATCGGCGAATGGCGAACCCACGACGATGCTCGCACCAATCAGCACGCCCAATGCGGCCATCGCGGCATTGCCGACGCGCATCATGTCTACACGTGCACGCCACAGGGCGCCGTAGGAAGCCACAACGGCCACAAGTCAGGCCTCGGTGAAAACGTCAGATGGTCTGGGGAGGGCCGGCGATGTTGAAGGGGTGCCCGGCCAGGGACAGTCGCCGCGACAGGAGGTCCAAGAACTCCTTCGCCACCCGTTCGCCGTTGTACAGCGTCAGCGTCGTGATGGAGTCGATGAACACCGTGGGGGATGTCATCGTGCGGCATGCCTGGAAGACCCGCATGGTGGCTTTCTCCAACTGCACCGGCGAGCCGATGAACGAGACGCCTGGCGGCGCGACGAGCCCGCCATCATCACGCTGGGTCAGGTCGACGAAATGGAACCCTGATGCATCGATACCTTGGGAGACGCAACGGGCCAGCACGTGCTCATGGGCGTGCTGGAACAACACCACCACCGCCTCGGAGGTGCTGGCAAGCCGCTCCATCAGCGCGCCGATGCCTTCGACGACCTGCGCGGCCCGGTGGCGTTCGATCGCGATCAATACGGAGCGCCGCAGTTGCGCGGTGGTCAGGTCGCCCTTGACGAGGTACTCGTCAGCGCCGTGCCGGATGGACGACGCCACGTGCTCGTCGCCGGCCTGGCCCGTCAGGACGACCAACGGCATGTCCAGCAGGCTCTGTCTGAAGCGGACCACGGAATCGCTGCCGGTCGTCGCCGCAAGTCCAAGATCCAGTACCGCCACGTCGTGGCCGGGGGCCAGCGCCACCGCCTCGTCGATGGACTGGCACAACGTGACATCGGACCAGCCCGCTTTCGCGAGCCGCGCCTTGGTCAGAAGTTGCTCTGACGGGCTATCTTCAACGAGCAGGACGCGCAGGGCTACCAATGGCATGCGATTGCTTTCTGGCTATTTCACCGCTTTGCGTCAGATGCGCGAAATCACGCCATCTCGATGCGCCTTTCTGCATCGAGAAGCAGTTCGTCGACTTCGTCCCAGTCGGCGCGGGCCTTGGCCTCTTCCATGTCGCGCACTGCGAGCATGTACTTGCGGACCAGGGGGGCCATCTTGGGGAAATGCCTGAGCATCAACTTGACGAAGGTGGGGAACTTCGCTTCCGTGAGTTCCAGAACGACGTCGCCGTCGAGGATGCTGGCAAGGCGTTCGAAGTCCTTGTCGGAGAGGTTCTCGGAGAAGTACCGCAGGCGCAGGAGTTTCTCCGTCACGGCGCCTTCGTCCTTGGTCCAGTATTCTTCGACGTACGGCATGAGCGCCGTCTTCGTGACGTCGCCGTTGCGTAGTGCTTCGCCACCGATGCGGGCCGCGATCATGGCCGCGCGCATGGCGATGATGATGCCGCCGCCGTGGATGGGGTTGACCAACTGGGCCGCGTCGCCGACCAGCATCACGCCGTCCGCCACGGGCTCGGGCACGCGGCTGCTGACCGGGATGCCGCTGCCGTTGATCTCCGTCACGGAGGCCTTCTGGAAGTACTGGGGATTGGCCTCGATCCAGCGGTCCAAGTAGTCCTGGGCGCGGTTACCCCACGAACTGTGCTTGGCGAGGATGCCGATGCCGACATTGGCGACGTTGTCACCCTTGGGGAAGATCCAGACGTAGCCCTTGGGGGCGACGTCATTGCCGAAGTAAAGGTGGAGCCACTTCTCTTCGCCGAAGCCCTCGACACCGACCATCTCGTACTGGAAACCAGAATGGTAGTCGCGGACACGGTTGAGGGTCTTGAGGCCGGACCACTTGCCGACGAAGGAATCAATGCCGTCGGCACCGATGGTGAGCTTGGCACGGATGTTGAACTCCGTGCCCATGAATTCAGCGCGGATGCCCTTGACGGTGCCGTCGTCGCCCTTCAGCAAGGCGATGGCCTGCGTCTTGGGCATGAGTTTGGCGCCTGCCATGATGGCGTCGCGGGCCAAGTGCTTCTCGAAGATCTTGCGCTCGATGACCCAACCCAGGGTGTCCGGGCCGACCAGCTCGATGCGTTGGCCGCTGGGCGCGTACAAGGCAGCGCCCTCGATGCGGCCGTAGGCCCAGGCGGGGTCCGGTTCGACGCCGCAGTGGGCCAGGCCTTCGTCGCTGACGCCTTCGGCACAGCGCTTGGGGGACCCGATGTCCTGTTTGCGGTCGATGCCCATCACCGTGAAGCCCTGTTTGGCGAAGTCACGGGCCGCGATGAGGCCCCCAGGGCCCAAGCCGACCACGAGGACGTCCACGGCCATGTCGACGGCGCGCGGGATGGTCCCTGGGGCGAGGCCTTGCAGCGGTTTGTTGGTCACCGTGTCGGTGGGGGAACCAGCGAGGGCAGGCATGACAATGGCGTGCACGGGGACCGCCCTCAAAGATGCGTCGGACGGCCGGCGCCAGGAGAAACGTTTGTCATGAGCCAAAACGTCCGTCATCACCTTGGCCAGTGACCACAAGGCGCAGGCAGCCCCCGTCTCGACCGTCATCGGGCCTGCCAGCGCCGGAAAGACCTGCTTCCTGGTGACGCTCAACCAGGCTATCCACCGCCTCCACGAATGGCAATCCAAGGCCGCAAACGGCGACGAAGCCGCCAAGGCGATGCTGAAGGCCAAGCGCCTGCCGGTGGCCGCCCTGCGCATCGAAGGCCGCAACGACGCTATGCGGGAGAGCCAGCTCACCCGCGAAATGATCCTGCTGCACGGCTGGGCCGAGACCGGTGCCCACCAGGTCGAGGCCACCAGCGAGGTCGCCACCATCGAATTCGAGATCGCGTGGAAGAGCCTGCGCGAGAACCGTTTCCCCTTCCGCATCCTGGACGGACCCGGCGGCAGCCTGTTCCCGCAGCTCGGCAAGACCCAGGACCGGGAGTCTGACCACTATTTCCGCCACCGGCGCGCCCTGCGCGACGCCCTGGAGAACACCACCGCTTTGATGATCTGCCTCGACGGCAGCGACCACGAAGCGGCCGCCGAGATCGCCAAAGGCCTGCGCAACCTTGCCACCGAACTGGGCGAACGCAAGCACGCCAACATCCAACGGGCCATCATCTGCCTCACCAAGGCCGACAAGCGCTACTACAACGCCGGCCGCAACGCACGCGGCTGCGCCGACCGCAGCGACCCCTGGGACCTGGCCACCAAACTGCTGAGCGCCGACGGCGTCGCCGCCCTGCAGAGCATCGTCAAACCCGGCAACGTCTACGCCCGCTGGATCTCGAGCTACGGTTTCCTGCCCGACGGGAGCGCCAACTTCGACCCCGCCACCGGAGGCTTCCTGGCAGACGACCTTGAACCCAGCGATGCCGCCAGATTCTGGGAGCCTTATGGTGTCCTGGAATCCTTCATGTTCCTCGCCGACGGACAACCCCGCGACGCATTCAGGCTCGGGCGCCACGCATGAGCTGGGCCGTCCTTCATGCCGGCAAGTTCGTCGACGCGGACGGGGTCGTCGTCAACCGCGCCGAACACGAGTTCCTGGCCCGTTCATCGGATCTCGAAGAATCGGTGCTGCGACTCATCGCCCGCCAGGACCCTGCCCCGCGGTTGCCGCCGGTACAATGGCTCATCGGAGGCCACCTTGTCATGGCCGCTTTCACGCAGATGATGATCCGCGTGGACGGCGTCGAAATGTGCTTGCGCGTCATCGACCACCAAGCGTTCGAGGGCGCCATCGACCGTCCCGGCCGCGCCTACCGGAAACGCACCTACCTCGTCAAACCCGCCGACCGATGGGCGCCCGAAGATGCGGCCCTGCCCCTGGATCTGATCGTCCAGACGCCACATTACCAGCAGTTCACCGAGTGCCCGCCGTGGGAGTCCCACGCCGACGCTCCGGTGGACGTCGACGCTCTGCGCACCGACCTCGACGACCTGATGTCCGCCGGCCGCATGGCGCTGGGCGAATTCATCGACGACGAAGCCATTGCGCGCATCACTGCAGTGCTCGCCAGCCTGCCGCCCCTGGTGGCCAGCCGCCTGCACGTCGGCATCGGCGAGCGCAGCCAGGCAGTCATCCAGGCTCCTGGTGCCGCCGGCGACAAGCGAGCCGAAGACGCCGGCTGCGGCCCGGCCACCATCGCCATCCTGCGCGACCGCGGCGCCTTCGACGGCACCGCCACGTCCACGCACCGGCTTGCCAATGCCGCCGCCCAGCCCTGGCGCTTCGCGGAGCCAGCCTGGGCCTTGGTGCGCCCCTTCTCTGAGATCCGCGCCGACCTGGCATGGGTCCTGCGCTGCGAAGCGTGGCTCATCGACGTCGCCCACGCACTCGATGCCGGCAAGGCCCCGCCCGTGTCCGGCCTGCTGCCGAGCGAACGGCTGCTCAAGGCGGCGCTCGGTCTGTTCATCGAGCGCGACGCCATCGACCGCCTCGGCGTGCTCGCCGGCGACCAGTGGGAAGCGGCCTGGCAACGTATCGAAGTGCCCGCCTGGCGCCCGGTCATCGACCTGCTCGCAGGCCGCGACGTCGAAGACGGCGACCTGACGGTCCTCTCCGTCCTGCCGCTCGCCGACGATGTGGCCAAGCGCGCCACCCACGCCTGGGAAAAAGCCCTCGACGACAGCAGCCACGGTGCCCTCGTCGCCCTGCTCAAATCCACGCAGGCATGGTGCCAGGCCTTGGTGGACGCCCACCGGCCCACCATCGTCGGCCTCGCCCTGACGCGCATCTGCGAACAGACCGACCCGCGCAGCGCCTGGGACGCCCACCCGATCCGCGGCGTGCCGGAAGGCCGCGCCATCCACGCCCTGCTCACCGGCGCTGCCATCGGCGCCCAACGCCTCACCGCCATCCAGGCCGTGGGCGCCCCCGTCGCCGACATCGTCGCCTTGCTCGGTGACGTCGCCGCCAACGCCCGCTGCTTCGCCGCCACCGGTGCGCCCGGCCAGACGCCGCGCGCCCCACCGGCATTGCGCGCGACGCTGGATTGGCTCGGCGGGCTCCCCGTGACACCGGTCGACGGCATCGTCGACGTGTGGCGCGCCTTTGACGCCCCCGTCGACGTGGCCACATCCCTTGCCCAAGGCGTCCCGCCGGGCGTTCTCGAGGCATGCCTGGCCACCAAAGCCGATCGCATCGTCGTGCAAGATGCCGGCGCCGCCGTGCAAGCCCTACTCGCCCAAGGCGACCGTGTCGACCGCCACGCCTGGCGCTCAGTTTTCACCGGCGGGGCCTGGGAACTGCTCGCAGCAGGCCACCCCGAAGCCGGCGCCCACGGCGCCTTGCTGGACGGTCTTACCGGTCAAGACGCCATCGCCGCGCTCTGCCTTTACACCGGCTCCGTGCGGCCCAGCTGGGTCGGGATCGGGGCCGACGATGTCGTCGCATGGCTCGATGCCCGCCGACCCGTGGCGCCTCTCGTGCCCTTGGCAGCAGCCGGTGCCGGCGACGCCATCGCGGCCGGCCTCAGTGCCTACATCGACCAACAGAACGCTCGTAACACTCATCCGGGACACGGCCCTGCCGTAGCCGAGGCGGGACGGGTGCTCGAAAGACTCTTGGCGGACAAGGGCTGGCTGGCCCGGTCACGCGTCAAACGCCAGGCCAAGCGCCTCGTGGGGACTCCATGAAACCGATCATCATGCCATTTGCCGGCATCGGCCCCGTCATCCTGGGAACGCCCAGCGACAAGTGGCTCGACGTCCGCAAAGGCGACACCATCATCAGCGCCACCCGCCTACCCGGCGGCCGCTGCATCCTGCCGCTCACTGGCGGCCCCATCACCGTCCGCAAGGGCAGCGAAACCATCGCCGCCACCGTCATCGACCCACGACTCGTACCTGAGTTCGGCCCCGGCCCCTACGAGGTCCGCGGCCCCGGCACCCTGCATGTCTGGCAATACGATGGCGACATGCAACACGGCCTGCTCGCAGGCGGCCCGCCGCTCCTGTCGGGCGAGAACCGCCTCGACCTGAGCAAACTGCCGCTACCCCACGGCTCGCTGCGCCTGGCCGTCCAGGTCCGCGCCGGCCGTAGCCAGGGCCCGGTCCAATTCGTCCTCTACCAGCCTTCCCCCAAGCCGGCCCGCATCACGGTGGACCACGACGTAGGCGGCCTCGGTCCCCGCACCCACCTCGTCGTCGACCCCGCCGGATTGGCGCAACTTGAGGTCACCGTCGAACGCCGCATCAGGCAGACCGGCCAGACCGTCAGCGATCCCTTCGTCATCACGCCCGACGAGAACCGTATCACGTTCGATGATCTGCTACACGGCGACCGCCTCATCATCAACGTCAACGCACCCCACGCGTTGAGCGACGAAGGACGCCCCGTCGGCGACCTAGAATACCGCTACCACGCGGTCCCCGAACCACGCCTGGAGCGTGACGGCGGCGGCGGGCCCGTCGACTTCCAAGCCGGCATCGCACCCATGCCCGCCCGAGAAGTGGTCGAGGCCCTGCGGGCGGCCTTCGGGGGCATGATCCAGCCGACCTGGCATGAGGAGTTCCCCAACGCCACCAAGGCGCAACGCCTCGACACGCTTCCCCAAGCACTACACGACGCCGGCATCACGGATCCGGTGACGCACATCGACGCCCTACGCTGGTGGCTGGGCGTGCTGGAGGCCGGACAGAACGTCCACTCAGCGCGCCGACTGCGCACCCTGCGCCTGGTCTGTGCGCCCAACGTGGTCAATCCGGTCGCCCAAGCTGCGGATTTCCTCAAGGAGTTCCCGGCACACATCTTCACGGAACTTGACGCCGACGCCGCGATCGCGAGCAAAGTGCTCCAGTTCCAGGAACGCCTCGGCATCGCGGACCAACAAGGGGATGCCGTCCTGCGCTTGATGCGGGGCGTGCGCGAACAACTCGAGACAGCCGCTAACGGATGGGCCAAGCGTCTGCGCAACGCCGGCGTCCACTGGCTCGACGGCGCCATCGCCCCGCTCGACGGCGGGCCCGACATCGCCGCCCTACGCAGCCTCATCGTCAGCGAACCCGGTAAAGCCGTAGCGACCCTGCGCACCGCCCGCCAGAGCGTCTGGCAGATGGCCCGCACCTCGGGCGCCACATTGGCCGATCCCGACCTGGAAGCCCGGCAAGCCCTGCTCACGTGGCACCTGGAACGCAGCACCGACGTACTGGCCCGACTCGGACAGCGCATCCACTCCGCCGGCTTCGAGAACCCCGCCCATGAGGTCGCTGACATCAACGGCCTTACCCGTGTGCTGGGCGACGTCCAGAACGCCGCCGACGCCGCCATCGCGCGCGTCACCGCCGTCCCCATCACGGGTCCGGTGTTCGTCAAAGACGCCGCAGGCGAAGGCCATACCCTGGCCGAAGAGATCCACGCCGCCCTCGGCGCCTGGACCGGGGCCCGCGTACCGCCAGCCGTCCGTGCCCCCGCGCAACGGCTGCTGGAGACGCTCAACGCCGACGCCGTCGCCCGCCTCAATGTCTGGCACCACTTCCTGCAGGTCAGTGAGGGCCTCGTCCACAACATCGGCATCCTGGCCACCACCGCGGGCGACATCGGGTTGCTGGCAAAGCACGTTGAAGCGTTGTTCGCGGACGCCCACGGACGCCGCGACCCGCTGCCGTTCGCTGAAGCCATCGAGGACTTCGAACGCATCGAGACCAGCCTCGTCATCGCCCGCGACGCCTGGCAACACGCCATCAGTGACTGCTCCGATGCTACCTACGACGCCATCGGATTGTCTGCCGGGGCCGCGACGCCATGGGACAGTATCCGCACCCGCATCATCGACGATGCGGCGCAGATCCGCAACCTCGGCCACCTGCTCGAAGGGCAGACCGGCGAGAAGCGGCTCGACTTCGCCGTCCGCCCTGGAGGCGAACTCGACGAGATCGTCGGACTGGTCGAGACCGCCGGCCCGGACATCGAACGATCACGCGCCTTGTCCAAGTACGACCGACTGCGCACGCGCATCGGTTCCTGGTTCGGTGAAGAAGACGCCGTGCAGGCACTGCGCACCGCGTACGTCGCCAAGATCGCGTCGGACGTCCGCAACGAACTGACACGGCGCATCGGTCGCATCGACCCGGCCAAGCAAGCTGCATTGCACAGCTACCTCGAGGTCGACGGCAGCCGCGAGATGCTCGTCCTGTCCCGCTACCTTGACCTCGTCGACCAAGCCGACGTCGCCTCGGCAGAAGCGGTCGTCGACACCGAACGCGTGCAACAACTGCTGGACTACGTCTACGAGGCGTCGTTCCATCCGTGGCACACCATCGCCGACGCCATCTCCGTCCGGCTCCGCGCGGCCTACCCCGAGCTACATCGCTACCTCGGCGAAGCGACGCCGCCATGGGAGCGCCTCGAACATCCCGAGAACGCCGTGCAATGGCTCTACGCCATCAGCTCCAACACGCGCGACCCCGGCACCGGCACCAACATGGCCGCCATGCCCGCCGGCACCCGTCGCCTCGTCACCCACACCCTCAAAGAACGTGGTCTGTGGCTAGCCTGACCAAGCACGGATGATGCGACGCGCCGTCGCCAACGCGCCGTCTATGCGGATGGCCTGGTTCTGTGCCTTGGCATCGATAGCCGGCTGACCCCACGACACCGTAGGCTCCGCGCCGACCGGTGAACTCATCGGTCGCAGCCCAAGCTGACGCAGTGCCGCCTGGGTGGCTGGCCACGTGGGATCGCCGGTCGGTGTGCGGGCGTCACGGGCCGGGATGAGCCTGGCCTTCATCGGGCCATGCTGTTGCGCGTGGGCAGCCGCCGCTTGCAGGTGCTTGCTCGGTGCAAGACGTTGCTCGATGGCCAGGTGCGCCAATTCGAAACACAATGCGGACGCATCGGGCGCGCACAGCGCCACGCCGATGTCTGCCGCCGTGCCGACGATGCCGACGCCGTGAAATATGCCGCTACGGCCAAAACTATCACGCAGGTCTTCGTGGGCCGTACCACCAGCCAGCAACAGCCAACGGCCACTGGGCAACTTGCGCAGCAACCAACCTGGTTCGAGCGTGAAGCGCTCGCCGGCCGGCAAGACCGCTGCCTGGCGTACCGCCGGGCCATCGGCGCCGACACCGGGGCTGCGCCACACCACCGCGCGGCCGGCGCCGTCGCTGTGACCGACGACCACCACATGCAGACGCTGCTGCAGATCAGAGGTGATCATCGATGTAGTTGTTGATGACGCTGACAACATTCACGGACTCGGCGCCAGCCGAATAGGCGCACGAGCCCTGGACATGGATCTTGCGCCCAGCGATCTCAAGCTGATCCAAGCGAGCGACGAACGGCCAGATGACATCCATCGGTTCTTGGCCGTCCGCCCATTGGTCTTGTTTGTTGACCATCACCAGGATGTGCTTCAAGCGACCCTGGCGGGCAGAGTAACGGCGGTAGCCGTCGATGAACTGATCCAGGAAACGCGACCACTGGCCGCGCTGCGCCTCGGTCTCGGGGGCAGCAAGCACCAGGACCAGGCCATCGACCTTGGTCGTCGCCAGCAGACTGACCCACGCATCGGTGTCCTCGCCCGGCACGTCGCGGCTGCGGATGGGCAGCATGTAACGATTGTAGCCGCGCGGGATGACCGTCAGGTCCGATGAAACCTGCGTCGACTCCATCGAGCGCTCGTGGTCACCGCGCAGGCGCATCAGGATCTGCGTCTTGCCGACGCCCGGCGGACCGACGATGGCCACCGTGAGGTTGCGCGTCGCATTGAAGAGAAGGAACAGGAGCAAGGCATTACCAAGGTACGATAGCCACAGCACAAGCAAGACCAGCGTGTCGGCCTGGGCGTAGGGCAAGTTGTACGTCAACGGCTCAATCGTCACGCGACCCATCGTCATGAACACCAAAGGCACCGCCACGGGCAACGCCAAGATGCCGGCCAACGCCAACACCGCACGCTTCAGGCCAGGTCGAGGGACCTGCCAGATGCGCAGCGCCAAGCCAACCAACAGGAAGGCATAGCACAGGAACGTACCCAACACCAAGGTCAGGTACAATGGCGCGCCATCCCAGGTCGCCCAGAAATCAAAGATCAGCGACACGCCGCGGGGCACGAAATACAAGCCGGCCACCACGAACGCCGCAATGGCCACCAAGAACGGCTTCGCTTCAGGACGGCCCGCGCCATGCTTGCGCGCGATCAAGAACAACGCCCAGACAAGCGACGCCAAGAACGCCACATAGAACCAGACGCCCCAAGCAAAAGGCGCCACGATCAGCGCCGGAAGACCGAGAGCCGCAGCCACGGTCGCAGAGACTGCTTCACGTGCCGCACGGCGATGCAGGAAAGCCACGAGCGGCCATTCCCGGCCCAGCGTTAATGGCTGGCGGTTCAGACCACGATGACACGCGACGGACGCGGAGCCGGAGAAGCACCATATTCAGTACCCTCGCTCAACGCGCCCACCGGGCAGAACTGGATGCACAAGCCGCAACTGATGCACGGATCGCTATCCACGATCAACGTGTCACCGCTCAACGTGATCGTATCCACCGGGCACACACCCACGCAACCAGCGCAGGAAATGCATCGACCATGGTGCACATCCACCTTCGCCATACAGGGTCCCCACCCGACCCATCATGAAAAGGGAACCGTTGCCAACCCGACGCCTCGTCGAAGCGGCCATATAGGGGACCATTGTCGGCCGACTTGCGCCCCTGTGACCCCAGGGGGAGGCTAACCGGGCCCGTAGGGTAGTTTGGTATCCTTGTACATTGGGGTTGTACAGACTCCAGTTCAAATCTGGGCGGGCCCACTCATATGTTCGGCGGACATACTCGTATGTCGCCAATGCTTCACGCTGATGCGGGAATATTTCCCTCGACTCGGTGGCGTGCAGGACTTGATCCGATCGACTGCTCGGCCGCGCCCTAAGGCATTGCCCAGCCTGCCTCCGGCGTGCGAGCGACCAGCTCCGTGTGGGTGGGCATTATGCCGCAGCGGCATAATTCGGGCCGACAGAGACGACCAGACCCCCATTAGGCGGAAAACTGGTGAATAACAAGTTATCGCTGCTTAGCCCGCAGCTTGCTAACAAGTCGCTCAAGCCGACTCGCCTCCGCTCGCTCCGGCGA